>CAINCE010000030.1 GCA_903846945.1 uncultured bacterium
CGAGCGGGGTAATTGGAATATAGTAAAACAGTACATACAGAACCAAGGAAAGACGATGAGTGAACCGTACCAACTCAAGCTACTAAACTAGGCCATGCACGAGAAGTCATACCCCGCCCCTCTGGGGCGTGGGTTGTTGATGTGTTGCGCTCGAATAACTTTGGTTGTTACCTCCCCTTCCACTTGCATTGCTTTGTCCAGCTATCACAAAAATATCTCCTATTCCGACATACGATTTTGACGACGAAGCAGCAGTATCATTAGTAAACCTGACTGCTAACATTCCTTGTCCGGCAGTTTGATTAGATAACGTACCAGAAAAAACGCCTCCTGCAGGACTTGCAACAATGGTCGTATACGATCCTCCATTCCATGAGGCTTCAATAGCCGTTAGCGTTCCGCTATATGTTCCCGTGATTGTGATATTCGCATGATTGTTAGCATTTCTCTGAAATACTTGGTAGGCAACTGGGGTAGTTATGGTTATAGAATTTGGATTATCACTCTGTGCTTCGACATGTATTATGTGGAAAAACAAAAAACTGACGCAAAACAAAATCGCGCTGATTTTAATAATACGTACGAGATGTATCATTTATTTAGCTCTCTTCTTGTTATTGGCCCAACAAAACCTGTCGGTGATATGCTGTGTGCACTTTGATATGCCTTTGCCGCAGATTCGGTCATCGAGCCAAAGTATCCAGTCGGAGATACTTTAAGAAAACCGGCTGTGTTGAGAATCGTTTGCAGTTTATTTACATCATCGCCTTGTGAGCCGATGGTAAGATCGTGGCTAAACTGGTATTTCGTCGTAACTGGAGTATTGATAGTCGGTTGAATAGATACATTAGAAGAATATGGTTGTAAACTATTGAGGAGTGTCCGCGTCAATGGTCCGACAACACCGACACCAGTGAGTCCATGAGCAGTTTGCAGTTTCTTTAGTGCTTGCTCGGTTTTGGTACCAAAGTAGCCGGTTGGACTGGTCGTCAGATATCCAAGATTGACAAGAATTTGTTGTAACTGCGTGACTTCATTCCCTTGTGATCCGGCGGTCAGAGACAAAGTGAATGTGAATGAGTGTGAAGTTGTGGCTGTAGGATTAGGAGTACAGATCATGAGAGCAGGACAGCCTAGAACAGTTGATGTTGCGAGGGAGTTTAAGTATGCGGTTGTTGAGGCTGAAGGAGCCAGAATGGCGGCTAATGCGGCTGGTGATACTGTACCCCCTCCTCCTCCTCTGCCACCACCTGTTGATGGAGCTGAAGGCGTAACTGAATTTGACGCCGAACTTGCTGATCCTGTGCCGCTTGAATTGGTTGCAGTTACGGTAAAAGTATACGCGGTACCGTTGCTTAATCCCGTTACGGTAATAGGTGAAGCAGATCCGCTTGCCGTGATTCCACTAGGACTTGAAGTGACAGTGTAACTCGTAATCGGCGATCCACCTTGCGATGGTGTGGTGAATGATACTGTGGCTTGACCATTAGCTGCTGTAGCAGATACAGCTGTAGGGGCTCCTGCTGTGGCTGTACTACAGGAGGTTGAAGAAGCTGTGATGACATTAGTGACTGTTCCAGCACCTGAATATGCTAGAGATAGTGATGATGTAGCTGTACTGCATATGCTGGAAGAAATGTCTGACTGAACATCGGTTGAGAGTTCGTACAAAGCTGGTGATGAAACAGTAATACTTGAACCAGAAGCTAGAGTAACAGAGAGGGTGCCATTATCATTGACTGTCAGTGATTGGAGAGCAATTGGAGAACCGGAAACATTCAAGGTGTATGGGCCGATTTGAATGATGGTGGAGGTGGTCAGGGAAACATCTGTTCCAGCGGCCAAAACAAGAACAGGAATAATACAGACTGCGAGAGTTGTAAGGGTTAGTAATCTTTTCATAGTACTTTATTTACAGCTCGCTGAACTTGTTGCCATAGCTCCGGCAACCGTCCACCACCAATAGATAACACTCCCATCTACTCTGTATTCTTCGTGGCATGTTCCCTTGTTTTGACCTGCTTTTCCAATAGTAACCGTCGAGGTAGCATTAGAAGACTTTGTAGTTACTTGAAGTTGTGAAGTTGGGCTAGAGGTGCCGATACCGACAGTACCGCCAGCTACAGAAACAAAACCTCCCGAAGACCCAATATGGACAACGTCATTCGCATCAATAGCGAACGCGACCGTTCCTCTCAAGCCACTCATAATAGCAAATACGCCAGCTGGCCAAGAAGTATCGTCTCCAAGTACCCATTGACCTCCACCTGCTTCAATATTAGTAAATACAATTGGATTAACGACGCTTCCGTTGTATGAAATATTTAATCCTCCATCGATATTAAGCTTACCACCTGAAAGCGTCGTCGTACCAATTTCAACATTTCCATTAAGTGAACTCGTTCCCGTTACTGATAATCCTCCTGACAATGTACTAGTGCCTGTTACAGATAATTGTCCACCAGTATTGATATCCGTACTGATCGTCGTCGCAGCCGACACGACCCCTGCAACAAGTACACCTGAAAGAATAAGTATGGCAACAACCAGCATACGATCTCGAGCAATATGCAAACGGACTTTTGAAATGAATGATTTCATGATAATAAGTTAGCTAATTATAATAAATATGAATAAAATGATGATACGTGAGATAAACCCAAATCCATCTATAGATGATTATCCCACACACACACACACAAGAGCAAGTTGGGGAAAACATGCTAATGTAGAATATTGCAACAAACTAGTTTTCGAGAAATTTTGATCACCTCTCACCACCCCTCCCCGCACGCCCCAAAAACAAAGCGGAGGACGGCACGGCATTCCTCCCCTAAAACCCCTCCTGCCGTGCCGTCCGACTCCATATCTTTGAGATTGCGACCAAAAAGAAAAACAGCGTCGCGCAGCGACTCAACTTTCTTCAGGATTTTCAGCGAAAAAGGTTCGAACTTTGTCCAAAAATCCGCACAATTTTCCGAGAAATTGTGCCCCCGCGAGGAATCGAACCTCGATTGCAGGATCCGCAATCCTGCGTCCTATCCATTAAACGACGAGGGCGTTAGAACACATTAGCATAAGTTTAGAAACCTAACCACTCGAGGACATGTTTTAGTAGTGGTTCATGGTGCTCTGTTTCTGATATGTAACGCAACATTATTTCGCGGACTTTTTCTGGATCGATCTCTTCGATGAAGAGGACGATATATGGCATGAAGGTCTTTCTAGACTTTATGATGATCTTTGGAATCGCTTCGTCGTGTGGAATCCAGAATGAGTCTAGGGTAAGGAAAGGGTAGAGAATGTCATCTACGACGAGACCACGATCGTTCACTTCGTGGTAGACGATGCGAGGCGGCTTCGATGCGTGGAGCACGAGAGCGACAGCGGCGACAACTACGAATATGCCCGGGATGATGCTCCCTAGGATGAAACACACTGCTGCGAGTGTGAGTGTAACTATGCCGACCGCCCAATACCAATCAGGATGTTTTTCAACATAGAAATGTTCTGGAGCATTCCAAGAAATGAGAGTTTCTGTTGCCATGAGGGAATTGTACCATTTTATTGGTTGAGATGTCTGCAGGGGAGATGTTCATAAGTGGGCGGGGGAAGCTCGCCGTCGCTCCTTCGGAAAAAACCCCATATCATATATCATTGGGTATGGTTGATGGTAGAAAAGCATTTGTCATAACTTCGCAGATCCGACTGATCGACACGAAACGATTAATAAACAAGATAGGTGTCGTCGACCAGAAACTCTTTGATACAATAAGAAAAGCCGCCAAGAACTTATTCTGACGGCTTTTCTACTTACTTTATCTCCCTCCGAAGAGGGCGAGCCCGAAGGCAGTTGTGACTACAAGTTAGCATATTAGGTTGCAAAAAGCAACAACTCGTTACTCCTGCAGCACTTTTGGAAAGTGAGGCGACTTCATTACGCTTAGGCGCACCTAGGTGCGCGTGCCGCTTGGTAGATAAGGGCATGTCTACCTCAACCCACCTTCGCTTCTTCGAAGCTGCGGCAAAGCAAAGTCTATTACCACGGAGGTTATTCGTGACTCACGCATTCCTGCACGGAAACAGCAGTGGGTGGTGGCGCCACTTAACAATTTTTTCATTGGACAACCTGTATATAGGTATGCTAAGATAACTTCACAAGTGGCTTCGGCCTCGCGCCCATTCGCAAGAATGGGCGCAAACAGTTTATAAAACTTATTCGAAATTGATCTTTTTGATGAAATCAAGCATTTTTGCATAAATTTCATTATTTAGAATACCGACTTTTTTCCCCAGTCTTTTTGCATCAATCAGTCGTATCTGTTCAACCATAGCATAAGTTTTCTCTTTTTCATCCACCAAATTACCCAATGGAAAAATATTTTTACGTTTTTTTGATGTAGTGAGAGGTACTACTAGGCATGTATCCAAACTTAAACGTTTGACTATTATGATCGGCCGAGTGAATTCTTCACCTTTGCCATTCTGTTCAAACCCAATATTTTTTCCAATTGAACACCACCAAACTTCTCTTTCATGGAAATAGACTTTCTTGTCACTTTTTATCAAACCATCTTTTACTTTGTGCCATTGTTTCAACATATCATCCATGTCATTAATATCGATTCGGGATATTCCATTATTCTCAAACTCTTCTTCCCAAACAATTTGGCATTCCATGATTTTTAAGAAACGATCTTCGCTGGCCATCTTTGCAATCTCATCGTCTCTATATTTCTGATGGAAGTCCCTCTCACCAAGCCACTCTGCAATTTCTTCCCAACTTGTTATTTCATCATAGCGCTCGATAAGTCCTCTTATCATTGGTTCATCATCCAAATCCGAGTTTGCTTCATGAATGTTATTTGTTTCATCGATATCAATATATTTTCCATAACCCATTTCTTTTGCAAATGAATAAATATACTTTTCTAATGATCTAATTTCCTTGTCGACCTCCGAATCTTTGGTAGTAACTGCGTTAGCTATCCAGTCAGCGATATAGACTGCTCTCATGAGGTGCCAATATTGTTCGTTGGTGAATTCAATTTTCATAGCCTACAGGATATTCCTAATAAGCAAAAAATACAATAGAGATTAGCAATATTGATTAGCAATATATTTTTGCGGAGAGCTTGGGACGATGTCCGAATGGCGTTACTGCTTACAACGACAGTATAGCATTGCTGAACTCTCACTTTTTCCACACAACATATTGTCCAGGATAATAGACACCGAATTGACCGTTCATTGGCTTCGATAGGTCAACCGTTGAATAGATCTCGAATTTTCCAGTCGCACGGGCATAGTGCAATGAGCCCAGGCAATCGTACGCGATAGGATTTCGTATAGCCACCCCAGCTATCTTTTCTAAGAACATTAATGAGATCATGTTACCTTCATCGACTATCTCCTTGCGCAGGTGCATGGATAGACCTTTGGCCTTCAAGGCATTCTCGATTTCAAGAGGGAGGCGTTCTGGTTTGATGTATTCCAAATATGCGATCATGCCCATCGGATTGATTTCTGGTTTTGTTTTTATTTCAGGTACGCTGCCTATGTCTTCAGCTTTATCTTTTAAAATACGTTTAGTCCAGCCGAGCAATGGAAAACGATAGTAAGTATAGAGAATATCTTTTTTGTTATGCATACTGACGATCACGGAAAAGAATTTTCCACCCGATACATATTTTGCTGTACCGTCTATTGGATCAATTAAAAGTACCAGGCCGTTGGTCCCTCTGAATTTTGAGACCGAAGGAGTTGATTCCTCTGCAAATAATTCACATTCGACAAGCGGTGTTTCGGCCAATCTCGAAAGAATGAACTCTTGCACTTGCAGATCGGCGCCTGTAACGATATCTACGCCTTCTACACCTGTCTCCGATTTATTATGAATTGGGACTTTACCTCTCAGTTCGCATGCAAGTCGGGCTGCTTGTTCAAAGATTGGTTCAAATGAAACTAAAATATTAAGATATTGATCTTCAGTCATGGTTGAGAAGGTTATCTAAACTCATCATAGAGAAATAGTAGCATAAAATGAAGGATTATAAGAGTATTTTAGTACATGCGCGTGCCGCTTGGTAGATAAGGGCATGTCTACTAGAGCCCGCTACCACGGACGTCATTCGCGGCTAGCGCATATCGGTGCGAGCGAAATGCTCATCAACTTGAGTTTCAAAAACATTTGCGGATGGGGTGAGATTCGCCCGCGACTCTCGACCGACCAGTCGGCCTCGGTCTGGGCACCGCCTCGCGGCTCGGCTTGCTAGCCTCGCACGCTCCGGCGTTCTCATCATCACCCATCACTCAACGACAACAAATTCGGACACCGTTTGGGTGTCCGAATTTGTCGTTGCGGAGACGGTGGGATGAAGTTGGAACTTTTTTGGCTTGTAATATGGTCAAAATATAATCCCCAATTTTGCTTGACTTTTGACTAACGGTTAGCTAGTATAACACTATGGATTGGGGTGTCCCCGATCGGCACGAGGTCCCGCAAGGGACTTTTTGCATTCTAGGGAAATATTTTCAAACCATATCCCACAAATGACCCCGAACTGTTTTTCCTGAACTTTTTCTCGACAATGTCATACGCAGGATAGGGTTCTTTGGGATTTATAATATGTCGAGCAACTGGATAAGCGCATAAATCAGCAATCTTCCCATACTTTTCAATAAATTCTTTCTTATTGATTCCTACAGAAATTACAATGTAATTGCCGTTTTCAAGAATAGAATTTAATTTCTTATAGAATTTCTCTTTAACATTCAAATCAAATAGTTTTACAAAAACACCTTCGCATTTACGGATGTCACGGCTGTGTAAAATAGCGTGTTCGCTTCCAAAAAATTCTTTTTTGAGTTCCGTAATTTCTGTGCATATATCTTGATATGCAGAGTCTTCAAATAGACATCCGAGCAATACGAAAACAGGAAAATCAGCATTAACTGAACTCAAACTTGGATCTCCTGATTCATCTACAAAAAGACGGTACTTCATATATGTATTCTACACCAAAAAATTGATTTGAGAAAAAGAAAACCGCTCAGCAAAAGCCAAGCGGCTTCCGTGAGCGGTTTAAGTAACCAATGTGCTATCCCGGAATCGGTCGGCCTGGAGCCTGAACAGTCGGGCATAAATGCCGTCCTGTTGCATCAGTGCCATGTGGCTACCAATCTCGGCTATGGAGCCGTTTTCCAGAACGCAGATGCGGTCGGCATGCACCACATTCGCATAGTTATGCGAGATGAGAACGGCCGATGTTTTCCCCTTGAGACTGTAAAGCCTCTCGAAGATGGCAGCCTCGGCTTTCGCGTCAGTTGCCGCCGTCGGCTCATCCAGAATGGCGAAGTGTGCATTGCGGTATGATACCCGTGCCAGAGCAAGTCGTTGAGACTGACCTCGTGAAAGGTCGATCCCGCCGAACTCCCGGCCGATCTGTTGCGAGTAACCTTCGTCGAACTTCTCAATGAACCTATCGGCCCCCGAGAACTCCGCCGATTTGAGCACTCGCTCGAACCTAAGAAATATGGCTACGCACAAAGAAAAGAAGTAGCTTTGGCTACTTCCAATCTCACTTGGCGGAGAGCTTGGGACGATGTCCGAATAGCTTTAAGTCTAGCATAGATACAATATTCACATCCGGATATGCCCAAAATATGGTAACATAATCCTATGGAAAACCTAGAAAAACCTAAATTGTGGCAAGAAATTCAGCCACAAAAGGTTGAAAAAATCGAAGAAGAAAAGCTTGTTAGTATTGAACAACCCCTTCCTCAGCCAGAAATGACGGCAGACAAGGAACAAGAACAGTCAAAAAGGGCTGAAAATGATGCGTTAGCATTGAAGAAAGTTAGAGAAGAATTGGGTATTCCTGTAGTTGATAAAAATATTCAGGACTCAGAGGTAAATGTACGCATTGAAGTTAGCCCTACGGAAAAGGCAGAAAATGGTGAAGATAGAAAACTAAATGACAGTTTTAATGTTGTATCAGCACATATTGATGATTTCCAGAGCAGTTTAAGAGGAAATCGTTTTAATAGAATTTCATTCAATTCTGATGAGCTCAAAAGAATTGGAACGATGGAACAATTTGATCCCAAAAAAGCTTCCGAGACGATTCAAGGAGTTACCCGCAGTTTCAAAAGAGATTTTCTACCGGAAGATCCAGAAGAACGAATGTCTCTCGAGACACATAATTTCACGAGAGTTATAGAATCAATTGATAAATTACGCGGTCAATTTATCAAACTGAGAAGCAGTGTCGAGGATGAAAAGCATCCGGGTAATGAAGAGGATTATAAAAAATTAGCTGTAGATATTTCCGATTCAATCAATGTTATGCGTAGGAAAAAAGACGGTCTTGAAGAAACACGTTCGGCACTACGAAGACTTAGAGAAAGGTAAAGAGTATTAGTGATTGATCTTATCTGTATATCGTTCATCACTGTATCCCGGACCAGATTTATCTATTTCAAAACGACTGTCTCTGAAGGAAAAGGAGTATGTTTTAACTTGAGCAAGTTGATCAGCGATATTTAATATTTCATCGTGCATGAATGATTTTTCAATCCATTCCTTGGGTATGCCCGATAAACCGTAATATCCACCTGCCAATTGCCCATATACTGCACCAATAGTGTCAGCATCACCACCAAGATTTACGGCCCTTAGTGCTCCTTCCTCAAACGAAGATGTTGTCATAAATGACCACAATGCCGCTTCAACAGTGTCTACTACATAACCAGTCGGCTTGATTTCCTCCACATTCTTTTCAATAAATTTCTGCCACGATTGAATATAGTGATTCTTTTTATCGGAAACTAGACTATAAATCAATTCCTTCATTTCATCTTTACTGGATCCAGTAATCGCCATATATAGCAGTCCTCCAAAAATCCCAGTAACATGTTCAGCTACAACAGAATAATGTGTTTCTCGCGCGCTTATCATTGCATATCGTTCCGTATTTATAACATCTTTGCCACTCGCTATTGAAGCGATAATAACTGGTGCTAATCTCATAACACAACCATTTCCCGCTGCTTCTACTCGCTGTTCATCTGGAGGTATTATTGAATTTTGTCCATATTTACTTACTGATTTACTGATCTGATTTCCCACATCAAAGCATTTCTCAGTTGAACTACGATAGCCTTCTCGTATCCATCTTGAATATCTATCCATTACATCAAATGAATCATATTTCTGTTTTGCAATAATACTATCAGCTAAACATAAAGCCATAGAGGTGTCATCTGTCCAATAACCCGCGGGTAGATTAAAGGGGCCACCTGAACTAAATCCCTTAACTTCCTCAAATTTTCCACGAGTTTGAAACTCAACCGGCATGCCGAGAGCATCTCCGACAGCCAAACCTATGAGGGCACCTCGAAATTTATCTTGCAGTTTTTCCATTCAATTTATCATTTAACCCAGTCTCTTTTAGATTCCTGATTGATTTTTACTGATAAAGCTTCCTTTTTATTACGATATTGCAATTTTATATCATCAAGTTTCTGTTGCATTTCTTCCTCAAGCTTTTGTGCGATTGATTTATCACCGGCATTATTAATCTTACCTTCATATTCTGAACTTACGGATGATAAAGTATTCCATTCTTCTTCGTTCATCTTTTTCCTTTCCGGCTCGTATTTTTTCCAAACATCGTCTTGTAGTTTTTGATCGGTTGCAATTTCAGCTTTGATTCTGAAATCAGATTCAGAGCTTTCACGATTAAATTTATCCTTGGCAGTTTCACCGTTATCGTCCTTGACCATATCGCGAGTCGAACGCTCTACGGTAACAGGATTGTAGATATCTTTATACGTTTCTTTAATGTAATCGGCTGCTTCATTAATAACTACGAATTTATCTTCGCCTTTGAATACTCTTTCCTCTGTAATTTGAGGAGTAAGTTTCAATTCTTTAATATCGAGTGTAAACATGTTATTGTTTTTGTAACGAGTTATAATAATAACCTCATTATACATCACTAATTTGATTTGTCACAATGACTACTGATAAACCCCAAGCCGAATTGCTTGGGGTGCGGTGAAGTGAATATATTAATGACAGCCAGTCTCATCTATGAGTGGCTGATTTGATCGACTAGCGTGGCCAGGTCGGTGATTTGGTGACCGATCACGTCCAATGTCGATTTGAGCAGGGCCATCTTCTTCGAGTAGAGTTCGGTACCACTTTCTGCCGGCAACATGGACACGCATTTGTAGAAGGAGTTGAGCCGGTCGATGCTCGCCTCTTTTGATGTGATTTGGGCGGCAATCAAACCCTGAACCTTCGTCTGGCTCTCGGCAGCCCTTATATTAAGAGTCGCCAAAAGTATAAGGCCGATGATGCATAGATATCGAGTCATAATTTTCTCCAATTCAACGAACATTCGCTTGTGCTCTTTTGAGCAGGTTTACCGAAGCGACGCGGTTTGTTTATCTGGTTCAAGTATAGCATTATTGATACTATTTGTCAATACTTTGACGGTTTCGTCAAAGTATGTGTTGTAGTACGGCTCTGTTAAGCCACCCTGCTAACCACGGTCGTTATTCGCCCCCACTCCTACAGCACTTTCGGGAAAGTTCTGCGCGAGACGCTTGGTAGATTAGGGCATGTCTACCTCAGCCCGTTACCACGGATGTCATTCGCGACTAGCGCATATCGGTACTGCGTAGCGCCCCATTGTCTGCGCTTTACAGACTATGGGAAAGCGCAAAGCGGTACTGGTATGCGCGTTAAAGGAGCGACACAGACATATTCAGGGCTGAGGTTGGATATGCCCGTACTCTCTCTTACCACGTTCTCTCGTTCAAGCGGCCGCGCATGACTTTCCTGCGATTCGAAAGGGCTGTTGGGGTGGAAGGCGGCAAGGACAGTAGAAAACATTTTTCATATCCCGTAAACATTGACGGGTATTTTTAAAGGAATACAATTGCATCAGGTACAGAAAGCTCTCCGAAATTTGTAATCGCACACCAGTCACTATTGGTGTCTAGATCTGTGTAACAGGCTCGGTTCGCCACTTGATTCCAGCTAGAAAAGAAAATCATTTAACCCTTACAAATGGGTTATTTGCGTTTCATTTCGTAGCTGTTTTTTGTATCTGAAAAGATACGAATGAACCAAGTATATTCAGCAAGTTTAATAGATAGGATCACCGCTTACTACAAAAAGCGTGGTATTTCTCTTACGCCAGAACAGGCTGAAGAATATCTCAATTCACTTGCCGATCTATATGAGTCATTCATTGAGTTTGCAAAAATCCAATGAATACCAAGAATGACACAACCTGTTTTCTGGCTTGTAAGGATGGCTCCCTTGAACCAGTTGCATATACTGACAGTAGAATCAGCCAATGGAATGCAGATGAGCAAAACTATAACTACCTGTCCGTACTTTCAGTCAAAGTCTATGACAAAGATCTTCATGTTGCTGATGCATATCAAGTGCCCATGCACCGCATTGATACAACAAAAGAGAGAAAGAAAAGAGGATCAATCAAGAAATACAGCTTTGGAGCAAGTAAAAGATGTAAATTCTTTATGCGCAATACGGCCCATCTCATGAAGGTGATGATCACTCTCACATATCCCAAGGATTACCCAATGGACGGCACAACAGTTAAAAGTCATCTTCACACATTTCTTTCGTGGCTCAGATATCATGGATATAAATACATCTGGGTATTGGAATTCCAGGAAAGGGGTGCTCCACATTTCCATATTCTTGTTGACAAGGAAATCCCACATCAAGATGTAGCCCAGTCTTGGTATCGGATTGTCGGTTCGAATGATGAAAAGCATCTGAAAGCCGGTACTGAAGCTAGAGCTATCAAGGCCAAAGGTTCAATCGGTTACTATCTGACTTCATACATGGAAAAATCCAGACAGAAGGCTGTTCCTCCAGAATATGAAAAAGTTGGTCGATTCTGGGGCAGTTCAAGAGGTCTACTGGTTGAAAAGAAGATCAGAATATATGGCAAGCGTGAGGATATATATCACCTCAAAGGTAAATTAAGGGTTGCCAGACGGTTTAACCATGCTCAAAAGAGACAATGGGAAGCTAGAGCTAAAGCCAAAGGCAAAGAGAAGAACAAATTCAAGAAATTCTACAAAAGTAGCAAGTATTCACTCAAAGTTACCAATAGC
>CAINCE010000031.1 GCA_903846945.1 uncultured bacterium
AGAAATATACTCAGACTTTTCGAATCCTTGGACGCGAACCTACGGTTCGCTAGAGGTAGTCTTGAGTCGTGCTTGCACTTCGAAGCTCGAACGAAGTGCGAGCGAAGTGGTGCGCGATACAGGATTCTTTCCCTACGGGAACGGTACAGTCTTCGTATTTCTAGCCACCTGTAGTTGTCTAGAAATATACTCAGACTTTTCGAATCCTTGGACGCGAACCTACGGTTCGCTAGAGGTAGTCTTGAGTCGTGCTTGCACTTCGAAGCTCGAACGAAGTGCGAGCGAAGTGGTGCGCGATACAGGATTCGAACCTGTGACCCTCCCCACGTCAAGGGGATGCTCTACCAACTGAGCTAACCGCGCATAGTTACACTATATAGGTATTTTCAAAGAAATTCAACAAGTCGCATGCATTATCAAACTATATAGTATGGATTTACGAATGAGGATTTAATCGTAAATCTTGAGTTAGTCCTTATTTCAACACCACACCTTTTGTTTTGTCTAACCGTGTCCCGTAAGTTATAACCTTATCTAAACTCGGCCCAGCAGGTCCATTTGAGAGGGTGAGTGAAACTATCTCACCATTCATGACAGCCTCAGAAAAATATTGATCAAATAGTAGGTTGCCGATAGAATAATATACTGGTACCCCAGCTATCATCTCATCACTCATCAGGACATGTGGATGAGAACCGATCACTGCCTTCGCACCAGCTGCAATGAAACTCTTTGCATAAGAGCGCATCTTTACTGTAGGAGTTGTGGCGTATTCCTCACCCCAGTGTGGCATGACGATGACGAAATATCCTAGCGTTGACAACCTTCTCGTTTCTGCCATTACCTCGTCGATACCTGATACTGTACCAGCATACCCGACAAAGGCGATCCTCATGCCTTTTGATGTTATCGTTAGTGAGGTCGAAGCTGTATTTGTAGGACTCCCAAACCAATCCACACCGACAGTTTGTAGCCAATTTTTCGTTTCTTTGAGTCCGATCGTTCCAAAATTGTTTGTATGGTTGTTGGCGAGACTGACAGCAGTGATGCCGGCAGTGGATATCGCCCCGACACTCTTTGGTGAAAAAGTAAATGTGAGACTTTTCGTAAGAGTACCATTTGACAATAGAGTTTTCGATGGGTATGAAGTTATCGGGCCCTCTAGATTTACGATAGCTATATCGGCAGTTTTGAATAGGGGAGTTAAGGAACTAAATAGATAGTCATAACCCTTCTTCGTTCCCATCTGGCGCATCTTCCGATCCAACATCACATCACCACCTATCAGTATGGTGACAGTTGGAGAGGGAAGTTTTATGGTGGGTACCGCACTCCGGATAAACTTGGAAGTATTCGTAAGTGCGCTCTCTATGTCTATGTTCGTAGTATCGAACACTGAAGCGGTATTTGTAATTTTCTCGGGAAGTCCATTGATCGCCACCTGCAATCCGTCTGTCCATAACCAGATCGAACCAGCACCAAAGATCATGGCGATGACCACTGCAAAAACTGGGAGTTTGTTTCGAGGTTCACTTTCTCCGTACATGGCGGTAATTGTAACATGAATTCTCGTTGTAGTTGCCCTGTGGATAATGGTGTATATATCACCTGACGAGATAGGTATCCATAATGAAAAAACACCCAACCGAAGCGAGGTGTTTTTTCCGAACTAACTGGCGTTATTATACGCGAGTAACGTTCTTTGCACTTGGGCCCTTTTGACCATCGACTACTTCAAAGTTCAATGTGTCGCCCTCTTTGAGGTCGGCAAAAGTGACTCCCTGAAGATCGTTTGAATGGAAGAATAGGTCCTTAGCTTCGCCTTCGCGAGAGATAAAACCAAATCCTTTTGGATTCAAAGTCTTGATTGTTCCTGTCATGTGATTTTGGAAATTAAATTGATCTAAAATAAAGAAATTCGACTAGTTCCTTAGTGAGACTATCATAGCATAGTATAGGAAAATGTCCTAATCTAGTAGCCCTACGGGGAATCGCCCGCGACTCTCATTCGCTACCCGCTCATTCGGTCTGGGCACCGCCTCGCGGATTCGCTCTGCTGAGCTCATCTCGCTCCGGCGTTCGATTCTCGCGTTTAGCGACTACCGACGATACAAAAAGCACCGGATAAAACATCCAGTGCTTTTTGATCGTGTAGCCCTACGGGGAATCGAACCCCGATTGCAGCCTTGAAAAGGCCGCGTCCTAACCGTTAGACGATAGGGCCCTACTTCGCCCCTCGCTTTACTCGGGACTACGAAGGGCTAGCCTCTTAGTCCGTAAGTAAAATGAAGGTATACTTATACTACTATTTTTTTGAGTTTTTGGCAAAAAATGCTAATGTATCCTAGTTGACCAAAGGAGAGGTGGCAGAGTGGTCGAATGCACCGCTTTCGAAAAGCGGCAGGGGCGTAAGCTCCTCGGGAGTTCGAATCTCCCCCTCTCCGCAATGATTCGTGAGGAGGCATGTTATGCCTCCGAACGAAACATCAGTGCGTGAGAAAGAGGAGATTCGAACGCCGGAGCGAGGCGAGCCAGTAGGCGAGTCCGCGAGGCGGTGCCCAGACCGAATGAGCGGGTAGCGAATGAGAGTCGCGGGCGAATCTCCCCCTCTCCGCAAAAAATGTTCGAACTTCAAGTAAAAACTGCCGCCTTCGGTCGCCATAGCTTCGAAGAAGCGAAGGCGACTCACTTTCCGAAAGATCCGCTATGGGAGAAAGTCGTAGGCGCGAGCGGTGAATAACTACCGTGGTTTCGGGGTGGCTTAACAGAGCCGTACTACGACACACAGTTGACGAAGCCGTCAAAGTATTGACAAATACTATACAAGGTGCTATACCTCTATTAGATTCTTAGCCGTATGGTTAAGTCGTTCGTTGCATCGAAAGATGGCGAATAAGGATGTGTGTGCGTTCATTTTCTAACGCATTGTACAATGAAAGGAATGTCGTATGACATACAAGAAGCTGGTCGACGATCTCGTCGCGCAGCGGAAGTAATCGGTAAGCGTTGAGAATCGGTTTCAGGGTGACACTTATTCGTAAGCGTCACCCTCTCAATCGGGTTTACGATCGTAAGATCGCGAATCCTGAGAGTTGTTCTTCAAAACGAAAGGCAAAAAATATGGCAACCCAACACGGCGGAGCAATCGTCGATTTGGGTAATGTCATCATTGCCCACTGGCTGAGTAACATCACGCCAGAAAATTTCGACACGATCGATTATAACTCGATCCCGGAAGTACCCGGAGTCTTTGATAGCTTGAGACGGTTCTATGATCAATTTGGCGGTAATGTCACTGTGGTCTACAAAGCCACTGACATTGCAACTGAAAAGATCCTTGGCTGGCTTAGGCATCACAACTTCTCCGAGCGCACCGGCATCTCGTTTGATAGAGTCCATCGCACCAGTAGTGGCCGCGACAAGACCCCATTCATCGAGCAGTCTAGTCAGACTCACCACGGCACAACCGTGATGGTGGATGACCGGCTGGAAGTATTGAGTTATTTCGTAGGCAAGGTTCCGAATCTGTTTCTGTTTCGCCCCCAATCACAGGAGGTAGAACAGTTCAGGAATACCGGAGCCCTTTCCCACGTCCATGTCGTTACGACTTGGCAAGAGATCGAAAACATCCTTAACCCGTAGCCCGCGCAATTCACTTTGCCGGGCTACTATTTTTATACACCAATCTTCGTGGTACAATCATCATATGAAAAATAAACAAGCTTTAGGGGTAGATATTGGTAATGTCATTATCAACCACAGGCTATCTGATCCGGATGATAAAACACTTCACGAAGAAAGGTACTCAACGATACCCGCATCTAAAGGTGTCTTTGAAGCAATGAAAAAACTGAATGCTTTCTTTGATGGACAGGTGTATCTAATATCGAAATGTACTCCTTGGGCGCAAGAGAAAATCCTAGCTTGGCTTTCAGACAACGATTTTCATAACAAAACAGGTGTGGATTCAAAAAACATTCATTTTGTCAGAGAGCGCCATGAAAAAGATGCAATCTGCCAAAAGCTTGGTATCACTCATTTCATTGATGACCGATTGGAAGTTCTTAGTCATATGATCAAGTCGACTCCTAATTTATTCCTATTCCAACCGGATAAAGCGGAAATTGAGGAATTCAAGCAATTTTTACCTAATGTGACAGTAGTGACAGATTGGGAACAGATTCTTAGTAAAATCATTATCTAAACCATCATTAACTCCAATAAACGAACTAGTTCCTCCTGAAAATCACGATTTGTTCAGTCACTTTCCGGAACTCAATGGCATATGGGAGGTCGACGTACTCCAGAAACAAGCACGCGAAAGTTATGAACAGTGGGATACCAAGAAATACGAAGGCGAGACGGATGGGGAGATCTTCGCAATTTGCTTTCGCAGTGAAGTTATCGGCATTATAGGCTGGTTCGAGTACGGTGATGTTCTCGATACTCTACGGCTCCGATACTACGGCATCGTGCCGAGCAAACGTGGCAAAGGATACGGGGAAGAAGCTATGCGACTATTCCTCGGGCACCTATCAATTGCTGCTCCACCTCAATACTGCTGGATTTCCGAGAGTGTCAGCATCAATCGTAAGGTTGCGCCACGGATCATCGCCCATTTCAAGGGTATGGGCTTTGCCGAGTTTGACGATCCTAACTACGGCAGCAATGCAGGGTGTGGCAAGGTGCAGAGTTTGAGAGTCAGAATTCCAGGAAGATAGTAACCACCGGCGGGGACTGAAACATGTCCTCGCTTTTTTTATGGAATGGGGGCATCTAATAAATGTGCCCAAAGAACGGAATACTACATAGGTGCCGTTTGTCGCTATTGACTCATCTGGGGGTGCATAGTAAACTTGTTGTACTATGCAAAAAAGGGATAAACTGCATAGTACAAGGTAAATACTATGCTAAAAACCACAGTTTCAAAGCAAAAAGACGATAAAGAGAGGCTTCTTTTGCGTCCATATATAACGCGAACCAAGGAAAAAGATGCACAAAAGTTGGTCTCTTCTGACCTCATAAAAGTGATCTTAGGCCCACGCCGAGCAGGTAAATCTGTCTTTGCTTTGATGCTTCTCAAGGATCAAAACTTTGCATACTTCAATTTTGACGATGAATCTCTTCCGGGAGAAGAAAAGATCGATCTGGATGAATTACTTTCGGAATTGAAGCAGGCGTACGGAGATACAAAATATATTCTTTTTGATGAAATACAGAATCTTCCGAATTGGGAGCTCTTCGTCAATCGTCTGCATCGAGCGGGATATAATCTCGTGCTGACCGGATCAAATGCAAGCCTTCTCTCAAAAGAACTCGCTACACACTTAACTGGTAGACATATTCCAATAGAGATACTACCATTTGATTTCAAGGAAATTCTGAAGGCCAAGCAGTATGAATATTCAGCAGATAAAATGTTGCTACCCGAGGAAAAAGCAAAACTTCAGGGGTATATAACCCAATATATGACAAACGGTGGTTTTCCAGAGGTCGTCACAAAAGATGTCGAACCTCGAGGCTACCTCGATGTGCTGTTTGATGCTGTCCTTTTCAAAGATGTCGTCAAACGACACAAAGTCCGCTTCTCCAAACAGATAGACAGTCTTGGGTCGTATTTGATAAACAATGTTTCCAGTCAGTATACAGCTCGAAAGCTAGCAAACATAATGGCATTCAAAAGTGATGTCACTGTGGCAAAATATCTCGATTATCTGGTTGAAGCATATTTAGTTTTTTCTTTGGACCGCCATTCAACCAAGGCTACTATGAGGTTACAGTCGCCAAAGAAGACATATGTAGTGGATAACGGTCTCGTTACTGCAAAGGCTGTTCGGCATTCTCCTAACAGTGGCAAGCTCATGGAGAACCTTGTCTTCATGGAACTAGTTAAACGAGGTAATCAGCCCAATCGTGAATTGTTCTATTACAAGACTCGCAATGATCGAGAGATAGAGTTTGTCCTAAAAAAAGGATACGAAGTGACAGAACTCATACAAGTGGCTTATGATGCAACAAGTCAGGATGTTGAAGAAAGAGAGGTAAAGGCTCTGATTGAAGCGGGTGAGGAACTCGATGTTACAAAGCTAACAGTTCTAACTTGGAATGAAAAAAGAGAAGTAAAGAAGGATGGAAAAACTATACAATTCGTTCCTCTCTGGGAATGGCTTACATAAGTTATTCCTATTGTATGAATGAGATGTCAAGCATTTCGCTATTCATCGGAGCCACCCCAATACTACTATGTTGTTGGTTTCATTGTTTTCGGCGAACCAGTCAGCACCTCTCAATGGATTGGTATCGGCATTGGCTTTGTGGCAGTGGTGCTCAATTCAGGGTTATTTATGCCTTCACATTAGACTTTCTATTATTATCCAAACTCGCACCACCCTTAATCTTATTGGATAAAACGCCTCTGAGACGGGCGCACTAGTTAGTATTAGTAAAGATTTTGGTTATGTGCATACTTCTCTGCACTTCTCTGCAACATTTCTAAATTAATGACTTTTTTGTGCTAATATACACTGGTAATCCAAATCACATGGCTATTTCAGGATATGTATATGCAATAGGGGCAGCAATCACATGGGGTATTGTTTATACCATCGACCAGAGGATTTTGCGTGGTGCGTCTCCATTCGCACTTCTATTCGTAGATTCCCTAATCACAATAGTTATCCTATTGCCTATATTCTTTCTGAGTAGGGGTTCTCTACAGTCTCTTTCTGGAGCTTCGACGAAAACCTGGGTTTTCATAATTGCCTCGTTAATACTGGCAGCATTGGCGAATTTTTTGATATTCTCAAGCATAAAGACCCTTGGTGCATCCCATGCTTCAATCTTCGAGATCGCATATCCATTTTTCGTGGTTGTTTTCAGTTATTTTGCCTTCAATGCAGTACCAAATCTGTACTTCATACTTGGTTCTATTCTAATGTTTTCCGGCGCGGCGATAATAGTATTCTTTAATGGGTAGATGAAATAATTTATGACCTCACTTAATCCTACCAGACATACTAAACCTCCCAAGTTCTTTATGAGTCAGTGAGTCCGACGTCATTTTGATTAACCACTATGCGCCACCTACAACTTTCAAGACATCGAATACATATAAAGCATAGCGAGCTTCCTTACGGAGTTCGCATCATTGCGTGGACTAGGGCGATCCGTTGGGTAGGTTGGGGACTGGGAGAAGCTTTGATTCCGATATTTATCTTTTCATTTTCTAGTACTTTTGCTGAAGCTGGATTTTTCAGAGGAGTATATGACATAGTATCTTTACTATCGCTGCCGATCATAGGTATCGAGAAGGTTTGTCTTACCGTTTAGAGACAATTTATTCTGACAAGCGAAGATGTGTGAATATTTTTATATTCACAACATCTGAGTCGAAGTCAGAACAAACGAGTAAATACTCCGCAGCTTGCTGCGTAAAGAAGCAGAGCTTCCACTTAATACCTCGCCAGCTCGCTGCGA
>CAINCE010000032.1 GCA_903846945.1 uncultured bacterium
CTTATGGAAGCTTGCTTTCATGAAGTCCGAACGCCGTTGATATATGAGCTTTCCGAATATAGCAACAAGTGAGGACTTATGGAAGCTTGCTTTCATGAAGTCCGAACGCCGTTGATATATGAGCGAAGCGAATATGACATTTTAACTACATTAATACAATTAATGCACTAGGTTTGTGTACGATTGGCAGTAGGTCGAAGATTGAAAAAAATAAATTTGCTTTCCGACTTTCCAACTTTCCGACTTTATAGACTTTATAGACTTTACGGACTTTGTGGACTTTACGGACTTTATAGACTTTATGGACTTTACAGACTTTACGGACTTTACGGACTTTATAGACTTTATAGACTTTACGGACTTTGTGGACTTTACGGACTTTATAGACTTTATGGACTTTACAGACTTTACGGACTTTACGGACTTTACGGACTTTATAGACTTTATAGACTTTATAGATAGACTTTTAATGACTACTTTGTAGATTTATTGAATTCGCGATACAATGTCCCTATGACTTACACACATACCTATCGCGGGGTCGTCTGGATAGATCTAGAAAGGCCTACTGACGATGAAGTTACTTCTTTAGTAAAGAGATATGGTCTGCATCCATTGATCGGCGAGGAGTTGAAAATGACTACTAGCTTGGCGAAAGTTGAGTTTTATGACGAGTATTTTCTCGCCGTACTCACACTCCCCGTTCGAGAACGCAAAGGCGAAGGTAATGAGATCATCGAGAGACAAGTCGACTTTGTTGTTGGGAAGAATTTCCTGATCACCTGCCGCACTGAAACCATCGAGCAACTGGAGTATTTCGGCAAGATATTTGAGGCAAACACTATATTGAACAAAGACGAAAAGATAGAGCATGCAGGATTCCTGTTCTATTATATGGTTAAAAAGATATACTCTGGTATGATCGAAGACCTCGAAAACATCAAGGACTCCATAACGGGCGCAGAGAAGCATATATTTAAAGGTGACGAGAGAGACATGGTAGAAGTATTGTCTGATCTCAGCCGCGAACTCATCGATTTCAAGCAAACAGCTAGAGCACACCGCGATATCTGGGAGAAGATGGTGGAGAATGTCGACAAGAGTATATTTGGCGGCAGTTTCTCTAGTTATATGCGCGATATACGAGATCAGTTCAACATCATCCATGAATTCATCGGTAATGCACGAGAGCTCTTGAATGACCTTCGTGAGACCAATGATTCCCTGCTCAATACGAAACAGAATGATATTATCAAACTATTAACGATGGTGACATTCATCGGATACCCTGCATTGTTGATCGCTGCAATATTCACTATACCGGCAGCGAACATTCCAATTATCGGTAACTCTTCTGATTGGACTATCTTGATGATTATCACACTGATCATCACCGGCAGTGTTTGGTGGTTCCTGAAAAGAAAGAGCTGGCTATGAATATACAACTCTACAACTCACTTTCAAAGACCAAGGAAATCTTCAAGCCGATAAAGGCTGGCGAAGTTTCCATGTATAACTGCGGTCCCACGGTGTATGATTATGTTCATATCGGGAATTTGCGTGCTTACGTTTTTGCAGATATATTGAGGCGAATATTTGAGTTCAACAAATTTAATGTGCACCAAATCATTAACATTACTGATGTTGGTCACTTGGTTAGTGATGGTGATGAGGGTGAGGACAAGATGACCAAGGCTTTGAAGAGAGAGAATAGACCATTGACATTGGAGTCAATGAACGAAGTAGCTTCAAAATACGCCGACGCATTTATCGAAGACTTGAAATCATTGAATATCGAAATGCCTGAACGATTTCCTCGTGCTAGTGAACATATAAGTGAAGACATAGAGATCATAAAGATACTCGAAGAAAAAGGATTTGCTTACGAGACTAGCGACGGAATGTATTTTGATACCGCTAAATTTCCTAGTTATGGGAAGCTAGGTCAATCTCTCATGAAGCCACTTTCCCCAAGGAAAGTGGAGACATCGGAGAATAACCTGTCTAGGATAGGTGCAAATCCAGAAAAAAGAGACCAGAAAGATTTTTCTCTGTGGAAATTTGACGCAAAACTAGGCTGGGACAGTCCTTGGGGTAAAGGTTTTCCTGGTTGGCACATAGAGTGTTCAGCAATGTCTAGAAAATATCTCGGCCAACCTTTTGATGTTCACACCGGAGGCATCGACCACATATCTATACATCACAACAATGAAATTGCACAATCTGAGGCAGCGTATGAAAAACCTTTGGCAGATTATTGGATGCACAATGAATTCATCACATTGAATGATGCAAAGATGGCCAAATCTGCTGGCGGATTTATAAAATTGGCCGATCTCCAGAAGGAACTGATCTCCCCTATCGGTTACAGATACTGGCTGCTCACCGCACACTATAGGTCACCAGCTAACTTCAGCTTTGAAGCCGTTCGTGGGGCTCAAAATGCCCTTATAAGACTGATGGCTACAGTCAGTCAGTATTCGAGTCAGAATGCCGCCGGAACGCCTATTCCGGCATATATTGAGCGATTTACAGGGTTTGTAAATGATGACCTGGATACTGCAAAAGCTGTGGCTCTGGCATGGGATATGGTCAAAGACACCGAACAGACTGATGCTGACAAACTGGCCACATTACTACAGTTCGACCGTGTTCTAGGACTAGGGTTGGCGGATGTTCCGAAAATAGATTCTGGTGCCGAACCGGATGCACTGCCAGAAGAAATCTCTGCGCTCGTAGATGCCCGCGATGATGCTCGCAAAGAAAAGGATTGGAAAAAGTCGGATGCACTACGCGACGAGATCGAAGCGCGCGGATATTCTGTAGAAGATACCGGGGATGGGGTGAGGGTGGTGAGGAAGTGATGTGTAATTAATGATTAGTGTCCGCCTCCGCTGGATGGCGGAAGTGATTAGTGAAAGCATTAACTAGTGGCTAACACCTCGTGAGTTGAGGTGCGATATTATCGAATTTGAAATATCTAATCGTAAACTGGGCCATTTTGCAACAAGTAGAAATGGAAAGAATTCCTTTCTAGTTTGATTTGCCAGTGACTACTTGATCTAGCTGTCTAAAATTCACAGGATGCTTTGCAAGTTTTGATAGGTCAACATATATCTTTTTTGCTAGCTCATAAGCAAACTGAACTGGTACAGCATTACCAATCATCTTGTATCCATTTGCTATATCTCTATACTTAAATATGTATGAATCTGGAAATGTCTGTATCCTCGCACACTCTCTCACGGATAACCTCCTATACAGATGTTCTTTTCCTGGCACAAATATTCTCTTATTTTCTTCAATGAACTTCATCTTTGGTGCCTTCGGATGAATAGGTGCGTGACGACCACCTGCCTGTATAGTGAACGACGGCTCATCCCACATACGAACTCTATTTCTGGACATGTAGATAGTCGAAAATCCTCCATTCATATATTCGTGATTAGCAATAGTTAACTTATCGCCATTGGTTTTATTTAACGGTTTCGCCGCCTTTGCAGATCGTAAATCATATATTGCATCTTTAAGATTGGGCTTATGTGCGAGTGGCTCTGGAAATTCAAAATTGAAACCTACTTTCTCTTTGTGATACCCGATGATGATTACGCGGAGTCTGTCTTGCGGGACTCCATAATCATTTGCATTGAGAAGTCTATAACTCACATTGTACCCAGCCATATCAAATTGTTTTAAAATATTATCGAACGCCTTTTTATGCTTTGGTTGGAGAATCCCCGAAACATTTTCGGCTAGAAAAAATATTGGCTGCTTTTCCCTCAATATACGAATGTATTCGAAAAACAACTGCCCTCTATTATCGCTAATCCCTCGACCTGCCCCAGCTTCGCTCCAACTCTGACATGGCGGACCGCCGATGATACCGTGGACCATAGGAACATCTACAGAAGGGACATCAACTATGCTTCTCTTGTCCAACTTTGTCTCTGGAAAGTTATACTGGAATGTCTCCCAAATAGTAGGATCAAATTCATTTGCCCAGACAATATCGAAGCCTGCCCTCAAAAAACCTAGGTCGAGTCCACCTGCACCTGTAAATAATGAAGCTACTTTCATTTCGTTATAGAAATTAACTTCGCTTTTAAATATATTGCAGGGTTATTTGGCGAGCGAACTTCGACAGATTTTATGTTGATATCTGGGTTTGATTCCATTTCATCGCGGTCATTTTTCGGAAATGACCTGTATTTTTCATCTAACATGATGGGAAATGCCGAAAATTCACAGGATTTGTCATAATCCGTTAGTGATCCAAATACCTTATGAGGAGTCTCTATGCCCCACATTCCACGGACCCTGAGGTATGTAATACCTAGCGGATCAATGTTTTTCACGGCAGCAATTTCATTTGTCTCAGAAGAAAACTCCAAATGATCAATACCGCTAACCTGTCTGGAAATACTCTTGAGAGTATTCTCATAGACTTCCCTATGAGCTGCATAACAATCTCCGTAAACGAACCAAAGTAATTTGATTTTTGACTGTAAGACCGAACCGACCACGTACATTATGTCCTTCTCCGACCACTTTCCACCATCACAGTCTCTACATGATTGGAGAATCCTAATATCATCACTATGAAGTTTTGATTTTGGATATGAACTATTTAGAGCAATACTACTGCCCAATCCTTCTACTTTCTTCACTTCCACAGCATCACCATCATTGATTACAAAATCAGGCGGATTATTCTGGTTTCCTAGATATGACAAGTAAGTGGAATGAGTCCTATTCTTGACATCAATCTCTGTGATGTCACTACTATGACAGAAGGCGTCCTTGATGAAGTACTCCAGTGCAGTTCCTACATTATTTACTCTGTTTTTTCCAGAATAGAGCTCATCAAGTTTAAAACTTGTGATTTTAGATATATTGTTCAAAGCTCGCAATATGTTAGTTTTCATGTTTATTATTATATCAAATTGTAATCACACCTCCTATTTACACACTCATCGTTTATATGTTAGAGCCATGCATATCAGCATCACGACTTTGATGCCAAATCCTTCGTCAATTTCAAAGTCAGCTTACCTTTCAATTTTCCACTATGTTCTTTCGATTCAATCAGCTTTAGGGCTCGTTCATAAATAACTTCCTCAGATTGTGTTCAATGCGCGCTGGATAGGGGTGCTACGATTGAACAAAATCTTGAGGCGTACTATAAGTACGATGAAAGATTTTGTGATTGAGTAGTACCCTTAGCCAACGATGCAGTGGACGCAAGATGGGGGAGTTATTTATGAACGAGCCCTTAGTGCATCATTTAGACCATCTAGTGATTCTGGTGATTCAATCAACCTATTCTGATTGATCGCGTACCCGTTCACTATGTAGTTGCGCAAAATCTTTGCAGCCCAAATACGGAATTGAGTGGCTTTCTTTGAATTTACCCTGTAACCAACGGCGATAATAGCGTCTAGATTATATATTTTTTGGGGCCGCTTTATTGATCTGACACCTTCAATTTGAACATACAAGGATTCCTTGTATGTTGACGGCTTATCTAACTCACCGTCACGATATATATTTCTTAGAGCCCATCCACCATCTCGTGGTACCCTGCCAGGAAAGCTTTATTTTTAGGCGAAAAACAAGCTGGAGTTCGAGCCATAATGAATTATGGCGAGAACGAAGCGAAGTTTTGTAGCCAA
>CAINCE010000033.1 GCA_903846945.1 uncultured bacterium
CACTATCAAACACAACTCTGAATACATACACCTTTACAGGATTGAGTCCAAATACAGTACATTGCTATGTGGTACAACCCGCTTCGACATATACGGCAACAACTCGTAACAGTGTATGCGTCAATACTAGGAGTGTGTATCAACCGGGGTTACCTATTATGTAAGGGCTCGTCCACCATCTTCCCCCTGCCATATAAAGCCTTATTTTTGTCTACAAAACTACGCTTCGTTCTCGCCATAATTCATTATGGCTCGAACTCCAGCTTGTTTTTCGCCTAAAAATAAAGCTTTCCTGGCAGGGTACCACGAGATGGTGGATGGGCTCAAATATTTTGTTTCGCGGTATTCTTACAAAAACTTCCTCACCAACCTGATCAATATCTCAGGTATTTTCTCGATGAAAAAGCGATTTTTCCAGTCTTTCCATAGGACTTCGCGGGACTCTCGGACATCGCGTACGAAATGAGCTGCCAGTTCCTCAGCGAATGTGGAGTTCGTAGTTATGAGGTTAGCTTCAAAGTTATAGAGGAGACTAGCGGAGTCCAAGTTCATGGAACCGACTGATGACCATATACCGTCCACCACCATAGACTTGCTATGGATCATGTTGCCTGTAAATAGGAATATCCTCACGCCAGACTCTAGTAGCATGTTGAAGAATGCCCGCGCTCCGAGGTCGACAGCGAGATGGTCAGACTTCTCGGGAATGACGAGGCGGACATCGACGCCCCTCTTTGCTGCAGCTTTCAGTGTACGGGCGAGTCGATGAGTTGGTACGAAGTAAGGTGTGGTGATGTAGATGTAATGTCGCGCTTCTCGGATAGCGTCTATGGTCGCACTATAGATATGTCTCTTTCCTGGAGCAGGATAATTTGTAATGTAGCGGAATTCTCCGTCGCGAGTATGTTTGCGTGGTGGTAAGGTGCGGATCTTCCTCGCGCGCGCCCACATGCGTTCAAAGGCGTTCTTCATCTCCTTGGCGACAGGTCCCTCGACACGGACATTCGTATCCCTCCAACCTTTCATCTCATCCATGACACAGATACTCCCGGTATATGCCACCTTCTCATCTATGACCACTGTGCGACGATGGTTGCGTAGGTACCATGAACGGAAGTTTGGCACTTTGAAATATGAAGGTACGAGCGTTTTCCAGAATAGGAGTTCGATACCTTTACTGCGGAGGTCATCTACGATACCGGTTCCAAAGAAGGTAAAACTTCCGGCGGCGTCCCATAGGAAGCGCACAGTAACTCCTGCAGCGGCTCTCTCCGTGCAGATATTTAGGAGTTTCTGGCCGAATTCGTCGTTCACGAAGATGAATTGTTCTAGAACGATACTTTTTTCTGCATGTGCACAATCATCCAGCATGGAGTACCACGCCTCTTCATTGGCGTAAAATAGTTTCCAGTTTGTTGTTATGTTAGCCATTCTAAGTAATTTGATCTATTGATAATCATTCCACTACTACCTGCGTATGCTTTCATAAATTCCTTTGGTATCTTGTACTCGCGTAAACCCCATTTGAATTCGTATGCGTATAGAGAACCGTCGTAGTCTTCTATGTAATCGATCTCCTTTTGACTCGTTGTCCTCCAGAAGTAACTACCTCTATACCATCTGTTGTCTTGAATTTGTTTTTTCCTTTCTATAATGCAGAAATTTTCCCATAATGCACCATTATCTTCTCGCGTTTCTATGTCGTCGTACTTGTTTATGATAGCGTTCCTCACGCCGAGATCATAAAAATATATCTTATTTTTCTTGCCTATTTCATTTCGTAAATTTCTAGAGAACGGATACAGTCGGAAAATGATAAATGATTCTTCGAGAATGTAGATATATCTAAGTATCGTCTCTCGTCTCACACCTAGTTTGACTCCAAGCTCATTGTATGACACCTCATTTCCTATTTGGAATGCGAGTAGTTGCAAAAGATTTCGCAAGAGTTCTGGATTGCGTATTTCTTCAAAACCAGCAATGTCTTTAAATAGGAAATTATTTGAAAGCATTGTGAGATAGTCTATTTTCGGGTTTGCTTTTCCAGTGATAATCTCTGGGTAACTTCCATTCACGAGTAGAGAGTTCAATTCATGGTCTCGCAATCCATTCTGACCGTTGTACACCATTATCTCATTGACGGAAAGTGGGTATAAGATAAATTTGAACATTCTACCGACTAGAGGTTCCCCGATTTGTGCTGACAGTGCGAAACTCGACGAGCCTGTCGCTACTATCTGTATTTCTGGGTAGGTGTCTACGAGTATCTTTAATATCAAGCCAATATTTTTCACTCTCTGTGCCTCATCAATAACAAAGAAATTTCCCTCGCCTAAGAATGCCCTCAGTTTGATGGGGTCTGCAACCGATAGTGACCTGATATTTTCTGTTATATCGCAATTTATATAGCATTTGTCCCTGTTTGCACCTGCGTATTTAGTGATCAATTCTTTAACTAGAGTTGTTTTTCCAACTTGTCTCGGTCCTTGTATTATCACAACTTTTCCCTTAAAGAGGGAAGTCTCAATACTTTTTTGGATGTTTCTCCTGACATTATTCATAATATTGCTATTATAATAGCAAAAATCAATATTTTGTCAAATAGCCTTATTTTACATGGTAAAATTTTGTATGTATTTTGAGAATGTGTATGCATTATTGAAAATTTAGCTGTAAATTTAGCTATTAAACAGCGTAACCATATGCTACTATTATTCCGTTATGACAACATATGTAAATAACAAAAAGGCGCATTTTGACTACGAGATCCTCGAGAAATACGAGGCAGGTATAGAGCTACTCGGGTTCGAAGTGAAGTCGCTAAAGTCGAGTCAGGGCTCACTAGAAGGCGCCTATGTCATCGTGCGTGGAGGGGAGGCGTATGTTATGAACATGTTCGTGCCTCCGTATCAGGAAAATAACACTCCCAAGGACTATGAACCGAGGAGGAATAGACGACTACTTTTGTCCAAGAAAGAGATGAATGAATTGGCGAATACTGAGGCAGATCGTGGGTTGACAATAGTGCCTATTTCGATATATAATAAGTCTAACCTCATCAAAGTCACTGTCGCAGTCGTAAGGGGTAAGAAGAAGTACGACAAGAGGGAGGTGACGAAGAAACGCGAAACAGATCGCGCGGTGAGGAGGGAGTTCGTTGATCGTTGATAAATGAGAGTCCATCAAGTCTGTAAAGTCTGTCAAGTCCATAAAGTATTTTCTTTATAGACTTTAAGGACTTTCTGACTTCAAGACTTCTATATGGGGATGATCGGCATAGACAATCAACCGTTTTCGTTCGTGCGGTGCGAGCACCATTAACTCGGAGTCCTTCGAAGCTCTCTTGTAGAGCGTAGTAGGACGGAAATCTGATGGAAACTCTAAATGCTAAATCAACCGTTTCTCCGTATTTCGGACAAAAGGACTTTGCATTCGCTCTCGTTTAACGAGGCCGTCACTCTATAGGTATCCTAACTATAGAATTGGCGTAATAACCTGGATGTAGGTCGGTGCAACTTCTCATTGCGCCGGTTGAACCCGCCTTCGGGCGGACCATAGATCGGAGTGTTGCGTTTTGCACGCTTTCTTGGACAACACTCTCAAATCGCCTTCGGGCGGTGTAAAGCTTGCTAACATCGTAGATTCGTTCGACAAACATTGATTGCACGGCGGTTCGATTCCGCCCATCTCCACTACACAAAAACTGACCTAGACTGCTCTAGGTCAGTTTTTCGTGTCCATGAGAGAGATGGTGCGTGATGAGAACGGCGGAGGCTATATGCGAGCAGTAGCGAGCATGCCGAGCCGGTGCCCAGACCGAGGCGAACGGGTAGTGAGCCGAGAGTCGCGGGAGATTCCGCCCATCTCCAC
>CAINCE010000034.1 GCA_903846945.1 uncultured bacterium
AGTCAAAGTGACGGACGAGGAAATGAAAAATATCAATATAAAAAGAAATAAATTTCACGGGGATTGGAACTACACAATCAGGCCACAATCAGTTAGTTGAGGAAGTTAATTGTGGACGAGCCCTAAGATGCTATTATTCCTAACTCTTACCTCCTAGCTCTAAGCTCTATTTCCTAAAATGTGCCGCCTCTATCTTCTTCATGTGTCCAGGAAGTTCCTCCAGAGTAACGATACTCTGGCGATGAGTTTCAGTCTCGCGCACGATCACCGTGCGCTCGACAGCTTCCTTTTTACCCATGACGATGATATAAGGAGTGTGATATCTCTCAACACTGGAGACTTGTGCTCCGAGGCGGTCTTTGGCGAGAGACAAATAGAGAGGGATCTTTGCTTGTCGGAGTCGTTCTATGACGCCCAGAGACAATAGTTTTGACTCGATGCTGAGTTGGATGAATGAGGCGATGGGTCTCTTTACCTTCAGAATAGTCTTACGCAAACCAACAGTGTTCTCATTTACGAGTAGAGAGATACCGACGCCTGGAATGTCTTTCTTCATGCCGACTCGTTTGGAAAGTCCATTGTAACGAACACCTATGGCCAGTATATGCTGGGTGTGATTTTTCGCAGTCGCGAGAGATGGTTCATTATTGACAATAGCAAACACCGTCTCCGTACAGTATTTTCTATTACCAATGAGACTATTGTTGATCGTATATGGTATGCCTAAAGTTTCTAAATATTCCAGAATCTCCTCTAGATGACGCCTGCTAGCTTCTGTCAGGAAATCCATGGATTTTGGAGCGGTCTGATTTATCACGACGGCGTCGTCTATCTTGGAAGTGAGTAATTCAAATGGATCATGCTTAAATAGTTGACGACATTCTGGCGTCATCTCATTTATCACTTTACGATAATACATAGTTAGTTCACGGGTAAATTTGTTTATAGAATCACGGTCGCCGATCGAGTTAATCTCGACGGATGTATTTGCGTAGCCTTCTTCTATCAGCATCGAACGCGCAGCCTGGATAAGGGTGGCTTCGGCTATACTCCCAGATGGTCCGAGTATCTCGAGATCAGCATATCTAGGATAAGCAGATTTTCTCTGAGTGCCACGACATGGGTCCTTGAAATAGAACATTACTGGTTGTGTCATGGAGTGCATACCCTGCTCTTGGTAGCTCCTCATCAGGGCTATTTTTTCCTCAGCATGTAGAGGGAGTCGTCCATGTTTCTCTGTTTCATCATCTATGTAGTCTCCATCGAGAATGTCTTTCGCTGCATCTATGTCAACTTTCGTGATACCGGGACTCTTTGTAGGAGTAAAACCATAGTAGACTGCCACTTCACCGATCTTGTCCAAGTGTTCGTGCGCGACGAATTTTGAGTCGATCTTGTTTTTGTTGTTTGATGACATGGAGTGAAAAAGATTTAAGATTTCCATGCCTGGCGGCAGGCAGGAAGAGATAAGGTTTGAGAAAATCAAGCGAGTGAACTTTTCTCATAATTCTTAAATCATAAATCGTAAATCCAAATTAGTTAATAATGCAATCCGATATTCTACACATGTTCATATATTTACTGCGTCTCTTTCCCTGGCCAAATGGAAATAGAAGGTAGGGGCAATAGTCGAACGATCGGTCTTCCTATTATGAGGTCTCTATTTAAGTCTCCCCAAGCTCTGGAGTCAGAACTCTGTAACCTATTGTCGCCCATGACAAAATATTTGTCTGGACCGAGTACGGTCGTTATGTCGTCATGAGACTTGTGAGTAGGGTCTATGTATGACTCATCCAGGACGAGCCCGTTTGGGTTGGCGGTAGTGAAAGTCGTGTCAGCAGGATTGGTGACAGTCACACTGCCATCCTTCATAGAGAGTGTTTCTCCTGGAAGGCCGATGATGCGCTTTATATAGTAGATGCTCGGATTGTTAGGATATTTGAAAACGATGACATCACCTCTCTGCGGATTTTCGAGTCTATAACTCAGTCTGTCTACGATGAGGAATTGACCAGTTGAAAAAGTAGGATCCATCGAAGCACCATTCACGATGAATGGTTCTGCGATGAAGAATCTGATAGGTAGGGAGATAATGAGTGCGATGACTATGACTTGTATCCATTCTTTGACACTAGCCCACAGTGAATTGTTGTTTGGGTTAGTCACATTTGGCTCCATAATGAGGCTATTGTACGCTCTTTTTCTAGTAATAGCAAATCTAGGATATTTTGTTGAGTCGTCACCTAAGGTTATCGTTCGGAGGCACGGATATTTTTCTGCCCTCCTACGCTAAAGCTTCGGAAGGGCATCTGTAAGTGGCCTGCGAAGCCTTGGCGAAGTAGGCTGAAAAATTCCTCGTGTTCCTTACAGGAACTGTCCACTCATTGGGCTTTTCTCGTTTCACTCGAAAATCCTCAATGAGTCTTGCGGATGCTCCAAGTATTCGCATCCTCACGCGCCAGTCGCGCTCGCAAGTCCTCCTCACCAATAACCTTAGGTTCCTCCTTAAATTACGCGAATCAATTTTGCATTACTCTCAATTTGTAGTAGACTATTTTACATGTCATACATCATCGTTGGCCTCGGAAATCCTGGAGCAGAATATGAGAATACACGACACAACACTGGCCGTATCATTTTAGAGACTGTACAAAAGGAGTTCGGTGATGAAGTGAAGCTCAACAAAAAACTAAATGCGCACGTGTCGACAGGGAAGATTGGTAAAGAAAAAGCTACTTTCATCGCACCAGATACATTTATGAACTTTTCTGGTCGTGCTATCGCGCCACTCGTAAAGAGTGTCAAAGTAGCATCGAGACTAGTCGTCATCTACGATGACTTCAATCTACCTCTCGGTAAGATCCGTATCTCATTCAATAGGAGTTCTGGCGGACACAATGGTATCGAGTCGATCATCAAAGCTGTGAAGACCGAAGCCTTCCTCCGTATCCGTATAGGAACTGCTCCAGAGAATGCGAAGGGCAATGCGAAAACTCCCCACGGTTATGAAAAGATCGAAAAGTTCATCCTGGGCAGATTCAAAGAAGACGAGGTAAAGATCTTAAAAAAAGTTGCCAAAACTTGTTCCGAAGCTGTCGAGATGATCGTGCGCGAAGGCAAAGACAAGGCGATGAGTGTGTTCAATGGGATGTAGATAGAAAAGTCGAAAGCCTATAGAGTCCTTAAAGTCGGAAAGTCCATAAAGTCTTTAAAGTCCATAAAGTCAGTAAAGTCCATAAAGTCGAAAGTCGAAAGTCTTAAAGTCCTTAAAGTTAGAAAGTCCATAAAGTCCATAAAGTCCTAAAGTCTGTAAAGTCAAAAGATTGTGATCGTGAGTTATCCACACCCATTCCGACAAAATCTAACTACATGTGATATAATTTTCTCATATGGTAGTGAACAGTCCAAATCTTAGTCAGATTTTCCAGCTTCCTCCAGAGCATCATCATCCAAAGATGACCGCACTCATCGTGGTTATTTGTCTGTGTGTGGCGTTCATTGGATATTATGTTTATTACATGAATACAGCCGTCATTGTAGAGCCTATCAGTCCACCAAGGGTTCTCTCAAGTGAAGAGAAAATAAATATATTGAGTCAACTCTCATCAGGAAACACGAATGTTGTGTCGGAAAAGGACAAGATGAAAATATTACAGTCATTGTCATCCAGCACAGTACGATCTGTATCTGCTAGTTTGAGTGAACAGCAGAAGCTGGACATATTGAAGTCATTGCAAAAGTAGTTTTGTGTTCGATATTTTTATTATTTAATTATTAATTAGTCATTACACCATCTATATGAAAAGTCACCAATCTATTCTAGCTCGCGTAGCCACTATCACAGGTCTCGTTATTGGAGGTTTTGCCCTGTCAGTTCTCGCTACTGGAACATGGACAGCTCCAGGCACAGGACAACCTGTGGGCACAAATTGTACCCCTCCAAATTGCAATGCTGACGCGCCTCTAAATGTAGGGACGACTTCACAGAATAAGATTGGTGGAATATCCCTGAGTACTCTTCTGGCAACTGGTGGAATACAGATCGGTTCAGCCGCATCTCCAGGAACATTCAGGTTTATCGATGGTCATCAAGCCCCGGGGTACGTTTTAACTACAGTAGACTATGATGGTAATGTCATGTGGCAAGCTACTAGTAGTCTAGGAATAGCACCAGTCGGTCCTTCTAGTGAAGTATCGAACTACTATCAACAGGGTATGTGGTGTGGCAACGGCACTGCGATAGATGGAGGTTCTGGAGGAACTAAAAATATTCCTAGCGGACCCTATATACCATGTGGAGCTGTTAATCCTGCCGTGAGTTGTCCAGCATACTTTACTCGAGTAGAATTTTCTTGGGACACTAGACCGGACCAAGTGAACCACGGCTATTTTACATGCATAAAAGATAGTACACCGATTCGTCCTGGTTGCATGGATAAAAACGCATCCGTCAGCAGTTATGATTCAACAGCTACGATATCCAATGGTTCTTGTGTTTATGATGCTTTAGTGGCTAACACGGTTGATTGCTCGGTAACACCAAATACGGCTGGAACTGGTAATGTTTACAGTCTTACAGGTGGTCCTGATGGTGGCAATGGAGTATATTCATATTCGTTCAGCTCGTCATATACAAGGAATGGTTCGACCCTCACATATTCGTTAGCTACAACTTTACCACGAAATATTACCCTTCTCAATACGACGTATCCAAGTCAAACTAATCAACACCTGACTATAACAAGTCACGGCAGTTCTGTAGTCGTCCAATGTAATTAGGACCAATATTTGATTAGTGGAAAAGCTATAGATGTGGTACAATTACTCCATTATCCCCATTAATATATTACTAAACCTTCTTTTCTCATGAAAAAAACAATATTTGCGTTTTTCGCAGTCACCACACTCTCACTCTTCGTCGCACTCTCGTTGCTCACTATTTCAGGGTCGACTGTCTCCGCCCAAACAGGAGACTATGCACCAGCAGGAACACCTTCTCCTACTACATGTACTAACCTAACAA
>CAINCE010000035.1 GCA_903846945.1 uncultured bacterium
AAGAAACTCAAAATCGTCCAAAAAAGGCGAAAGTTGTCGCATGAGTGGAGGGCAGGGCGACATTCCTCCCCTGACCCCTCCTGTCGCCCTGCCCGCATCTTTGTTGGCGTTTTGGGAAATTTTTGAAATAAAACTCCACGGAGCACGAGGCGAAAAAACGAGGGTGCGGTTGCGGACCAGATGGGTACTCACCTCCTTTTACTTTTCATTTTTAAACGCAAACAATCACAAATCGCATTGGCTCGAAGCGGCCCACTTCCGCTTCCATGGAGTATGTGGCACGCCCTACGCACATATCAGAACGGCTCCCGCGCTTCCCACCGTTGCTAGTCGCAACCGTGGGGCGCGTCCGCCATACAGATATGTGCTAGGCGTGAACAATGTTCAGTAGAGGAAGCGAAAGTCGACCGCTTCTCGATGAGAGTACAGTTATTAACTGTTTATGCACTAAATTTACATGAAAAATATTTCTTGACTTCATAAAATTTGGTATAATTAAAGTTAGCATGACTACTTCATCACGAAAATTTTTCATATATACTCGTAAATCTACTGATACCGAAGATCGGCAAGTCCGAAGTCTTGCCGATCAGCTCTCCGAGCTACGCGAGCTCGCCAAAAAGGAGCAACTAGATGTTGTGGATGTATTCATCGAAAAACAGACTGCCAAAACTCCTGGCAGGCCAGTTTTCGCCGACATGATTTCTCGTATTGAAAAGGGTGAGGCTTCCGGCATCCTCGCATGGCATCCTGATAGGCTCGCTCGCAACTCGGTGGATGGTGGTAAAATTATTTACATGGTTGATACTGGCATGATCACCGACCTAAAATTTCCAACATTCTGGTTCGACGCAACTCCACAAGGAAAATTTATGCTTTCAATTTCTTTTTCGCAATCAAAATATTATGTTGATAACCTATCTGAAAATATCAAACGAGGACATAGGCAAAAACTTAAAAATGGCATCTGGCCTCAAAAGGCGCCACTGGGATATTTGAATGACAGAATCACCAAAAATATTATTATTGATGCCGATAAAGCACCACTCGTGGTGAAAACGTTTGAGGCTTACGCTAGTGGTAATTTTACATTCGCTCAAGTTCGCCAGAAAATTAACGACCTTGGACTCAAAGGTACTGGTGATGGTATGCTTGCCGTTTCAAACTTTCAGTATCTCCTCAAAAATCCTTTTTACCACGGACTCATCCGTTATGGTGGAGAATTCTATGAGGGCAAGCATCCACCAATCATCACCAAGAAACTTTTTGACGATGTTCAGGAAGTTATGACGCGAAAATCCAAGCCACACAGCAGAGGACTCAAGCCATATGTATATCGCGGACTATTCCATTGCGGGGAGTGCGGTTGTTTCATCACTACAGAACAGCAAAAAGGTCATAACTATTTACGATGCACCAAGAGAAAAGGTCTTTGCTCGCAAAAATATGTTCGTGAGGAAATCATCACTGTCAAAATGCAGGAGGAACTGAAAAAATATTCATTAGCAGGTGATGTGGTTGACTGGTTGATAGCCGAGGTTGAGAAGGATCGTGTGACAGACAACACATCATCAAATCTTCAAATTGGAAAAGTGAGTAACGAAATCTCCGTCATTGATGCAAAACTAGATAAGCTCATGACAGCATATCTTGAAAACGCTCTAACGCTTCCAGAATATCAAGAAACCAAAAACAAATTGGTGACCCAAAAGCATGCACTAAAGGACAAATTAGCTTCTTTTGAGCGATCCGCAAGAATTCGGTTCGAACCAGTGATAAATTTCTTAAATGACTGTAAACAAGCCACTATTGTAGCTAACAGTAACGATCCGACAAAAATTCGCTCGTTTATTGAAAAAGTCGGTTCGAACCCACTCGTCCGCGACCGCGCTCTCATTTTTTCGCCTCGTGCCCCGTGGAGTTTTATTTCAAAAATTTCCCAAAACGCCAACAAAGATGCGGGCAGGGCGACAGGAGGGGTCAGGGGAGGAATGTCGCCCTGCCCTCCACTCATGCGACAACTTTCGCCTTTTTTGGACGATTTTGAGTTTCTT
>CAINCE010000036.1 GCA_903846945.1 uncultured bacterium
AAGACGATGTGGTAGTGAGCATCGTATGTTGAGTGGTTAGCATGAGAAGCCATGCACTAGAGTATACCTGAAAACCGAGGGTTTTCAGACTATCCTACAAGGATACCCGCGCGGCGGAGCCGCGGGGAATTGAGTATTCAACCTCCCCAAATATGGCCAATGCTGTCGAAATCATAGGTTCGGGAACATTGACAACCGACCACCGAGTCAAGATCTCGAATATCACAAAGGGGACAAAATATTACTATTATGTCAAATCCGTAGACGCCTCGAACAATGTAGGCACGGACAAGAATGTGGTCGATGGAGTTATTAATTACTATATTTTGAATACTTCTGCCGATACTACGCCCCCGGTCATCAGTGATGTACAAACAGCGATAATCGGGGAAAACGGGGCCACTATCACATGGGTAACAGATGAGCAGTCTACATCAAAATTGGACTGGGGAGCCTCAACAACCGTTAGCCAAGCAACGACAGAGACTACATCTTATTCCAGACAGCATGCTATAGCTCTGACAAATCTTTCTACAAATACTACCTACTATTACCGCGCCATATCCACAGATAAATCTGACAATTCATCAACCGACGACAATTCGGGGAGTATGTATAGCTTTACGACATTAACTCCAACATTTGTTTATGCAACAACGACGATATATGCAACAACTACGATATATTCTGGTGGAGGCGGTGGATCTACAGATAATAGAGACCTGACAAAGCCGGTCATATCGAATGTTAAGGTTGATTCTGTTGGAGGTAACTCTGCGATCATTTCATTCACGACATCGAAGGTTGCAAATGGGGAAGTCAACTATGGTACAACGACGGACTATGGCTCATCAGCTTCACGGGTCGGAATATTTACGACGACCCAATATGTATCTCTAGTCAGTTTATCACCAAAGACGCTATATCATTTCAAACCTATAGCTACAGATATATACGACAATGAAGGTGAAGGGTCTGACATGACCTTTACCACTCTCGCCGGAGGAGCAGTGGCTGTGACTAATGACAGTACAACATTCACTCCCGCCCAGAGTGATGCCTATAACAAAGCTCGTACTATGACAGGTTCACTCATCGAAGCGTGGTTGTCAGGACTAGTGAAGAATCCGAACCTATCTTCACTATCCGAATCCCAACTCGCTTCTTCTATTTCGGCTCTGGCCTCGCGAGCTGTATCATCACCGGTGATCTCTGGAACTGATGTGACCGTTGAAGCAAGTTCGCGTTCGGCTACGATACAATGGATTACAGATAAGGATGCGAATTCTCTGGTTGCGTATTCAAAGGCTTCAGACTATAACAGTGCTGGCCAATACACTATTACTGCAGGCTTTCCAGATGAGAAGGCCTACAACCATAAAGTAGTATTGGATAACCTCATACCTTCTACAACTTACCACTATCAAGTGAGATCCCAGGGGACGATAGGTACTGCCACTATCTCTACTGACAAGACATTTACAACGACATCTCTCATTCCGGAGATTAGGGAAACTCGTTTTAATAGTATTTCAGAAAATGGAGCTGTATTTACCTGGAAAACTGATCTACCTACGATTAGTATCATAGAAATTAAAGATAACTCCACAGGTAAAGTAACGAAAACTGAAGACAAGAGCTATGTCAAAGACCATGAATTCAAAGCTGAAAATCTGAGTTATTCAACGGGGTACTCCCTGACAGTTAGTGCAGTAGACAACGATGGTAATGTATCTAAAAATTCTATTCTTCCATTTAGTACGACGCTCTCAACTGAGGCACCAAAAATAGAAAATGTTCGTATTATTTCTACGATCATCCCAGATCGTGTAGAAACTACGCAAAGTATCATTTCCTGGAAGACCGATAAACCAGCCACATCTAGAGTTTTCTTTGCTGATGGAACTGCTACCGACCTAGACCAGTCTACACCGATAGACAATACACTGAATCGTGACCATATAGTCATCACAACTCTGCTAAAACCTGGTACCATTTACAAGATCAGTGTTGAATCGAGCGATTCTACCGGTAACATTACTCGATCTGAGCCATATACAGTACTAACACAGAGGCCACAAGGTTCTGTGGTTGATCTGATATTCAAAAACTTTAATACGACATTCGGTTTTCTGAATGGTAAATAAAATATTATGAAACCAATTATCGAATTAAAAAATGTAAGCGTGAGCTATGGCGTTGGCAAGAGTAATGAAGTAAACGCAATAAAGAATATAGACCTTCAAATCTTTCCTGGGGAGTACATAGTTTTCTTCGGACCATCAGGATGTGGCAAATCTACTCTCTTGTATACTATCGCCGGCCTGGAGTCAGCTACAGAGGGTGATGTTATCGTAGCGGATAGAAATCTAAATACTATACATTCTGGTGATCTGATTTCCTTCTATCGCGATACTATCGGTATGGTATTCCAGGCTTTCTATCTAGTAGCGCACCTCTCAGCAAAGGACAACATGATGCTTTCCAAAATGTTTTCCGGTGTTTCCGTAGCAGAGAGGGAGAAAAGGGCCGATGAACTGATGCTGAAATTTGGCATCACCGAATATAGTGATCGCAAGCCAGGAATGATGTCTGGGGGCCAGCAACAGAGAACTGCCATCGCGCGGGCCCTCATGAATGATCCTGAGATCATTCTTGCGGATGAACCTGTCGGTAACCTTGACTCGAAGAATTCCGAAATCGTTCTGGAACTTTTGGCGAAGATCAACAGGGAGGAAAAGAAAACTGTGATCCAGGTTACGCACAATCCAAAAGATACTCATTATGCTGATCGAGTATTTTATATGAAAGACGGCATGATCGAGAGGGTCGTAAAAAATGCCAAAGCAGCAAGATCATCTACGGGTCAAGGAGAGATGTCCGAATTTGAGAGATTGTCACAGATGAATCCAGACTTGTCACATTTGGGAGTGCAGGCAAAGCTCATGATGCGTTCATTACTCATGCCCTATGATATTACAACGGAGCAGAGAATCGAGGAAATCATAGAGAAATTCCTCAAAAAGGAAATATCCAAGATGGACCTGCTAAAATACCTGGATGATTCAAAGATCGGTGCAGGACTATACTCGCAGAAAGCCAGGAGAATTACTGACATTATCGATGATTCAACCAAGGAAATTTCTAAAATAAATGAGGTCAGATCGTCGAATGTGAGCGCAGACACACAGGTAAAAACCGAGGCCATGATCGTCCGAAAGCATCTACTCGATCATTACCTAGGTAAATGTTCGCTGGAACAGTGCCAGAGATTGGAAAGAGGGATATCTGCAAGGATCGCTAACGAGATATCTGAGGAGCAATTCAGAACTTTCTTGTCCAATCCGATCAAGAAAGATGGGGTCGGTCTAAATAGATTAACAGCAAAGAAATTTAGTAAAGAAGTCGAATTAGTAACTTCAAAATAGACAATATGAAACTCATCGATCTCATTTACATTACTTTTCAAAATCTCAAGAATAGAAAATCTCGTTTCTTTTTTACTATTCTCGGAGTTGCCGTGGCTATTGCTGTCGTCCTATCTCTAGTCTCTTTTGGTTACGGCTTGCAGCAGAGTCTATTGGACAAGATCACAACAGAGGAATCGATGTTGTCGCTAGATATATTGCCCTCAGACCCCGATATCATCGTTCTCGATGACAGTTTGCTAAAGAAAATCCAGGAATTACCAAATGTCGACAAGGTCAGTCCGGAGGCCAGTTTTACCGGTCAGATAGTATTCAATGGCATTTTGTCTGAAGCTATTATGAATGTTATAAATCCAGACTTCTTTGTTTTGGATGGCAAAATTCCATTAGCTGGCACATTATTTAGAGATGGTGATACGAAAGAGATAGTCGTCTCATCTCTCGTCGCTCAGCTTTTCAATCTCAAAAAAGAGGAAATAATTGGAAAAAAGATGAAATTCAAGTTTCTTGCTCCGAAGGAAAAAGGTTCTAGTATAATGGAAGAAGTTTCCGTCGGGGAAGATTTTGAGATTATCGGTGTAGTAGATGGTACCGGCACTACTGGGCAAGTATTTATCAACAGGTCTGATTTCAAGACTTTGGTTATAGATAAATACAATTTTGCCAAGGTAAAAGTGAAGAATTCATCTGATATCACTGCGGTCAGAGACACCCTGATCGGCATCGGTTTCGTCGTGTCATCTCTATCTGACATAGTTGATCAGGCTAATAAAATATTTAATGTCATCCAGATAGTTCTAGGTATTTTCGGTGTTTTTGCGCTGATCGTTGCAGCTATCGGTCTAGTGAACACGATGACCATCTCCTTGCTCGAGAGGACAAATGAGATCGGTATTATGAGAGCTATCGGTGCAGCACCGAAAGATATTCGGAGGATCTTTCTAGCGGAATCAACGATGATCGGTTTTATGGGTGGTATTTTTGGAATCGTGCTTGGTTTGATCATTAGTGAACTGTTGAATTGGAGCTTCAATATCCTGGCCGCTTCTTTTGGTGGTGCTGCAACTCGTCTATTCTCATATCCTATGTGGTTTATCATTTTTATAATATTCGTTTCCTCTTTTGTCGGGTTGGTTGGTGGCATATGGCCAGCTAGGAGGGCAGGGAAGATGAATCCATTGACAGCCTTGAGGTACAAATAGTTAGAACTAACCATATATATGAATTTCTTCCTAAAAGCACTTGTAAAGAAACAACTAAGAGGTGTGCCTGATGATCAGATCGAGATGATCTTGAAGATCGTTGAGAACAATCCACAGTTATTTAAGAAGATTGCAGAAGAGATACAGGCGGAGATAGAGTCGGGTGCAGATCAACAAGAGGCTGCTATGCGCATCATGAAAGCTCATGAGAGCGAGTTGAAGGGTATTGTGGGGAAGTAGAGAAGATGAATGAAGGGTCCTCCACCTCGAAGGCGATACCAAGTAATGTAACAGCCACGCGCACCAACAACCACCTCCTACTGCGCTCTGCCACCTGATTACAGTCATAATCTAAGCCATAATTTATCTATACCTATTGAATTTACGGTCAAAATACCACCGCCACTGCGGACAGGTGTTGATTATGGGTTTAGGAAGGGTAGTAATCCTCCGAATAAAGTAAATTTAGGTAAATATTATAAATAATAAGATGTATTTCAAATATTTTAACTATCTTTACATCAGTATAATTGAATGATAGCATTTTTATATTGTATTATTAATTAATTCAAAATATATGTATTTAATATCTCAATCAGCTGGACTCGCTACTCTATTAGTATTTGGACTTTTGATGATTGCTATAGTATATTTTTTGACAAAAAATCAATTTCACTCCAAAGATGCTTTTCTTGTCGCTCGACGTGAGGTGGGTTGGTTTCGAGGATCTTTAAGTATTGCCGTTAGTTGGATTTGGGCACCAGCTGTTTTTATTGCATCAATGCAGGCTTATAAACTTGGAATTGCTGGAGCATTTTGGTTCATTGTTCCAAACGTAGTTTGTTTTTTTGTTTTTGCTCCTTTGGCTATTAAATTAAGAAAGTTCTTACCTGAAGGATACACATTACCTGAGTTTATTTTAAAAAGGTATGATAATGATAAAAAAACACATATTGCCTTCCTTATTTTATTTTTTGGTTACCAGTTGGGTGCTATTATTATTAATACACTCGCTGCTGGAATTTTATTGAATGCTTTAACCGGAATTAGTTTTTATGTTGTAGTACTTTTGATTACAGTTTTAGTTCTTATTTACGCGATAATGAGTGGTTTAGAAGCCTCAATCATTACTGACGTTATTCAAATGACAATGGTCTTGCTTTTCTGTTTTATTTTAGTTCCATGGGTAATTATAAATGCTGGCGGTTTTTCTTCGGTTACTGGCGGTCTATCGGGCATAACTGGTCAATTTGGTAACATATCTAATCCTTGGATAGCATATTCCTTTGGTATAGCGACTACACTAAGTTTAATTGCTGGCCCAATCGGAGATCAAATGTTCTTTCAGAGAGTATATGCTTCAAAAAAAGAAGAAATTGTTAAAACGTTCGTTGCTGGAGGTTTAATTTTTGGGCTTGTGCCAACAGTTCTTTGTTTGCTCGGTTTTATTGCTGCTAATCCACAATTTAGTTCTTTAATTACAGTTGTTGACCCTCAAATGGTTGGGCCACTTGTTATTGGATATTTTTTACCAAAAGCAGCTTTAATAATGTTCTTGTTTATGGCTTTTGCCGCCTTGGCGTCAACTATTGATAGTGCATATTGCGCAATAAGTTCACTAGGAACAATAGATATTTATAAAAAGTACTTTAATCCTGAAGCGGGGGATAAGCAAATATTGAGTGTATCTCGCATAGTTATGTTAGTTATGGCCCTATTAGGAACGGGAATAGCTTTAATTCAACCAAAACTTTTATGGGTATTCCTTATTTATGGCGCTCTGGCATCTGCAGGTTTCTTCCCGACTGTCCTAAGTTTGTACTGGAAAAAATTAAATAAACAAGGAGTATTTTGGGCTGTTTCTCTTTCTATTATCATCGGCTTACCTTTATCTATATATGCTAATATTACTGAAAATGTAAACTTGATTGTCCTCGCTTCTATTTTGAGTGTAGTTGTTGGACTAGTCACTTGTTTAATTATGGGATATTTAAACAAAAAAACTATCTACAACTTTGAAAGTAGCAAAACTGAGTTACTTGTAGAATAAAATGAAAAAAATACTTTTAATAGGTTTAGGTGGTACCATAGCCTGCGTGTCTACCAAAAAAGGTTTGATACCGACTTATTCATCTGAACATTTTCTCTCTCAGGAGCCAAAACTTTCACAAATTGCACGAATAAAGGCTATTCAGCTAATGATGAGAACTATTGTTTATCCTAAAGATTGGATAACTATTTCGAAGTTTATTTTAAAATCAGCTAAAGATTTTGATGGTTTTGTGATAACCATGGGAACAGATACTTTAGCATATACTTCATCAATGTTATCCTTTATGCTTAGAAGTATAAATAAACCAGTTGTTATAACAGGAGCTATGATTCCGATTGATAAGGAGAATTCCGACGCTAAAAAAAATTTAATAGACAGCGTTATGTTTGCTTGCGAGTCTGTACCGGGTGTATTTGTTGTGTTTAGTGGCGATGTTATTAAGGGTTGCAGGGTTTCTAAAGTATCAGGAGTAGATATTGACGCATTCAAGAGTATTAATTTTCCTGTAGTCGCTAAGATTAATAATAAAAAAATTAAGTATAGTCCATTTACAAAATGTGACATGATCGCGGAGGACAAATTATTATTGGATTATAAAATAGATACAAAGGTATTAGATATTAAACTTACCCCACAAATCAAGCCCGATTTGTTTAAGAAACTTTCTGGATATAATGGTTTTATTATTGAAGGGTATGGCGATGGCAACGTATCAGATAATTTAACTGCGACAATTATAAAATTAATTAAAAAAGGGAAAATAGTTGTTTTAACGTCTCAGTGTGCTTATGGGGGTGTAGAACATAAGTATAAAGGTGGTTTTTTATTAATAAAAAATGGAGCAATTTCAGCTGGTGATATGACTAAAGAAAGTGCTCTAACAAAACTGATGTGGTGTATGGGGAAAACGAAAGATATGAAAACTATAAGAAATATGATGGCCGGTAACGTGTGTGGTGAAATTAAGATATAATAGATATATGAGATTATATTTATCATCATTTAAAATAGGAAATAACCCCAACAAGCTGGTTGAGTTAACGGGTAAGGGCGGGAATGCAGTTTTTGTTGTTAATGCTTTGGACTATAGGGCAGACTCTAGAGACAAATTTTTGGTAAGTGAAATTCAAATGCTTCGTGAGTTAGGGTACAATGTTGAAGAGTTAGATTTGAGGATGTGGTTTGGAAAGAAAGTAGAAGATCTTGAGAAATACTTAAGGACAAAAAAACTTGTTTGGGTTAATGGAGGAAACACCTTTTTGCTTAGAAAGGCAATGAAACAGAGTGGCTTTGATGAAATTATAACCCGTCTTTTAAAAGAGGATGTAATTGTTTATGCTGGTTTTAGTGCTGGGTGCGCTGTCCTTCATAAGGATCTGCACGGAATCGAGATAACCGACGATCCAAATATTTTGGTTGAGGGGTATAATGAGAAAATTGAGTGGATTGGCTTGGGGGTTATTGATTTTAACATTGTAACTCATTACGAATCTAATCATAATGAATCAGGTGAGACAAAGAAAGAGATGGATTTTTATATTCATAATAAAGTGCCATTTAAGACTCTACGTGATGGGGAGGTCTTGATTGTTAATAGTGGCCTCATCGAGATAATAAAATAATATATGAGATACATAGTTGTAAGAAATGAACAAATAAATAAGAGGATGCGAGCTTTTAATGAGTACTACTCACTATTGAGAGAGGCGATTGAAAAAGGTAATCTTAAAAGTTCGTTGGATCGTGGTGCTTTTACCCATCCTAGGCAAATTTTGAATCGCGATATTATAAATTCCTTGGGTTTAAAGAGACACAGAATTTCTTTAGGTTACGGCCAAGAAGTCGGAGAGGATATCGTTAGAAAGAAAATCGTTGAAAGAGAAAACCTTATACACGGTACTGATTATAAATTAGAAAATGTGGCCCTAGTTGCCGGTGCTTGGTTTGGTGTTGAGGTAGTTATTGAAGAAATAGTACAAAAATTTAAAAACAAAAAAACTAAAATTGCTGTTATTGGTCCTACCCATTATCAACTTTTTCAAAGACCAATTGAGGTGCTTGGTTTGGAAATAGTAGGCTTTGATTTTGTAAATTTTAAGGGAAGTACTCCGAAAACAAAAGAGGAGATTGATCAAATCTTAAAATGCAAACCAGATGTCGTTTTTGTTACTAATCCTAACAATCCAATAGGTGAATATTTTCCATCAGATTTGCTTAAGTATCTTGTCTCAACCTGTAAAATAAGAAATATATTCGTAATTATTGACGAAATGCAGAATTTTTTACCAGCTGAAGGTAAGAAATTGAATTATGCGAAATGGATACAGTCTAAGAATGTGGTCCGTATAGATTCTTTTTCTAAACATTATGCTTTAGCGGAATATCGCGTTGGATGGGTTATTGCCGATAAAAGTATTATAGGCAGTAGATATACTGGTATCACTCAGCATGTAAGGGGTTTGATGGGTAATGCTCCGAGAGCCGCTAATGATGCTATAGTAAAATTGCTAGATATTGAGATAAATGAGATTAAAAATAAAGTGGAGAATCCTCTTCGTCTAAAAATAAAAGGGCTATATAAAAAAGAGAATTATATAATTAAACTTCTAGCGAAGAACCCTAAAATAGAGATAATACATAGAGATGCCTGCTTCAATTTAACTATCAGGATAAAAGATTTCCCGAACGATATAGAAATGTCCAGACAATTAATGGATCGTGGTACTCTTATTATGCCGTGTACTGGCTATGGATATAGAACAGAGGATGTGGTTATGAGAATAACTTTTGCGGAGAGATGGAGCAGAATAAAGCACTCGATGACAATTTTGACGGACATATTGAATAAGAAAAAATGAAAGAAGAAATATGGATAAAATTTTATGAAGGTGGAGCCTTGAAGGAAGAACTAACTTTTGTTCAGGCAGAAGAAAAAATCAAGGATAAAGTTGCTGAGTTGCTGAAACTTGGTATTGAGAAAGGGGATCGTATTGTGGTTAAATTACCCAATTCGCCTTTGTGCATCGTAACATATTTGGGGATATATCGTTTGGGTGCCATAGCTGTTCCGGTTGGTCAATTGGAAGACCAAACTAGGTTGGATTTTATCATTAATGATTCTGGGGTAAAGGCTGTAATCGATAGTTCGGGCATTAAGATTTTATCTTTCAGGTCTTGTAATGATGAGGTAAAAAGTATTTGTACAATAATTTATACTTCTGGAACAACAGGTACGCCTAAGGGTGTATGTTTAAGTTGGAATAATTGGGTATCAAATGCGCAATCTTTAATCAAGCATCATAATATTGATAAAACCACGGTTTTTGCAAGTCCTCTTTTCCTGTCCCATTGTAATGCTCACGGTTTAGCAATGATCACTACATATATATCAAAGTGCAGGTTAATCTTATTTGACAAGGCACCTAAAAATATTTTAGAGATAATTTCGAAAGAGAAAGTAAATATTCTTAGTGTGGTTCCGTCTATTTTATATGATATTTTCAATTCCAATAAGGATTGGAAGGTTTCGAAGGAACTCAAATATATTATAACTGCGGCAGCACCACTAAGTCCTTATCTACTGAAAAATGTTATGGAGGCATGGCACGTCAGAATAATTCAGGGTTATGGTCTTTCGGAAAGTACTAATTTTTCTTGTACTATGCCAATTAATTTAGGTGATGATATCTATAGACTGGTTATGTTTCCATGGCCGTCTATCGGTGTGTCGTTGAATGGAGTTGAAATAAAAATTGGCAACAAAGATGAAGAGGGAGTATCTGATGAATTGTTCATTTCAGCAGAGTCAAATTTCAGTGGATATTGGAATAGGGATAAAATTGAACCAAAATTGACTGTTCATACAGGCGATCTTGGATACTATAAGATAATAGAAGGGAAAAGATTTTTTTATTTCAAAGGAAGAATTAAAGAAATAATAAACAGGGGAGGTGATAAAATCAGTCCCTTTGAATTGGAAAGTGAGTTAAGAAAGAGCGGTTTGGAAGGAGAGTTCGCTGTAATATCATTGCCAAATGAAAAATATGGAGAAGAAGTTGGGCTTGTAATTTGTAAATTATCTGACTTGTCTGCACTTGAGAAGATACCGAAATATCGTAGACCAAAACAGGTATTTCTTTTAAAAACTCTTTTTTACACACCAAACGGTAAATTACAAAGGAGAAAAATTTCAGAATTTTGTTCCGACGGTAAGGCTGAAGAAGTGATTATCCACCCATTGACTTAATCTTATTGAGATGGTAAATTCGGTTTAGATTTGCACCTAGATAAGTGTTGTACATTAACACGCCGCGTTTATTCGTGGCAGAAAGTGGGGTTATATGTTGTATATAAGAGTTATTCTCGAGAAGTTCATGTCGCTAATTGGCGTTGAAGTCAGGACACGTGGTCGAGTCATATCGATTCGTCGAATGAGAAAATCGGTGTTTGCAGATCTATTTTCCGTTGATTCAAAAATACAGTGTCGCTTTGATCCGGCAGATGGTTTCTGCCCGAACAATGGTGATCTGGTTGAGATCGTCGGGAAATGCATCTTATCAAAAAGCGGTGAGCCGACGATTGGAGTCTCGAACGTAGTTGTTGTGGGTAAATGGTCTGCCAACATCGATTTTAAGAAGGTGTTGGATGGCGGATCAAGTCCACTTCTGGCTTTCATGCCTGGAGCGTATGGTCACTTTCACTATTCACAGATCGTTAGAAACCAAATTAGAAGTTTCCTAGTTTCCGAGAATTATTTCGAGGTTCAGACTCCGATTCTTGGAAAAAATTACAATGGAGGAAGATCTTTTCCTGTATCGAGTTTCTGTCTAGATAACAGGATTGGTTTCAATAGGACGACAGTGGAAGACCGCATGCAGGCGTTGATTGCGATGGGGTACGAGAAAGTTTTTCAAATCGGCAGTGTGTTCCGTAGCGGAAAGGAATTAACTTTCCTTGAAGGCTACGAGGCATTCACTGAATGGAAAGACGGCAAGGATCGTATCAAGCGAATGCTTGCTGTTACGGTAGAAAAACTCATTCAAAGCGGGATTGGAAATCCAGATATCGTCTCCGATCGCCTGATGAAATGCGATTGGTTGGAAAAGGATTTCTTTGATGGCGTGGGTGAGTTAACAGGAATCTCGTCTGGACAGATTCTGGAAGGGGGTTATGTCTTTGCTGAGCTACTCAAAAAAAAGAAGTTAATCAAGGGGGAAAGAGTATCACCAGAAACCATTGCCGACGAATTGGCTAACCTAGTTGCTGAGTCAACGGGTGTGCCAACCATTGTCAACGGTTTACCTGTTTGGTCCTCTCCTTTGTATGCTCAGAATAAGGACGACGACAAACGGCTTGTCCGTAGTCGTATGTACATTCCGGGTCAAAAGGGTGGGTTTGAAATAGGTATGCAGGAAAACGATTATGAGAGGTTTATCGAAAGGATTTCCCAGCAGCGAAAGGTGTGGAATTTGGCCACTGACGATGATCGAGTAAGAGAGTCAGATCTCGCTACGGTCATATCAGGCGGTTTACCACCAACCTTTGGTTATGGGCTCAGTCCAGACAGGCTCGTAAAAATATGGCGTCAAGATTGCAGTAATGACCCATATCGTGAGTAATTGTTTGCTAAATGTTTAAGAGGCTACATGAAGCCGCCGAGGTTACACTCGGCGGCTCTTTTATTATTTAATTCCTCTTTCCTTTTATGTTTTTTTATGTTTTGATTGTTGTATGTTAAACGATACTTTGAATATTTTAATTTCAGAGAAATATATTGGTAGTAGTAAGCGTGTAAATCGGACTTATTATTTAGATTTATTTATGGAAGCACAAAATATTTTATTTATTAAGCATAAAATTGATTTTGATAATATAAAAGACGTGCATTTTGTTCAGAGGGCATTTTCTATCGAATTTATTAAACCCTTACACCTGAATGATAAGGTTATTATAAAGTCATCAATATCCAAACTTGGTTCGTCTAGCTTTGTATTAAAGCAAGAAATTACTAATAATAATGTAATTACAACCACTGCCCAGACAGTTTACGTTTCTATTAATGACTTAGGTGACAAAATATTACTACCAGATAATATTCGTGCTCAACTTTCCGAATAACTAGAATTCTATTGGCTTTATAGAAGATATTTTGCTATATTGTTTGAATGTCATCTTCTGCACTGAATATCGGCATCGTCGGTCTCCCGAACGTTGGCAAATCAACGCTCTTTAATGCACTCACAAAAAAGTCAGTGCCAGCTGAGAATTACCCATTCTGTACCATCGACCCATCAGTTGGAGTTGTCGCGGTGCCAGATGAGCGCCTGCAGAAGCTCAGTGACTTTTCTGTATCAGCAAAGACTGTGCCGGGAGCAGTACAGTTCACCGACATCGCGGGCCTCATAAAGGGTGCCTCTGAAGGCGAGGGACTAGGCAACCAATTCCTTTCACATATTCGCGAGACTGATGCGATAGCCGAAGTCGTGCGCATATTCGAAGATGACAATGTCATCCATGTCGACGGCAAGATCGACCCATTGAAAGACATAGAAGTGATAAACCTAGAACTCGTACTGGCTGACCTACAGACTGTTACAAAACGCAAGAATTCTCTCGGAAAAGAATTCAAAGCGGGCAAGAAGGAGGCGATCATCGAGCATGGACTCATCGTGAAACTATTAGCCGCTCTCGAAGCAGGGAAGATGGCATCGACAGTAGCAGTAGATGAATTTGAAAAGCCATTCTTGCCACTACTGTGTCTCATCACCGCGAAACCATTTCTATATGTATTGAACAAAAAGGCTGGTGCCAAGAATCTAGATGAGAGCATCACGGACGCATCGGGGAAGCAGGCACAGGATCCTCGATGGGAGAGATTGCACAAGTTTTTTGTGGAGACCGGTGCAGAGCATGTCATCGTGGATGCTGGTATAGAGCAGGAGTTGAAGGATCTGGATGAGTTGGAAAAGATGGAGATGAGAGGGATGTTGGAGGATTCTGCAAGTACTCAAGTGGGCGGTGCGAATGCTGCCGACAAATCTGCAATTGAAAATATCAGCAATGGAAGGGTGGTGCACAATGACGGTGTCAATGAACTGATAAAGAAAGGATATTCTATCCTCGGACTCATCACTTACTTCACGACCGGTACCGACGAGACTCGTGCATGGACTATAAAGAAAGGTTGGACTGCACCAGAGGCTGGCACTGCCATACATACTGATTTCAAAGAAAAGTTCGTCCGTGCGGAGATCATAGAATGGGACAAGTTGCTCGCTGCTGGCTCATACGGTGCCGCTCGCGAGAAGGGATTGCTGCGCACTGAAGGCAAAGATTATGTGGTCAAGGATGGGGAGGTTGTGGAGTTTAAGATATAGGAAGTCATCAAAGCATGATACACGAAAATACTTACAAAGCAGTTGATTTCAGTGGGGCCAAGGGGCTCATATTTCTCGGAAAAGACATCTTGGTTTATCGAAGAGATACAAAAACGAGCAAATTTCCAGGTTGCCTCGATACGATCGGTGGAGGTAGAGAGGGGAATGAAACGCCATTTGAAACTTTTAGTCGAGAGGCGAGGGAAGAAGTAGGTCTCACTATTACGGAAGACGATATTCATTTTTCGTGTTCGTTTACTAGTTTTGATGATCCTAGGATGATCTCATTCTTTTTCGTAACGAAACCTTTGGAGTTTGTAAAATCTGATATTCAGTTTGGTAATGAAGGAAGTGAATGGTTGATGATGACACCAGAGGAGTTCGTAAATCGGCCAGATGGAATAGAGAGGCAACAGAAGAGGGTGCGAGACTACTTGGAAGGACGATTGGGACATGAATAGACGGGGAATGTATTTTGTTTAGAGCCCATCCACCATCTCGTGGTACCCTACCAGGAAAGCTTTATTTTTAGGCGAAAAACAAGCTGGAGTTCGAGTCATAATGAATTATGGCGAGAACGAAGCGCAGTTTTGTAGCCAAAAATAAAGCTTTCCTGGTAGGGGGAAGATGGTGGATGGGCTCTTAGACTGTTAAATTTAGTCTTTGAATTATTTGTATATCTTTTTTTAGTATATTTTACTTCGTCATGGGACTCTTTTGGGCAACCCAGTACATTCTCCCGCATAACCCCCATTTCAAAATCTTGGTGTACCAAGAATCTGACGACTTTCTTCAAATTTTTGACGCCGTTAAGCCACTAATTTTGATTTATTTCCTGAAATATTGGCATGCCAAGATTTCAAAAAAGGAGTTTGTCGCGAGGGAAGTGGTGGGGTTAACGATCGCCTATACCAGAATTGGAATATTATAAGAAGAAACCCGCTGCGACAGATTTCCTGTGCAGCGGGTGTTGAAATCGCTAACTGTTCCGCTAGTCGACTGCTAGTCGAAGGTCATCGTGCCAGCGCGCACCTTGACATCGAAGAAGATCTTTACATGCGCATGGTTGGCGGAGTTGTATCCGTCCAGATTAAAATTCTGTCCGCTTCCATCCTCACGTTGGACGGAATTGAGTTTCACTAACTCGACCCGCTCAGTTTTTAACCTGTCTTGTTCCTGTACCAGGAAGCGTACTGCTTGCTGAGTTTTTTTGTCGCCCGTCATCAAGCAGTATGACAGAGTAAACTTATCCGGACCAGCTACGATTTTCAGAGTTCTTTTCATACTAACGCACTATTTCCGTTGTTATGTGCATGTTATCAAGGAACGCACTACCTTGTTATTCCTCTACAGGAACCACCTAACCATACGGTTGGAATTACCGTCGCTACTGTATCATGCCCAACTGTGCTTGTCAACCCTTTGCCCTGAGACACCAAATGCGCTACCATACTCTCCAGTACCGCACCTTGCGACCTCGTACCAATCGTGGTATAATGCGCAAGAAAGTTGAGTGGCGTATTCCAAAAGAAAGGCAAATTATGCAACGAAGAAGTAGGTTTGCACGCCGACACGACAACAAGGTGACATTCGACTTCGACAAGCATATCGGACAGTATGTAACAGGTCCGAGTCTAATCGAGGTTATTGTTGGCAAGATATTGAACAGGATCGTGGTGACCATCTGCAAGGTTGAAGTTGCAGTACGAAGAATATTTGCGGATTCATAAACCGAACCCGTGGTCATATTTCAAGAGGCCCCACTTCCATAGTGGTGACCTCTTTTTGTATATCCGACCATTTTGCGCTATCATTATACATATGAAAAAAGGAGCTAACAATTCTGACACATCCGCGCAGGGTAGGCCTGCGCAACTCTATAACCACCTAGCCATCGAGAAGAAATGGCAAGAGAATTGGGCCGCTTCGAAGATCTACAAATCCGCCGAGGACGCGAAAAAAGGTAAATACTATGTACTCGACATGTTTCCATATCCGTCAGGTGAAGGACTCCATGTAGGTCACCCAAAAGGTTACATAGCGACAGATGTCGTTTCGCGTATGAAAAGGATGCAGGGACGCTCTGTTCTCCACCCTATGGGCTTCGATGCATTCGGATTGCCAGCGGAAAACTACGCTATAAAGATGAAGACCAATCCCGCCGATCAGGTAGCGAAGAATGTCATGAGATTCAAAAAGCAGTTGGAGATCATTGGACTCGACTATGACTGGTCTAGGGAGATCAATACGACTGACCCAGAGTACTACCGATGGACGCAGTGGATATTTCTGCAACTATTGAAGAAGGGGCTAGCTCATGAATCATACGAGCCTATCAATTGGTGCCCGGTAGACAAAACCGGTCTCGCCAACGAAGACATCGAGAATGGTAGGTGCGAGCGTTGTGGCACACTCGTCGAGAAGAAGTTGATGAAGCAGTGGATATTGAAGATTACTGACTATGCTGATCGACTTCTTAGCGACCTGGATGCTGTAAATACTGTATCATCAAAACCCCTCCTCGACTGGCCTGAATCCATCAAAGAGGCACAGAGGAATTGGATAGGGAAGAGTGAAGGTGCACTAATCAAGTTTAAACTTCAGCAAGGTGGAACCTCGCTAAACCAAAATATAGAAGTATTCACCACTCGACCAGACACGCTATTTGGCGTCACATATGTAGTACTCGCACCAGAACATCCGCTGGTCGCTCAATTATTACCGCAGATCACCAACGACAAAGAAGTTGAGGCTTATATTTCTGCGTCAAAACTCGAAACAGAGATAGAGAGAACGGATGCGAAGAAAGAAAAAACAGGCGTTGAGTTGAGAGGAGTGACGGCAGTGAATCCTGCCAACAATGAAGAAGTTCCTGTCTGGGTCTCAGACTATGTATTGGCAGACTATGGAACTGGCGCAGTCATGGCAGTCCCTGCACATGATGAGAGAGACGCTGATTTTGCAAAGAAGTTCAATCTCCCAGTTCGTGAGATCAAGCTCGAGGATATAGATGAAATGATCCGCAAGTTTGGTAATAAGGTAGTAAAATACAAACTCCGCGATTGGGTATTCTCTAGGCAGAGATATTGGGGTGAACCTATACCAGTCATCCGTTGCGACGGGTGCGGAGTAGTTCCAGTACCTGAGAAAGATCTGCCGGTTAAGCTGCCGAAGGTAGAGTCATACGAGCCAACAGGAACAGGGGAGTCACCACTCGCTGCTATAGATAAATGGGTCCGTGTGAAGTGTCCGAAATGTAAGGGTCCTGCAAAGCGCGAAACCAACACCATGCCCCAATGGGCTGGCTCATCTTGGTACCATCTCCGCTACATGGATCCAGACAACAAGAAAGCTCTAGTAGATCAGAAAATGGAAAAATATTGGGCTCCAGTAGATCTATATATCGGTGGCGCCGAACACGCGACTCGACACCTCATATACGCTAGGTTCTGGCACAAATTCCTATATGACATCGGTGTAGTTTCGACCGTAGAACCATTTATCAAACTCCAGAGCGTAGGTCTCATCATGGGTGAAGATGACCGCAAGATGTCAAAGAGGTTCGGTAATGTTGTGAATCCTGATGACATCGTAGCTCGATTTGGTGCTGATACATTGCGCGTCTACGAGATGTTCATGGGTCCATTTGACCAGCAGATCGCATGGAGTACAGACAGTATGGTTGGGTCACGCCGATTCATCGAGAAGGTTTGGAAGTTGATGGAGAAAGTGATATCAGATGAAGTTCATCCGGGCACGCTGTCCGCGCCTGCTGACGCGGCAGCTCGTTCTCCTTCACCTTCGTTCAGTCCGAAAGTCCCTCCAGAATCTTCATCTGATGTCACTAAAATTTTGCATAGAGCTGTAAAGAAAGTCACCGAAGACATCGAGGGACTCAAATTCAATACAGCTATAAGCTCACTCATGATCACCGTGAACGAGATGGAAAAGGCAGAGTCAGTCAGCCGAGAACAATTTGAATTACTCCTGAAAATACTCGCACCGTTCGCGCCACACATCACAGATGAATTGTGGAGTCAGTTAGGTAACGAGAAATCTATACACATATCAGAGTGGCCAAAATATGACCCGGCAATGATCGTGGAGACTGAGGTCCGCATCATCGTGCAGATAAATGGCAAGGTGCGCGGCTCATTTATGGCGACGAAAGACGCTGAACAGAAATTCATAGAGGAAACAGCAAAATCCTTACCAGAAGTCAAAAAGTGGCTAGATGGAAAGGAGATAAAAAAGGTAGTGGTAGTACCAAACAGATTGGTTAGTATTGTAGTATAATAAGTTCACGCACGATTCCCACCTCTTCTCGACAAACTCGAGAAAGGATTACAGGAATAACACATTAATCATTAAACCAATATGAAAATCCTATTTACAGGTGGAGGCACAGGAGGACACTTTTATCCGATCATCGCCGTCGCAGAAGCAGTCCGCGAGAGATGCAAGGAACGCAAGATCATACCGCCGAGCTTATACTACATGGCACCGAACAGATACAATGCGCGGGCACTTTTCGATAACGAACTAGAATTCATCCAGATACCAGCAGGGAAGATGCGCCGATATTTTTCATTACTGAACTTTACAGATCTATTCAAGACGGCCACAGGTTGCATCATGGCAGTTTTCAAGATTTATTCACTGATGCCTGATGTCGTTTTTGGCAAGGGCGGATATGCGAGTTTTCCAGCACTGTTTGCCGCAAAGATACTCCGCATTCCCGTAGTCATCCACGAGTCCGATAGTCGCCCCGGGAAAGTTAGCTCTTGGGCAGGGAAGTTTGCACAGAGGATAGCAGTTTCATATCCTGGTGCGGCAAAATATTTTACTAAACACCCGGATAGAGTTGCATTCACCGGCAACCCTATACGAAAGGAAATACTGTTACCCCTGAAGAATGGTGCCCATGATTTCTTGAAACTTGAGGAAACGACTCCAACAGTCGTTATACTCGGTGGCTCGCAAGGCTCACAAAATATAAATGATGTCATCATAGAAGCATTGCCAGAATTATTGAATAGATATCAGGTGATTCATCAAACTGGCAAGGCCAATCTAGAGGAGATAATCTCCACATCTAGAGTGATCTTGAAGGACCACCCATATTCGTATCGCTATCATCCATTTGACTACTTGAATGAACTCGCACTACGCATGTCTGCAGGTGTCGCTGATGTCATCGTCTCTCGTGCAGGCTCGACGATATTTGAGATCGCGGCATGGGGAGTTCCTTCTATCATCATTCCATTACCAAATAGTATTAGCCACGACCAGACGGCCAATGCATTTGAGTACGCCGAGACTGGTGCTGCATCCGCTATAGAAGAGAACAACCTGACATCACATGTCCTTATCGAGGAGATCGACCGTATATACAATTCTACAAAGATCAAGGAAACCATGAAAACTCAGGCGAAGGCTTTTGCAAGGAGTGACAGTGCAGAAGTCATAGCTGATGCTATCCTAAATATTGCCCTAAAGCATGAGAAATAATTATCTTACTTGGCTTGCAATATAACCCCGTTTATGTGCTATACTAGGGACATAAAAACAAGTCGATATTAGCAAAGTTAATCAATATTGATATTCACATGGAACCACAAGCATCAGGCGTCAAAACATGGCAGTGGGTAGTCACAGTCATCGTTATTATTGCGCTCATAGTCATAGGTATCTTAGTTTTTGGAAGTAGCAAAACAGAAGCCCCAGCTACCACAGATCAGACAACCGTTGGGACAGATACGGCTTCATTATCATTGAACCGCATCGTCATGTCTGACCAGTATCCTGGTAATGTCGTATACCTATCGTCAGTCCAGGTTCAGAATCCATCATGGGTAGTCATCCAATCTGACAAGAACGGTCAGCCAGGAGAGATACTCGGTTCAGCACACTTCGATAAGGGTATCAACCCAGGCAACATAAAGCTGACCAAGCCTACAGTTGAAGGAGGCACATACTATGCTGTTATCTACACTGATGATGGCTCAGGTAAGTTCAACGCTGTGACAGATGTTCCTCTCAAGGACGGAAATGGCAATGTCATCATGAAGATATTCCATGCTAGTGCAACAGCTGATATAAATCTAAAGGGATAGGAAGACAGATATCAGAGATCGGATACCGGAAAACAGAAAGGCGCCCAAAAATACAACTTGGGTGCTTTTCTTAATAATTATCCGGTTTTCATTCTCTTGTCTCTGTTCTCTGTTCTCTGTTCGCTGATATCTGCTATACTAAGTACATGTCAAACACACCCATCATAACTCGCTTTGCACCATCACCGACAGGCTTTTTGCATGTAGGTGGAGCTAGATCAGCACTATTCAATTATCTGTATGCCAAGCAGAACGGCGGCAAGATATTGTTGCGTATAGAAGACACTGACAAGGAGCGAAATAAACCAGAGTATACCGAAGGTATTTTGGAAGCTTTCAAATGGCTTGGCTTGGTCTTTGATGGAACCGTCATCCAATCTGCCAATTTTGCTACGCACAAAAAATACTTGGATAAATTGATAGCTGACGGACACGCTTTCATCTCGAAGGAAAAAGTCGTCGAGGAAGGTCAACGAGCCGAGGTCATCCGCTTCAAGAATCCAAACAAGAAGATCGCATTTGATGACATGATCAAAGGTGAGGTTTCATTTGATACCACAGAACTGGGAGATTTCGTCATAGCGAAGAGTCTAGATGAACCGATATTCCATTTATCAAATGTAGTTGATGATATCACTATGGGTATCACACATGTTATCCGTGGAGAAGAACATATCTCAAATACACCACGACAGATACTCATCTGGGAAGCTATAGGTGAAAAGCCGAGACCCATCTATGGTCATATCCCACTCCTACTAGCCGAAACTAGAGAAAAGATTTCCAAGCGTAAACATGGTGAAATGGTGTCAGTGGAATATTATAGAAAGAACGGATATCTGCCAGATGCTTTGCTCAATTTCTTGGTCTTACTTGGTTGGAATCCTGGTGACAACACGGAGCTATTGTCGCTGGATCAGATGATAAAACAGTTCAATATTTCCAAGGTTCAGAAGGCGGGTGCGATCTTCAATATAGAGAAACTGCGCTGGTTCGATAAACAATACATATCAAAACTTTCTGACGCGGACTTTATCGAGCATGCCAAGTTGTTTTTGCCAGAATGGCTCGGAACTAGCGGTCCAACCTTCAAGAAACTTTTGCCACTCATAAAGGAAAAGGTTGCATCGTTCAGTGACATTGCATCACTATTTGGATCAGGTTCAGCCGAAGCGGGCGTAAACAGCAACGCAGCTAGCGCAGGTGTAATGAGTGGTGAACTCCGATTCGTCCGTGAAGTGCAGAAATATTCCGCTGACCAACTCTTATGGAAGAAGAATCCCAGTAGGGAAGTGGCGAGAAAACACTTAGAGGAATGTGCTCGAATTTTGAATGCAGTGAAAGGGAAGTCTGCCGAAGGTTCGCCCGATCCTAATACAGATCTTAATACAGATCTCAATGCCGAATCCATCAAATCAGCTATGTGGCCCTATGCCGAGGTGCACGGCAGAGGCGATGTCCTGTGGCCACTCCGCATGTCACTCACGGGCCAGGAAAAGTCACCAGACCCATTTACATGCATATACATTCTAGGAATTGATGAAAGTCTGAAGAGGATAGAGAATGCAATTGAAACATTAAAAGATTAAACCGTAAAATCATTTTGACTACTTAGTAAGTTTGTGCACCAGGAATCATGACTCATGAAGAAATTTCTAAACATGCATATATTCGTAAAGTTGGTGTGTGTATATTCACTCAGAATGTTTATAGTATGCTTTTCAATCGTTCTCTGCCAGCTGGCGGACTTCAATCTTTCGATTTCTTCTGTTCACGCCCAGACTGCCGAGGAACTCCAGGCGAAAATTGACCAGAGGTATCAAGATATAATGAATCTGGAGGCGGAGATGAAAAAGTATCAGGCACAGATAGATGACCTCGGTTCTCAGGCTACTTCACTCGCAGGTACGATCAAGTCTCTCCAATTGACTCAAAAGAAGCTAGAGGCAAATATCGCGGTGACCCAGGACAAGATAGCAGCGAAATCATTTGAGATACAGCAGCTGGGTTCGCAGATCTCTACGAAGCAGAGCAATATCTCCGACGATCAGCGGATAGTCTCCCAATCATTCAAACAATTGGAGCAGATGGGTAATACGACCATCACTGATATCGTACTCGGTAGCAACTCGATTTCTGGTGCCATGAATACACTGGAGGAATTGACCCAGATGCAGAAAAACATATTTACCAAGATAGACTCATTGAACAAGGACAAAAATCAATTGGTGGTCAACAAGAACGCGAGTGAGAAAGCAAAAGCAGAACTCGTATCACTGAATCAACAATTGGCCGACCAGCGCAAGGTCGTCTTATCTACAGTGAACGAGCAGAACGCGCTCCTCAAGGAAACCAAGAACTCTGAGAGCTCTTATAAGGCACTATTGGCGACAAAGAAGGCTCAGGAAGCAGCTTTCCAGAATGAATTGAACAGTTACGAGTCACAGTTACGCCTCATCGTCGATGCCTCAAAATTGCCCACAGCAGGTTCCGGAGTGCTCATATGGCCACTCACGAGTGTAAAGATAACTCAATACTTTGGCAACACCGACTTTTCGACTGCCAATCCGCAGATATACAATGGTAAAGGTCATACCGGCCTCGATTTCCGTGCATCTATAGGAACACCAGTGAAATCGGCTCTGTCAGGGACGATCATCGGTTCATCAAATACTGATCTAGTAAAGGGTTGCTATTCTTATGGTCAATGGCTGATGGTAGAGCATACGAATGGTCTATCGACTCTATATGGTCACCTGTCTCTACGATCCGTCGCTGTCGGAGATAAGGTCTCGACTGGTCAGATCATAGGCTACAGTGGCAACACAGGCTATTCTACTGGCCCTCATCTACACTTTGGTGTGTACGCCTCTGATGGTGTACAGATAAAGAAGTTTGATACGAGTATTAACTGTAAAGGTGCAACTATCCCTGTGGCCGACTACAAAGCTTACCTAAATCCTCTATCATATCTACCAGCACTGTGATTCGGCTACGAAATTCAGTTACGACCATTCCAGCCAAATCATCCTGATAACAGCGCGAACATTTCCCTGCCAGACAGATCGCAAATCCAAAATATGTTCATCTGTGAATAACTATGTGTGAATAACTTTGAGGCGTAAATCGCGATAATAGGATAAACTATACCCATGATTCCATTTCAGAACACAAACAGGGGAGGACTGATCCGTATGGCGATATTGGTCGGCATAGTTCTCATACTTCTGGCGTACTTTGGACTCAATCTGCGTGGAATAGTTGCTTCGCCAACATTCCGTGACAATTGGCAGTTCGTGAGTGGCTTGGCGATAGATATATGGACGAAGTATCTGAGTGTAGCGATAATGTTTATCTGGGACAGAGTTATAACGCCTCTACTTGGGAAGTAGGTGAGTCGAATGATGCGATAGTGAGCCCATAGTCAGCTCAAGAGAGTATCGAGCGGTCAGCAAATTTTTTACAACGGCAGGGAATACCTGCCTTGTTTCATCATAGCTATATTGTCGGAAAGATATATTGTGCGACATGGTATGTTTAGGAGCGCGCTCTTGCGCGAGTTGAAAAACAAGGAGTGCCCTGTTTGCAAATGGTCGACATGGTATGTTTTAAGCCAGGCGTTCATAATGCCATTCTCCAATGATGTTACACTAGAATTGCTCTTTATCCTCGCATCCAAAACAGCAAAACTTTCCATCTTTGAACGTACATGAACCCCAGATAGTTTTCTGGCAGAAACCACAAAGCTCATATTCAATAACATCTATTCCCCACTCTTCTCCACATTTTTTTATGAATTCGTCATTTGGATAGTAAGTCTGGACTAGTAAACCATCAACTTGTGGACTCTTGCCCTTGTAAGTCATATCGATCGATTGATGAATGCCTTGTTCATCTCCAGCAATTACACCAATAAGATTTGGTACTTTACCGACTAATTCACCTATAGCGTCATAGGAATCCTGTTCCATAGGTAGGCGTATGACCAATTCATCTTTTTCTCTAGTGATAATCATAGTTAGCATGTTATCACATAATGTGCTAGTCTATCAACAGAAGTACGCAATAATAACTTACGAGGCGCTCCGATGTTCCCTCAGAATATCTGGGGCTTGAGTTGGAGAATACCACCTTGTGAGACGCTACTTCTAACAAAGAACCCCTTTCCATTTCGGTCAGGGATCTTTTGTTTATATTATGATTGATTCTACGTTAAACAACTCCCTTTTTCCCCAATATTATAAATGCTAGAATATAATCACCCTAAGAGCCATTAGAAATTACTTATACATACATCACATGGATCAAGATCAGCTACAACCGAAACCACAGGATGATCAGTTGCCAGAGGAGGTGTCTGTACCCTCCCCAGAGCAGACAGTACCGACCAAGTCCACAGAAACCCAAAATACAGGTACTGCCACTCAACCAGCATCTACGCAGCAGACGGTAGATGTTATGCCTCCTACATTCACAGAACCTAAAAATTCGGAGCCTGCCGTACAATCGACGCCAGCGGAGCAATCGAGGCCTGTAATAGATTCAACTCTACAACCTGATTCACGATCAGCTTCCGAGGAAACTCAGAGCATTGTAGGCGTGGCAACAGAAGTGCAATCGGAACCAACAATAACACCGCCATCTCCTCTAGATCCCGTCACTCCAGAAGTGATTTCTCTGGCCGAGAAGATCGTGCCCGCGGGTACAACACAGGATCAAATGGCACTATTTCAATCTTGGCTCACAAAATATCTGAAAAGTATGCGTGTTCTCGGTACGCTCGGCTTGAAGAAGAAAAGACGTCGTCATATGGACAAAGTTGTCGAGCTCCTAGGTAAGCACGGCCCACTTACCCAGATAGAGCTTGGTCATATGATGCGCATGAACACAGTCTCGATCGGTCAGTATGTTCATGATCTAATCGCAGAAGGCCGTGTTCGCCATGTTGGGGCCATGCACCACGGAAGATATGAAAAGATTTGATGTGTTGAACTACTCCTCCCTTCTGTGAGAGCGGTGTCAATGAAATAGTAAACGCTTATCACGCTAAATCCTCGCCTCCTGCACAGAGCGTCTTATTGGTTGTGTATTTATATTCTGGATATGATAATATTTCCAATATGTTTAAGCCCACAACAGATAGAATAAAAGAGCTGGTGGCCGCTTACCCGGAAAGGATTCAAGGCCTCGAAAAGATCTTCGATAAGAAGACGAATATGCAAAGGGGACCTCTTGCGAGGTCCCCAAGCTCTGGAAAATTGACTGATAAGGTCATTTATAGGTTATCAGATTCAATCGGAAAGTCAAGCGCCCAGGTGTGTATAAACCTGTTACGACAAACGGCACCCATTTAGGATGCCGTTTTATTGGGTACCACCGGCGTACAATAGGTTTCCCCGGTGCCATATCTGGAAGCACGACACATACGAAACATATCGTGCAATTGGACTGCTCTTGCTCTTATGTATAGCAGTAACAGTGAGGTTAATGCAATCATTGTACACCAGATCTGTACAAAGGAAAACGCCACCGCATTCACCGAGCTAAAATGACACCGAAGGCCTACTGGTTCTCTGAAATAAATAGACACCGAAAACCGTGGTACGGTGATGAGATTACTAGCCATAATCTACACCACCAACATGGATACGGAAT
>CAINCE010000037.1 GCA_903846945.1 uncultured bacterium
GCAGCAAGCTGGCGAGGTATTAAGTGGAAGCTCTGCTTCTTTACGCAGCAAGCTGCGGAGTATTTACTCGTTTGTTCTGACTTCGACTCAGATGTTGTGAATATAAAAATATTCACACATCTTCGCTTGTCAGAATAAAAAGACGCGCAAACTGATTTCGCACGTCGTGTAAACGGTGTATGGTGTCAACAATGTGAATGACCCCACTAGGCAGTCCTGATGCAGGTCTTTCGAGTGCAGTGGCACTTGCGGCCGCGGAGGAATTCTGCGAGGCGAGTCTTCACGAGCTTACTCGAACTGGACAGCGCATTCTCAAACTTCCAAGGACGGATCTGACCATGAGGTCCTTCCTTGACGAAAAACTGGAGCCTTAAGCCATCACTCTCATTCAGTCTGGCGAATTCCCTGATGACCGCATGATCAGGACAAGGCCAGAGATCACGAGAGACACCATCAGAACAGAGGAGGTCGGTGGAGATCTCCTCTCCTTCGAGGCGAGTTGACACTATCCTGTTCAAGTAACTATCACCGCCAGTGTAAACAAGCCATTTTGTGTATTTCTTCATAATTCAATCCGTATTTCAGTCACTAATTTCTTGGTTGCTGCTTAATCGTTCTCTGCACAGAGTACCAGAGAAATCTGTAAAGTCAATAGTTAAGCGGTCAATACTTGGTCGGCAGCTGGTCAACAGATAGTCAATACATGGACGGCAAATATCAGCTTCGCTCAACATTTTACTATAGTCATCTTACAACTAGAGCCCCGATCTTTTTAATCAACGCCAATTTCTCCTCACGAGTCAACCTCTTTAACTCCACTTCCCTCGCGCGCGCTTTCGTGAGAGTACGGTGTGTCTCACTATAGACGAGAGTCACTGGTCGGCGGATCTTCGTATAATGTGCACCAGCTTTTGCATGGTTGTGTTGGTGTAGGCGTTTGGTTATGTCAGTAGTACTGCCAATATAAAAAGTGTCGTCGGAGCAACGGAGGATGTAAGTGTGAGGCATGGGGATATTGTAGCACTCGCTACTTCCCTAATTCGAGGATCTCATCTATGCGGATCTGACTCACGAATTCTGGTACATGAGAGACCAAGATCATGGCACCTTCGTAAGCATCGAGCGCACGGGCGATGACTGGTAGGTGGCGAAAGTTTATGTGGTTGGTTGGTTCATCGAGTATGAGGAGTCCTGGGCGTTGCAATACGAGGCGTGCGAAAGCTACGAGTCCTTTCTGACCTTCTGAGAGTGAACCTATGCGTGTATGTATAGCGTCTGCACCTATGAGGAAGCTCGCAGCAACTGCACGGAGTTCTGTTTCTATGAGGCGGCCTTGGGTGGCGCGGACGATCTTCTCGAGTGACTCATATACTGTGTCATTGAAATCCATCATGGAGAAATCTTGACGGTAGTAACCGATGCGGATGTCTGGGGCTATTGATACATTACAATTGGCACGTGTGACAGCAGCTTTCTCCTGTCCTACTGCATACGAAGCTACGATAGCTTCCAATAACGTCGACTTACCTATACCATTCGGTCCTGCTAAGAGGAGGTGCTGCTTACGGCGGAGCTTCACATCACAAGTGCGGGTAACTAGTTTATGTGTTTTCGGACTCATCACGGAATAGCTAGAGATAGAGATAATGTCACCGATCACATCCATCTGCGCCGGAATGACGAAAGGTTTTATAGTCTTGTCCTCCTTACGCACATCCACGATCTCCTCGGAGAGTTCTTCGGCTTTCTCGCGCATACGCTTGGCGACGAGGCGCATCTGACCTCCTTTCATGGCGAACATATTTGCCTGCTCTTTCTTTGCTTGGATCTCTTTGCCGAGGCGCGCATTTTCCCTATTTTCCGCATCGATACGCGCGCTGATTTGCTCCACTACATCTTTGTAGTTACCGACATATTGTTCTACTTTACGAGTGTGTACATCGAGGTACAGAACTCCGTGAGTAAATGCATTTAGGAACTCTGCATCGTGGGAGATGACGAGGCAAGTCTTGTCATAATCGATCAGGAATTGCGTCAGGTGTTCTATGCCAGCCTTGTCTAGATTGTTCGTAGGTTCATCCAATAGTAATATGTCAGGATCCTGAATGAGTGCTGATGCGAGTAGGAGTCGCGCCTGTTGACCCCCTGAAAAAGTTTTTAATAGACGGTCCTTCGGGTCGTTCAACTTTGTGTCTCCGTGAATCGTGTCTCCATGAGTCGAATTATTCTCTTCTCCAATCGCGACGCTCTCTTTAGCCATTACTTTTGTGGTCTCACCTACTTCAGTCCCTCCGGTTACCCCCTCAAAGTTGACCAATTTTTCGTCAACTTTACTACCCCCATGTTTGGAAGATCTTCCCAGTCCTATTGTATGCGACTCTGGCGTGCGGCTCTGAATCGTGCCGCGCTGTTGGGCGTGATTCTTCCCAAATTTCAGATTTACGATCTCCAACACTTCATCTATTCGTGGATCGAGGTCGTAAACTTTATCAGCAAAACATTTCGCAAAGAATTCTCGCACGGTGAGTTCGAGGTCTGCTCGAGGCATGACTTGGCGAGCGGTGGCGATAGTCGCACCATTCGTAATATGGATATCACCTGACTCTGGCTTTTGTGCGTGGCCTAGGTTGGCGGCAGCTGCAGTTTCTGTGGCGCCGAGGATGAGACCAAATATAGTAGTCTTGCCTGCACCATTCTGGCCCATGATGGTGATCTTGGTACCACGACGCACGGTAAAGTCTACTTCGTCTAGGATATGCTTGTTCTCGCCCCACTCGAAAGACACCCCTTCGAAACGGATGATGGTGTCGCCTGAAAACTCGTTTTTCGCTGATTTGGCGGCTCGGCTGTATGGATTCGCTGTCTGTTTGCTGTTTTTGGACATGAGTGTATACAATACGGCATTTTCGGGTTATTGGGAAGGGAGGGTGGAAATACCATCCTTCAGAAGTCGCATGTCAAAAGAGAATATAATTTTGCGTGAATTATTCCCAAAGAGTGAATGTAAAAAAGGACCTGCCACACATGGTGAGCAGGCCCATCACAAACAAACCCATTTAATTTCTCTCTGCAAAATTCATAACCGTTTCCGCCGGTAAGGCTAACATCATGTCAGACTCCATGAGATGATATGTTTTCTTTGTCCCTATTGTTAGCCCAACAAACTTTCCTTCGAGATTCCAGATCCCCCCGCCGACGAGTCCCGCTGGAAGTTTGGTTAACATTTTCCAACAATCTTCTTCCCTCCTTTCGCAAGCTCGTATAACATATGACATGCCCGCGACGATGACCGATGGTCTCCTTGATTTGGTATCTGATATCAAGAGAGCATCACCTACACTACCGATCGGTCCCACAGCAAATCGAAATCCCTTTCGACTGGATACACTATCAAAATCCTTCCTAGTAGCCATAACTGGTTTCAATTCCGCGAGATGATTTTGTTCGTCGACTTTCTCGATGACTGCTTGCAATACTCCGCCTCTAGGTAATATGACCTTTACCATTCGATCATTCCTAACCAAAAATATTGAAGTCACGATCTTTCCGGCGACTATCGCTGCACCGCCTACACATTCTCTGGTTATCACAGTTACGGTGTGCCCGATGACTGTATCGGACAATTCAGCAATCTCACGATCATAGGATGGGTCAACTTCGACATCTGAAGGAACTACAACAAAAGCTTTTTTCATAATGATCTCTTTCTGTTGACTGATATTTGACGGAGGGTATTAAACCCTCCATTTTTTCAACTAGATAACTCGTGCAAGGATAGCATAAGTTATCATTCGAGCGACATGGACGAAAACATATTTGTATGATATACTAAAGACTCAGTTCTTTCGGCTCGCCATATGGTGTGGTGAGCTACAAACCAACAATGCGAGGAAATAAAAATGAATGAGTGATAAAGTAGAGCCGGGATTCAGGGTAAACAACGGAAATGTTCACATCATCGTCATCCAGAGAGTATCTGGAGACGACAGAACTTGGGTCGTTCAGGTCGCAGTTCCAGGGTCGGGATGGACTGAGAATGGTAGACCCCAGAACATCCTCATGAGCGAAGAGAAACTTCTCAGACTCAAAGAAGAGGAAGTGGGTGGTCGGGCCGCGAGTGACATCACACTGACAGGATTCAATGGCGGCAAGAGGTTGCCATACAGTGCCAAACGAGTGAATCACCCCTCATGGGCCGACGGTCTGAACGAATTCCGTCGTCATTTGGAGATAGCTCGTTCCAAGAAACGCGGATCCGCCAAAGCACTCGCTTAAGTCAGGATCACCTTGGCTCAAATGCAGAGCCAGAGTCACCGAGTCGAACACTAGTTCGACTCGGCTTTTATTTCGGTTAGTTCGATAACGAGACCTCGCCAAGTCAGGTCTTGTCAGATCTTAGGCGAGACCTATGCAAGACGGCAAACACTTGCAATATTTCATAATAAGAATAGGATATGACAAACGAGCTCTTTGACAACCAGAGAGAACCGTTGCTCAACAAACCCCATTGGAAAGGACGGATACATGCAAGGTGTAGAAATATCACACATGAACGCGGCCATCAAGGCAGTTCTCAAGTCGTTTTATGACTTTCGAAACAATACTGCCGGAGAAGCTCTACGACCAGTCGCTCGCTATGGCAAGAAAGACACGCTCGGTATGGACGCTGGACCAGAGATCACTATCTGCTCCGAGCTCACGCAGTATGATACTGGTGCTGTCGTCATCACCGAGGAAGCTGGGACCAAAGGATCATTTTTCCTCGGCGACTCATTTCGACCGAACGACCCCCAGACATTTCGAACCGTATTTATCAGCGACCCGACAGACCGGTCAAACCAACTGAAGGCATTCTTGAATGATTGCCCTCAAGGGATGCGAATCGGCGACATCCTGAACGATCCAGAAACAGTAAAGGCCTGGCAACTGAAATTCAGTGGCCCCGCATCGATCTCTGGTGCAACATCTGCAATCAGTTGTATCAGACGCGGAGTGCCGATATTTTCCGTCATCGTGAACTACATCACCCAGGAATTGTATGTCTCTTGTGGCGCAGGAAATCGGGTGATCAGATTGCCCGACGAACGACCTGGTCGTATCGACCTCGCCTATATCAGAGAGAGGGGTCAGCCCGTTACCTTTCCTAGTATCGGCGGTAATTCAGACAGCATGAAACGCTTCGTCACATTCCTCGGTGATACTGGCAAGGCCGGATACAACGAGAACTTTGACGATAGCAAACTCATGACGGACGATGACAAGGGTCGTTTCCTGCACTACGGAACACCCGGTGGACCCTCTCGAGTTCTGTATCTCTCCTCACTCTTTGTAGAAGCACCTGCAAGTGACAAGCCGATCGGTTTTGTTCTCGCGAACGGCGAGAAGATCGGCGAATGGGTCCACTGGCTATCATTCGTACAGCACGCAAAAAATGTGCATGACGAGAGTCAGCCAGCCCTAATACTCTTCGAAGTCTTCCAAGAAAGACCTTGGACCAAGGAAGGTATCCTCATGTCAACACCTCCTGACTACAGTGTTTTCCATGAGTATGGTGGACGTATGTTCATCGATACCAGTCGTCTGCTCCGGATGTCCAATCCGAGCAAGCTGCGCTCCACCCTCATCGTCGCACCTTATGATAACCGCTGGGTGGTGAGCTCCAGTAGTCAATCTGGTTATCGGCCGATCCGGTTCTAGTCGGACGAGCCGCAGAAACGATCACATTAGCAAAATCCCAGTCGTAACTGACTGGGGTTCTTTTTATCTACCACAAACAAGACCTCGCTTTGTCGACTTGTCTCTTGTCGACTTCGCCTCGCTAAACCTTAGAGCCCTTCCTACCTCCCTTTCTTTGACCACATCTGTAGAGTGACGAGGAGTGGTGAGCCGATAAATATAGATGAGTATGTTCCAACGGCGATACCGATGATGAGAACCAACGAGAAGTGCGCTGTGGTCGAACCACCAAAGATGTAGAGAATGACGAGTGCCAAGAGAGTGGTCATGGAAGTATTGATGGAACGAACAAATGTCTGACTGATACTCTCACCAACTATCTCACTAAATGGCTTTAGGGTGCCACTATTTTTCAGATTCTCACGGACTCGGTCAAAGACCACGATGGTATCATGTACAGAGAAACCTAGAACGACGAGGATAGCTGTGACGAACAGTGTATCTATCTCATATCCAGCAAAGTGTCCAAGGACGGAAAATACTCCGACTGGGATGATGACATCGTGGACGAGGGCGACGACTGCAGTAAGACCGTATTTCCATGAAGAAACTGGTTCAGAAACTTTCCTGAATGCAAATGTGATGAACAATACGATGCCGAGAATGACCAAGATGATAGAGATGTATGCTTTGCGGAGTGCTTCGGCACCTAGTACTGGACCGATGGAGTCAAAAGCCTTTACTGTAGTCGAAGCGGCACCATCCATCGAAAGTACACTCATGACGACTGCTTTCTGTGTCTGATCGAGATCCTTCATACGGATAACGAGATCATTCTCACCTGAGAGTCTCACGGATACGGCAGGGTCGATAGCGGCAAGTCCTGTAGTGATAACTGAAACTGATGGTCGTGCGCCAACCTCATAGGCGATGTCGATGAGTGCTCCCCCTCTGAAATCTATGCCGAGCTTCAATCCCCAGATCATGAGTGACGCAAATGAAGCTATCGTTAGTATGATAGATATTGAATAGAAGATTTTTCGGTATTTTATGACAAACATGGAATTAAAAGAATTAAGAATTAAGAATTATGATTTAAGAATAATCGCAATTGAATTTTGTAACATTCCCATGATTTCGCCTCAACTATTCGTAAATCTAAAATCGTAAATCATAAATCTGGATTATCATTTCCTAAACCCATTACTAATCAAGAATCTAGTGAACTTGGAATCATGTGCAGGCGCTACAGCGTAGAGTAGAAGGCGCGAAACTGTGATAGCGGTAAACATGGAAACCATCACGCCGACGACGAAGACTAGGGCGAAACCAGTTACCACAGAAGTACTACCAAAGAAATACAACACAAAGCCTGTTATGAAGCTGGAAATATTTGAGTCGCGTATAGATGTCCAAGCTCTAGCGAAACCTTCATGCATGGCGTCAGAGATAGTCCTGCCACGAACGAGTTCCTCTTTCATGCGCTCAAAGATGAGGATGTTGGCATCAACTGCCATACCGATCGAGAGGATGAATGCTGCGATACCTGCAGCGGTGAGTGTGACGGGTGAAAGAACTCCATCTATCGTGGTCATGAGTCCGTAGAAGATGACCGCTGCTGCTCCCCAACCCCAGTGATATCTCATAGCGAGGAACATGAGGATGATACAGAAGATGATAACTGTTGGAGAAACTCCGAGTTTGAATATCGCCAAGCTCAGTGTGACATATATGGCGAGAGCGACAGTGGCGATGAATCCTGGTAGCCTGTACCATGCGATCAAGAATATAGCGATGATGATGAAGGCGATGATACCTGCCTTGATGCCACCATTTACTGCTTCTGCTCCGAGTGATGGACCGATGGATTGGGAAGAAATGAGGGTTATAGGAACTGGTAGAGCACCAAAGTTGAGGTCACGCACTAGTGACTTTACTTCGTCAACAGTGAAATTACCACTGATCTCTGCTTTCCCATCTAATATAGCGTCGCGTAATACTGGTGCTGATATGAGTTTACCATCGAGGAATATGCCGAGGAAGTCGCCAATGTGATCCTTGGTAATCTTTCCAAATAGGTCTCTGCCGTCGCTGGTAAATGAGAGCCCTACGACAGGAGCGTTGGTTGTTTGATTGAACTCTACTGTTGCCTTGGCGACCATGCGACCAGTGAGTCCTGTTTCCTTGAATAACGCGAGGTATGCAGGGTCCTTGGTGATATCCGTACTGGTACTATTCAATGCTGCGCTGGACGAGGCGAATGTTCTCATCAGATCTGCTGTGACTAGTTTGAACTCTAGAACTGGAGTTGCACCGATAGACTTTACTGCTTCATCTATATTGGTAACTCCTGGAAGCTCGACGATGAGCTTGTAAGCACTCTCTTTGTTAGATAAGGCGGCATTCTGCTCTGTCTGGACGAGTGGCTCGCTAACGCCGAACTGGTTGACACGGTTCTCGACGACATTCCTGAGGGCTGTCATGGAGTCTGTGACATCTGCCGCGACGAGTTTAGAAACATCGGCACTATATACGAGGTGTGTTCCACCAGAGAGGTCTAGTCCTAGATGAAATGCATGTTTGCTGTTCGGAGTGTTGGAAGCGTAGACAAAATAGCCAACTGCTGCGGCAATGATCAATATAAATACGGCACGCGCTCGATGTTTAAGCATGTTGAGTAGTATAGCTATTTTCAGAAATTGTGCAACCTATCCGCGCCTTTCCGCGCCCGACGAGGCGAGGCCTTGTCGACTTGTCGAAGAAGGTCAAGTCTGTCTTTTCTTTTCTGTATTCTCAATAACTTTCAAAACCGCTTCATCAAACCCAACATCCTGCCCAGCTTCGATCTGCTTGTACTCATCAAACTGCTTTTCAGCAATCTCTTTCATGAGGTCGTGAGATATTTTTCCCGCATCTTTCAAGATATTTCTATCATTGATAGTTAGAAATCCATGTAACTTCTCTATCCAGTCTTTCATGGTCATAGGTACCCTGCGACGCGCTTGCTCTGTAGCAAAAATCAAGTATTGTTCAACTAAATTGTTCAGTTGCAACAACTCTTCTTCAGTTAAATAATTTTTTGCTATGACTACTTCTTCCTTGGTCGGCTTTCTACCTCTCCAATTCGTAAGTCCCATGTGAGATTTCTTGCTATCAATCCGACTAACAACTATCTCTGCCGCCGTGCTTCCGGTTATTGCATAGTGTACTTTGTTCTGCACAGTTTTGAAAAATATTAAGCTCTGATCATTCGTAGGGTCATAGTCGACACTCGTTGCATAAATATCAGTAATTTTGCGGTAAAATCGCTTCTCACTGGCACGAATATCGGCTATGCGACTAGATAGCTGTTCGAAATAGTCGAACGGCAGATCAGGATTCTTCAATCGTTCATCGTCAAGAATAAAGCCTTTGATAATGTACTCTGAAAGTCTCTCTATTGCCCATTTGCGAAAGGCGGTGCCTTGTGGGGATTTTACTCGGTATCCTACGGCAATAATTAAATCCAAATTGTAGTATTTAACAAGATAGTCTTTACCATCATCACCAGTACGTCGGAATTCCCGACATACTGAACTTTGATCTAATTCCCCCTCATTACAGATATGAGTTATATGCTCTGTCACTGTCGAACGACCTTTGTCATAAAGCTTCGCAATCAAGTCTTGAGTCAACCATACAGTATCACCATCAAACCGTACGTCGATTTTGACTTTTCCGTTCTGGTCTTTGTATATGATGATCTGGGAATTTTGTTTCTCCATACACACATTTTACGCCCAAAAATATAATATACAATATTGTGGACACTCGACTTCTGTGCCCTCCTACAGTTTGTGACAAGGCGAGGCCTTGTCGAGTCGATTCTCTCCTGATCTCTGTTTCCTGATCTCTCCGCCAGCTGGCGGATCTCGGGTTTCTGCTCAACTACCTCCCCACCCTCTTCATCAGTATCTGCAAAGTGCGCAGTACTATCTTTGCATCCAACGCTAGTGACCTATTTTTAATATAGTAGAGATCATATGACAGTTTGTCACTGGTATCTTCGGTATCTATGGCGTGATGAGGATGATTTTCATGATATATCTGTGCCCAGCCGGAGAGACCTGGCTTGACCAAGTGGCGTGCATTGTAATACGGAATATCCTTTTCATAAATACCGACGAGTGTTGGTAATTCTGAGCGAGGACCGACTAGTGACATGTCACCACGAAAGACACTCCAGAACTGTGGTAACTCATCTATGCGAGTATTACGGAGTATCTTCCCTACACGAGTGACTGTGACCAAAGAGACGCCATCTGCCCCGTACTTACCATGGTCATTTCCTGACATGCTGCGGAATTTTACGATCTTCACGAGTTTGCCATTCTTGCCGACGCGCTCCTGAGTGATGAAGATGGGTCCGCGGTCCTCTATCTTTATCGCGATATAAACAAACGGATAGAATATGAGAGAGATGATGCCACCGACAGATGACAATACGACATCGATCACCCTCTTTAGTCCGTCATAGACCTTGCGATTGCCGAGAGCGGTTCCAGAATTCTCCACCAACCATCTCTCGCCGACCATCGATAATGGTATACGATCAAAGATAGTTTCGTACATCTTGCTAGCATCGACGATCTGTATACCAGAGAAAACCATTGAATATAAGAATGGCATGGCGGACTCTACGACTCGATCATGGAAGTCTGCGACGATGACGGATGCACCTGTACGCTTCACGGCTGCGTTGATGAGCTTCACTGTCTCATCTGTCGTCAATCCGGGAGTTACTCGTTCACGGAATATGAGGGCGTATTTGCGGTTTCCATTTAGTTCCTTATACAGATCTTCTAGGTCGTCACCAGTCCCTACGATGATGGCACTTTGCTTCCTGGTATGACTAACTACTGGGAACATGATCATCCTCCACAAGAGTAGTGCGAGTGTTGATATGACGAAGAATATGATGAGGTTCGCCTTCGGCGCGATCGCGACTGGTGCGAGATAGAAGAATGTTACACCGATCAGTATATTCACTACCTGTACTCGCAAGAGTAACCCTTGGATGCGGTCACGGATGACTGTGACCTGTTTGTCATATAGACCTGCACTAAAGTTGACTAGGATGAACACGGCGATGAGTATGCCAAATGGTATGGCGTGCCAAGCTAGAAGATGCTTCGATGGTACTTCGCCATAACGCACCGTGAGGGTGAGTACGAGGGAGACTATGTAGGTTAATGCGTCGCCGATGACCAATATTGAGCCCGTACGAGAATTGGTGATGGATGTCATAGCTAGAACGCTAACACGGATCTGGGGGGATTTCAATGCCCCGCCAAGCTGACTCGCCAAGTAACACCTCACAACTCATTCATCCCTGCGGGTTCGCTCCCAATATGCCAGCAATGTCAGACCCAATTGCCGAAAAGGCTCTAAGATGCTAGCTTTAATGTATGAAGATACTATACATCATCACCAAGTCGAACTGGGGCGGTGCACAGAGACATGTCTACGACTTGGCAACCTCTATGAAAGAAAAGGGTCATGATGTTTGGGTGGCTGTCGGAGGTGAAGGACTACTCAAACAAAAGCTCGAAGGTGCTGGCATATACACCTTTTCTATAACAACTCTCGGGCGAGATATATCCCCTAGCAAAGACGCGGGTTCATTCAAGGAAATTTATAGCATCATCAAGAACAAGAGGCCTGATATCATCCATCTGCATAGCCCGAAAGCGGCAGGACTCGGCACCATCGCAGGACGACTCCTCCGAACGAAGAAGATCATCACTACTGTTCATGGTTGGACATGGAATGAGAGTCGCCCAATACATGAGCGTGCCTTGATCGCGGTGGCATCTTGGATAACGATGTTACTATCACATACGACAGTGCTTCTCTCAGAGAGGGATTATTCGCAAGCTCTATATTTTCCTTGGGTAAAGAAGAAATTGACTTTGATCCCTCTAGGTATCAAACAGACGCCATTTTTATCTGTTGATGGTGCAAAGCAGTTTATAAGCAAACTGATCAGCATGGATCTCGGGGAATTTAACAAGAAGACAGTGATAGGATGCATCGCTGAATTACATAAAAATAAGGGCTTGCAATACCTATTAAACGCGATGTCACTGGTCGTCGAACAACAACCGAACGCTATCTGTCTCATCATGGGTGATGGTGAAGAAGGTGCCCATCTACATCTAATGATCAAGGAAAAGAAACTTGAAGGCAATGTCTTCTTGCTAGGTTATGTAGACAATGCCTGTGAATACATGAAGGCGTTTAACATATTTGCACTTCCATCGATAAAGGAAGGATTGCCATATGTGATCCTGGAAGCTGGCTCTGCTTCCCTACCTATCGTTGCTACTACTGTCGGCGGTATTCCTGAGATGGTCGAAGATATGAAGTCTGGCATATTGATCCAGTCGAGGAATGCTCGTGAACTCTCTCATGCGCTATCATTCATGATCGAGCATCCTGAAGAACGCAAGAAATATGGCGCGGCACTAAAGGAGCGAGTGGCTACGAAATTTTCTATGGATAAGATGGTTTGGATGGTGGAGGGGTTGTATAGGATGGGTGAGGATAAGTAGAAGAGTGAAAAGGGGGGCAACAGATGACATAGAGAGCCGAGAATCACTCCGACCATCACATATTTAGCACCCCAGGCTGATATACCCCTCGCGTAGTGACGCATACACTGTTACGAGTTGTTGCCGTATATGTCGAAGCGGGTTGTACCACATAGCAATGTACTGTATTTGGACTCAATCCTGTAAAGGTGTATGTATTCAGAGTTGTGTTTGATA
>CAINCE010000038.1 GCA_903846945.1 uncultured bacterium
AGTAATACCCTTCAGATCGTTGATGTCTCAAATCCTGCCAGTCCGCTATATATCGGGTCGGTTCCAACTGGAACAAATCCAGTCAGTCTCGATGTCAAAGGCCACTACGCATATGTTGTGAATAATGGAAGTAATACTCTACAAGTTTTCGATATCGGTGGAGCATATATCCAACAGATTGAGGCTGGTGGTATCGAAGCTGGTTCCGCATCCGTCCTAAATGACATGAATATTGATAACAATATCAACATAGGTGGTGGTGCCAATATCTCCAATGGTCTCGTAGTAGACGGACCAGTTTCACTGCGTAGTGCCACTTCGACCCCACTGATCGTTTCTGGCGGCTCGAATGCCAGTACTACTGTTGAGATAGGTCAACCTGGTCAAGGTAAAGGTTCATGTCTCGTTCTGTACGATCAGGCTGGTACAGTCCAATATGTTTCGATTAAGGCAGGAACATTCGTCATCACTTCGACTTCGTGTAAGTAGTAGAAGGTATTTGACGGAATGATATTGTCACAACTATTATGCGTTTGTAAGTTCATCGTTATCGTGCAATAATTTAATCACTTTGAAACGAGACTTAGAAATCGCAGTACCGATCATCGTCATCATTGCGGGTGTTCTACTCATATGGGCATTGTTCACTGGTCAGCCGATCTCGCAGCCTATCGGTCCTCAAGTCCCTTATGGGCCACGCCTACCTCAAGGTAGGACGGCACAGCCTGCAGCACAACCGACAGTTCAAAAACCACCTAGCACACCAGTTATGATCTCTGAGCAGTCGCCAGAGATATTCGCGTATGCACATGGTTCAGTCACGGTTCATGGCAAGATATTTATCGGCATGGCAGCGAGGAGTGGCAATCCATTTTCGACCAATCAGCTGTTTGTGTTTACAAATCCAGCCAATCTCAGGGAGTTCCGCATCATCTCTATTCGTCGTACAGGTGACATAGAGTCCATGGTTTATGATGAAAAGAATGACAAGATATACTTTACACTATCTAACAATGGTTCGTTGGAGATATACAGAATAGATCCCAATACATATTTCCTATCGACAGTGATCAGTACTACATCGGTGAATATCGGCCTGAAGCCAGCCATCACAACCGACGGTAAATACATTTATGGAATATCTTACACTCGTCCTTCAACTGTGTTCAAGGTTGGCATTTATGGTACACCACTCATGGTGAGTACTATTGGACATGTTACGAATGGACACTCTGCGGCCGTAGCGACATATGGATCAACAACAGAGGTGTATTTTGGTGGAGGGGAAGACGATGGTTTCGAAAAAGTCGATGGTGCTACATTGGATACTCTGGGCATGACCAATTTCCCTGGCTGTTCTATAACTGATGATATGCCATATATGGATGGTTATGTCTATGTTGGGTGCGAACGACAGCCATATGGTTATAGGATCAAGACAGATGATATGTCTGTCACTAGATTTGCATTGCCAGGAAATTCGTTTGGTATGAATATATTTGGTAATGATCTGTACAATGCGGCTCAGGATGGCAATTTTGATATATTTCCAAACATGGATATTTTCTCGATAAATAGGTACTATGTTGGTCGAGACATCCAATTGAACGAGTTGTTCGTAGTGAAGAGTGATGCTACTGTTCCCCAACTAACATCATCAATGTCGGCCAGTTCTACAGAAGTCAATTCTATCGAACCTGCGGATGTTGCCACCAGTACTCTATTGTTCACTGGCTGGTGGGGGGTCAAGGGATTATTCAGAGTAAATTTAATGTAATTAACCTGACATATCATGAGAAATTCAAATCCAACTATCACCATATTTGGCCTTGGTCGCATGGGGGCGCAGATAGCACGAAGGCTACATAAGAAGGGTTTTAGCGTGAATGCATGGAATAGGTCAGCAGGACCTGTCGAACATATTAACAAAGGAACCAATAAAAAAGGAGTCGCCTCGGTAAAGGCTTCTAGTGACTTGGACGAAGTTGTTGGGTGGGCTGATGTGCACGAGGGTAGACCCGGTGCAGCACGCATCTTCTGGATCATGTTACCTCACGCCATCGTAGACGATTTCCTATTTGGAAAGTCTCATCTCGGTCCAAAACTGCGCAAGGGCGATATAGTCATAGATGGAGGCAATTCATTTTACAAATTGACCATGGGACGAGCGAAGAAGATGGCTCGAAAAGGTGTTCACTACTTTGACTGTGGAACTAGTGGCGGAGTTTGGGGCGAAAAGAATGGATTTGCCTTGATGGTCGGTGGTCCGCGCGAAAAATGGTCACAGATAGAGCCTTATATCAAGGCACTCTCTGCCGGTGACAATTATGCCTATTGTGGAGTCTCTGGTGCAGGTCATTTTGTAAAGATGGTGCATAATGGCATCGAATATGGCATGATGGAAGCTATCGGTGAAGGATATGCCGTCATGCACGCGAGTCGGTTCAAACTCAACCTTGCGGATGTGACACGCGTATATCAGAAGGGTTCAGTTGTGAGGTCTTGGCTCATCGATCTTTGTAGGAATATATTTGAGACGGAGGATATAGCAGGAACTTCTGGAAAGATCGATCAGAATGGCGAAGGTGAATGGACAGTGAAAACTGGTAGAGAGCTCGGCGTAGATGTACGAGTTATCGAGGATGCATTGAAGGTTAGAAATGAGTCGTCGGATCCCAAGAATCAACGGAAGTATTCAAACAAGATAGTGGCACTCATGAGGAAGCAGTTTGGAGGGCACGCAATACACAAAAAGTAAATGTCTATACAATACATAAACAAATTCATACCCGAGGGCGTAGGACAGTTGGCGACGCTCATTTTGAAGTACTTGAATGATGAAAAGAAAGTTTTGTGGCTGGTTTGTGGTGGGTCAAATATGCCGATTTCTGTGCAGATTTTGAATACGATGAAGCTGGAGCTGGATAAAGAGGGCAAGAGATATATATTGAAAAATGCTACAGTGATCTTGACTGATGAGCGTTATAGTTCTATCAATCACCCTGATTCCAATTGGAGACAACTCCGAGAAGCTGGTTTTGATTTTGAAGCTGTTAATACTATTCCGGTTCTGATCGGTGCATCACTAGAAGAAACTACAAAGATGTTTGGGGTAAATCTCCGTGATGCGTGGAGTAATAACGATATCATAATAGGTCAGTTTGGTATCGGCACTGACAGTCACATCGCCGGTGTGCTGCCGAGAACGATAGGTGTCAGTAATCCTGGTACTGTGGTTTCATATGATGCGGGGAAGTGGAAGAGGGTGACGATAACATTGGCGACTATAGCAAAGTTGGATCACGCATACGCTTTCGTCTACGGTGAGTCCAAGAGGGATGCGATGAATAGTTTGGTTGGAAATTTGAGTGGAAATTCGAATGGGTCGAATGTTGGCGAAAGTAGTACACAAAATGTTGATGATGTGGAACCTGGCGAGGCGATTCTCGAAGCGCAACCTGCGCAGATACTGAAGAAGGTGAAGGATGCTGTGGTGTATTCAGATCTGGTTTAGGGCTCGTTCATAAATAACTTCCTCAGATGGTGTTCAATGCGCGCTGGATAGGGGTGCTACGATTGAACAAAATCTTGAGGCGTACTATAAGTACGATGAAAGATTTTGTGATTGAGTAGTACCCTTAGCCAACGATGCAGTGGACGCAAGATTGGGGAGTTATTTATGAACGAGCCCTTAGTGTGATTTTTGATGGCTGCAGATCGTAATTGCCATGTCGACTTGTAACGGTGAATTTATGTTCTATGTTAGAGCTATTAATTAGAGACATTTATTTTGGGCAATTTATCAAATATTATTTACCAAAATTCAATTCAAATAGTGTTGAATGAAATCAATTACTGACGGCTTCATATCGTTGTTCAAATTCCATCTCAGTTTTTACAGATCAGTCTGCGGGGTACACATACTTCCTCGAAACCCCCTGTTTTAAAATCTTGGCGTGTCAAGATTTATGGAAATTTCGGCTATATTTTGACGTAGTTAAGCCGTGAATTTTGATAATTTTTTTGGAATCTTGGTACATCAAGATTTCCTGGTAGGGTACCACGAGATGGTGGATGGGCTCTTATGTAAAAGCGTCAACTTTTTTGACGGATTTTCATGGGTAACTGTGGATGTGATCTAGAAGTTGCGTTTCAAAAGATAATTTTCTATGTCACTTGTGTGCATATGATTGTCGACCTGATTCGTGCCTCGAGTTATCCACAGGTGTCGCGTTGACAGGTGAACATCCGTTCACCTATAATGTATGCAGTAAGAAGTCGCGTAACCCAACATTATAATATATTTCAATCACTAATCACTATGAGTAAATACCAAACCATCAGAGCTATTCGTTCCGAGATCGAGAAACTAAATCGCGACATCGACATTTGTATCATCAAAGGCATCCCTTATGCTCGTAAAGCTCTCCGCCACAAAATCCTCCGCGCACAACTATCTCGCATGTTACCAAGTAAGATGAGTATGTTTGGCAGTCTCGTTAGTACATTCTTGTTTTAATATTTCAATTAGATCATTATGAACACCTACAAAGACAAAATCATAAAGTTCTACAGAGAAACGAAACGCATGCCTTCGTATGCGGAGATCATGAAACTACTCGGTTTCAGGTCTAAAAATGCAGTTTACAAGCTGGTTAACAAACTAGTTGTCGAAGGGATGCTAGACAAAGACGGGAGTGGCAGACTCGTTCCGAACAAACTATTTGGTGAGATACCAGTCCTAGGACTCGTAGAGGCCGGTTTTCCTACGGCAGCAGAGGAGGAACTCGTAGATACCATGAGTATCGATGATTATCTCATTGAGAAGAAGGAAGCCACTTACATGCTGGAGGTAAAAGGTGACTCGATGATAGATGCTGGTATCCAGGAGGGGGATCTCGTCATAGTAGAGCGTGGCAGAGAACCGAAGATAGGTGACATCGTGATCGCAGAGGTCGACGGCGGTTGGACGATGAAATATTACAGGAAGACATCTGGCAAAGTATGGTTGGAACCAGCCAACAAAGCGTACCCACCTATACATCCAGAGCAGGACCTAAAGATTGCTGCGGTGGTAAAGGGAGTGATTAGGAAATACTGAAGTATTTAAGGATTTAGCAATTGAAATATTGAACCACTGAAATACAAACTATTTAACAATTGAGATGTTGAATATTTACTAGACTTTATCAGAAACAATTATGAAGAAAATATTGAAACATTGAATAATATAGCTGACTCAGTACCTGTCCTCGGTAGCTGGAGGTAGTGAAATCTAGAGGACTGGTTGCGGGAATAGTATATTTAAATACATGCAACACCTAACCCATCACTCATTCCCACGCGCCATACTCCATGTAGATGGAGATGCATTTTTTGCATCATGTGAGGTTGCGAAAAATCCTGCACTCCGCGGCAAACCTGTCGTAACCGGTAAGGAACGTGGCATAGCGTCATCCATGTCCTACGAAGCCAAAGCTCGCGGTGTCACTCGTGCCATGCGACTCAGCGAGATTCGTAAGATCTGTCCCGATGTCATCATCCTGCCATCCGACTATGAAACCTACAGTCTCTATTCACAGAGGATGTATGAGATCGTGCGCCGATATACGAATGATATAGAAGAGTACAGCATAGATGAATGTTTCGCTGATCTAACTGGTATGCGTCGGCCGAACAATATGTCATATGAGGAGATGGCGATGAAGATCAAGCACGATCTAGATACAGAACTCGGCATGACCTTCTCTGTCGGACTTTCTGTTAACAAAGTCACCGCAAAGATAGGGTCGAAGTGGAAGAAGCCTTCGGGACTGACCATCATCCATGGTTACAATCTGCACCTGTATCTATCAAAGTGGCCCATAGGCAAGATCTGGGGCATAGGGCCGAACACGGAGATGTATCTGAAAAAGCAGGGCATCACGACTAGTCTCGACTTTGCTACGAAGTCACCAGAATGGGTCCGTGCGCACCTGTCGAAACCCTTTCAGGAGATACATGCCGAGCTCAATGGCCGTTTTATATACCCGCTAACACTCGGTGTGAAGCATGATTACGCATCTATAAGTAAGACCAGAACATTCACACCATCATCTACCGACTCTAGTTTCATCTTTTCGCAACTTTCGAAAAATATCGAGAATGCATGTATCAAACTCCGCCGGCACCACCTATTCACAAAGCGATTTACATTCTTCCTGAAGACGCAGGACTTCCGTTATCACGCACTCGAGTTAAAGTTGTTGCAGGAAGTTTGCGTACCAGAAAAGATTGTGGCTACGGTTCGTGAAGTCTGGAATACCATATACCGTGCAGGTATCCAGTATCGTGCAACTGGAGTCACACTCATGGAACTGTCACACGAGAATGTCTCTACTATAGATATGTTTGGTCATCATGAACTCATCGATCGTGTTCAGAAGATACACGAGGCAGTCGATCTAGTTGATGCAAAATATGGCAAACATAGCGTCTTCCTCGGATCTAGTTTCCGTGCGATGACTGACGCGGCACATCGAGGATCGCGCGGTGAGCAGACTGAACGCCGAGCACATCTCTTTCGTGGTGAGACGAAACGGCGCCGTATAGGCATACCACTATTGGGGACGGTAAAATAGAAAACAGTACCGGCGGGGGCAAGTACTGTGTGAGGGGACTCTGGTGGTTTAAGACTTTGGGAAAGTCAGTGTAAGTCAAATGACAAATTCGATCTCGTCGGGGACCACGATTTCCTCCAGAAACTCACCACGGCGCTTGGCAAACTCCTTGGCACCACCGTTCTCAATGTAATGTTGGACCAATAGATTTGGATTTCTCCATAATCCCCAGTCATCACAATTGTATTCAACTCTGGTGCCGTGTCGATTGATCGGGCAAGTGAGTGCGTCGATCATTTGGCGTTTCAGAAACATTTCCTGATGAAAGACTTCTACAGTCATTGGGTATCCTTTTGTTGAATTGTTTTATCCAAAAAACTAACTGGCTTTCATCATACAACATGTGTACGAATACACAATGTGGATATCTCAGTATGTATACTTTCCTGCTTGCCCCGACTGCGCAGGCAGGTGACAAGCATAGCGACTTTGTGGACTGATTACTTATCAATATTACAAACTCCTTGAAGTGCGTTCATGTCACTCATAGTCAGGTCCACATTCGTCTCTTCATTCAAGTAATACATGATCGCAGTAGAATCATCAACATGATCGAGTCCTAGAGCATGTCCGAACTCATGTTCCATGACGCGGATCAGCTGATTTTCGTCTCTGAATTCATATATATTGATGCGCTTCCCGGAAGCATCCGAAATATATTCTCCTTCACTGAACTGCTCTCCGATAGATGCGCCAACAGTATTATAATTGCGGATATCTATATTCAAAGACTTCGCTTGACTGTTCAATTGTTGTGCCAATGAGTTCAGAGATGACACTTCCGCATTGAATGAATTGCGGCTCTGACTCAAACTGGCAACCTCACTAGCTAGACCCTCCTTCATCGATTGGAGATCTGCATAAGCAGCTTTTGGTGCACCACCTTTAGAATTCCAAGAAGATACCTGCTCATTGTAGGATTTGAGGTTCTGATCGTAGGCGGCTATTTGTGCGGTGAGCGCCGCTTTGTCAGACTCATATCTGGCTGACATCGCGTCATAGCGAACCTTCATCACATTGAAGTCGGACTGTCCACTAGAGATCTGGTCATCCATCGCATTCCTCTGCGTTGTTACCTGTTGGCGGTTGTCATAGATAAAATTGATCCTTAGTGGAGAATTGATGTCATATTCTAGGAGTGGTTTTCCAAATGCTACATTCCAAACTCGAGCTGCCTCGTCTATGTCATTCATGAGCTGTGAATCAGATATGCCGAAACGATTGTCAAATGAGCCGATAGAATATTTTACAGGTTTTGAGCAGGGAATGGGTGACCACCCGATGATGTCCCGTAATGGAGTATAAAAATAGATGGCAGTAGCCAGCGAAGCTAATATGATCACTGAGTAAAAGAAGTTTTTCATTTGTTGTCACTCATTATATCGGTACGGCTGATTTTGGTCTAGTGAAATACTATCGTTTTCTGCGTGATTTAAGGTATTGACTTATTTGCAAAGTCGGCGTACTGTGGTGCTAGGGAATTAGACCTTTGACAGATAGCTACTGTTGAAGAGGGAGAACTTCAAAACTCGAATCCGAAAGGAAAATGTTATGCCGCTCGTAAATCCCAAAAGTAGAGGGGATATGTGGTGCTGGAAACATCGCAAGATCCTCGCGATTATACTGACCATCGGTATAATAGTCGACATCGTGCTGGTCATATTCAACGCAAATCTGCACAAAAACACAACTACGAATCCTCGACCCCGAGTAGTTAGGACAAACTGATATGAAGATTACGATAAATCGTCGGGGTAACAAGGGTGGGTTTATTTGGATTGTCATCGCCATTCTAGTCGTTTTGATCGGCGGAATCTTCGTTTGGGGGATCATGAGTATGCTAAAAAACCTGTTCCCACCGAAAGATAGTGATGGTAATCCTATTACTAATAATGTAACTCGGGTCGTTTACCCGGATTGGTGGACGAATGGAACTCCTGCCAAACCGATCAACTCGGCGAGTTTCACCTTTGCAAATGAGTCGTACACGAATACGAACACTTTCACCGTCCAATACGGACTAAGTCTTGAGCTCGTCCCTTGGGCAAGCTCGGGGTCAAACTTTACACAGTCTGCTGAAGGTGACATCACCTATATTCAGAATGACGAAACAAATGCTGAGTACACCGTCGTGATGCCCAGCGGCTGGACATTTCACTCTTACAACAGAGCTGACACGGAAGATGCGGAGTTCGACTGGAGAGAAACGATACAACCCTCGACGGTCGTGATCTTCCGGTCGACCAATCTTACCGACTGGTCGGGCATTTTTACAAACTCCGCTTGCGGCAGAAACACGGTAGAAACCTATGTTGACAGGGATGCTCCTCCAACAAAGGCGTTCTACTGGGTTCTTCCACAGCAACTCATTCGGTAAATCTAACCGGATTGTCCGGATTCTATTGAGCGCCAGCACAGTGTTGGCGCTTTTTTGTATGTTATACTTTTAGTCGAACCAATTTACCCTTGACTGCATCTAACATTCATCCTTATGTTCATAGAAATCATCAAATCAATATTCTTGGGAGGCGTTGAAGGTATCACAGAGTTTTTGCCTATCTCGTCTACTGGTCATCTCATCATATTGAATCAGTGGGTGAGTTTCAGTGCATCATTTACCAAGACTTTTGATATCGTCATCCAACTCGGCGCTATCCTAGCTGTCATTTTCTATTTCTGGGAGAAGATATGGCCATTTAACAAGAGTGGTGAGAAGAAATCTGCAGCACTCAATATTTGGTATAAAACTATTGTTGGAGTCATACCGGCTATTTTGATCGGTGGAATATTTGGAGGCTATATTCAGAAACATCTTTTTAGTCCATGGGTCGTGGCCGCCACACTCGTGGTTGGTGGTTTGGTCATGATTTATGTTGAGAGAAAGCACCTTCGTCCTAGATTTGATACAGTCGCCAGTATTCCTATGATGACCGTGTTTTTCATAGGACTCATCCAATGTCTATCGATGATCCCTGGAACTTCGAGATCTGCAGCCACCATCATCGGTGCTATCATTCTCGGTGCATCTAGGATTGCTGCGGTCGAGTTCTCATTATACCTCGCCATACCAACGATGATCGCTGCTACGGGATATAGTCTATTGAAAGGTGGATTTGCTATGAGTGGTACCGAAGTCGTACTGCTCGTGATCGGTTTCATAACAGCCTTCTTTGTGGCACTATCCGTTATCAGATTCTTCATCAAGTATATCCAGACTAACGATTTCATACCGTTCGCGTACTATCGAATAGTTCTAGGAATATTGGTGCTACTCTATTTCATGTTAGTTAGATAAATGGCTTAGAGCCCATCCACCATCTTCCCCCTGCCATATAAAGCCTTATTTTTGGCTACAAAACTGCGCTTCGTTCTCGCCATAATTCAAAAAAGCGATAAGTTCAGAGTATGTGAACCTATCGCGTGTTGAAAGTGGTATCTATTCAAAGCTATATTTTGGGTCGCAGGTGGTATCGCGGTAAAATCGCCTTTGTCTCTCAGTATCCATCCTCTGAATCAGTCGTCTGACTGCGGCAGCATCGAGCGGAGGTTGAAAATGACCTGACTGCTCGCTACTTGACGAAACGACATCACTACATGTCATGTCGCAGTCGACCAACATTTCAGATTGAGTTTGGTCTGACAGATCAGTTTTTCCGAAGGACAACATTTCCAACCCAATAACTGGTGAAGTTGAACGATCGATGCCAACTTCATCATAAAACCAAAAGGGGAAAGAGTTTGTACCCCTTCGGGAAACGATAAATACTGGGTGGTTTGGTCCGATCGACCTTAGCACTTTCTTCGTCATTTCTTCGCACTCGAAATCTGAGTTAGCAGTCTCGGAACCGTTGAAAGCGATCATGGCCTCTGATTTGGTTGGGTACAGTGCTCTGACTGGGCCGACATTGTCCCCAAATTCATCATCGTTAACATCTTCCGGAAGAATGAGTTTGGCGGTATTTTTCAACTTGTTCATTACAGGATGCTGGAAATATAGACCAACATATCCATTCATCAGCGCTATGGCCGTTCCACCCCTACATATATGATCGGGAGGGGGATAGGAACCGTCGTCATGTTTAATGATAACTCTGATCGTCGGAATATTTCCGTGATTGCGATCGGTTGATATCAGCCAGACCGCATTGTTTGTTCGGGCAAAGAATTGTATCAATGGCGATGTGTCAAGTTTCCTTTTCATAGGTTCTGGTATCTATTTGTACAGTACCAATGAATGCAGATATAGTCAATGGATCGAACATGCCAATATTCGAAAATAGTACACAATATCACGCGTACCTAGGTGAGTGTTTATGGCAAATACTAGCCTTATGTAATACTAGCTCTATCTATTTATGTTTGAGTAATATCGCAATGCTCTACAGCCCCAACCCGCTGCCAGTCAGATATGTTGAGTATGTATTCATGAATGAAGGCAATGCGAATGCTAGCAAGATGAGCGGTGCAACAAATACGATGAGCGTACCCCACATGGTCCAGAGGAAATATTTACGCGTCTTTTCGACAGAAGCGTAGATCTTTTCGATGAGTTCACGCTGTGCAGCGAGCTCCTTTTCTAATGCAGTTAAGTCCATGGGAATATTATAGCATAAATACATGGCTGCTATTTTCATCGTGTCTGCTATAATATTCATATGTCTATCAACATCCCTCTCGCGGATACTACGAAGGATAAAATTTTCATAATATTTGATATGGTCCTCATAATTGGTATAGCTCTGGCACTCATTGCAGAGTTTTCACTATATTTGTTAGGGATCCATACATCTGCAGTTAATTGGTTAGAAATATTCTTAGCAGTATTTAGTATTATGGGAATAGTTCCAGTAGCCATCAGTGCGGTGAAAGCCCTTATAAAGAGACATATCACCATAGATCTGTTGGCGTCTATAGCTCTAGCATTTTCGCTGATCCAACATGAGTGGTCATCGGCTGCATTCATTTCCCTCATGTTGGCATTTGCTCGAATATTCGATCATATTACAGAAGCGAGGATGAAGAAGTCGATAAAGAGTTTGATGAAATATCATGTAGAGATCGTAAGGGTGAGAGATGGGGATAGTATTGTGGAAAAACATATAGACTTGATCAGTAGGGGTGACATGGTGATCATTGAGGCAGGTGAAAATGTACCTGTTGACGGCGTGATCATCTCAGGCATGGCAGAAGTCAATGAGTCATCATTGACTGGGGAAAATGAGCTGATGCCGAAGAAGGTTGGTGATCAGGTATTTACTTCTACGGTGATGGAGTCCGGCTCTCTGATCGTCAGGGTAGATAGGGTTGGTGCCGATACCACATTGTCTAGGATCATACAGCTAGTAGAAGAGTCCAGCCGTAACAAGAACCAAGCCGAGATGTTCGCTGATAAGTTCTCCGAGAAATATATATTGATAATGTTTCTTGTATCGATAACATTGTATTTATTTGGAGTTGATTCGAAGATCATCCTGGCTATATTACTGGTAGTTTGTGCTGATGACATCGCTGTTGCTGTTCCACTCACATATACCTCCGCTATCGTATATGCCGCGAAAAGAGGGGTATTGATCAAGGGGTCTGGTGCATTCGAGCAATTGTATAGGATGAATTATCTATTGACTGACAAGACGGGAACTCTGACTCGCGGAAAACCCGAAGTCTCTAATATACATAATTACGGGTCGCGAACATTTGATGATATATGTCGACGATTTGTAGCTGGTGCTTCTGTGTCTAGGCACGCCGTATCCAGAGCGATCATGAAGTATGCTGATGAGAAACACATCACAGCTCATATACCAGACCAGTTTAGTGAGATTCCGGGCGAAGGTATCACATTTGTACATGATGGAGAGGTGATGTTCATGGGACGACCTTCGTACACTGAACATGAGGAATATCATGTTGGTGCAGAAGTGAAGCGTGATATTCAGTTTGAGAAAGATGCGGGGCGAGGTATAGTCTTGCTCGGAGTAAATAAAGAAGTTGTCGGGTTGCTATCATATAGTGATGAACTACGCAGCAATGTGTCTGAGATAATACAGAAGACCAGAGATCTAGGTATCAGAGAGTGGCACATGCTGACTGGTGATAATGAACGCGCAGCGTCTGCTATAGCAGAGAAACTCGATATAAAGCATTTTCATGCAAACATGTCTCCACAGCATAAAGTTAAGTTTATCGAGACATTTGAGAAAGAGCATGGACCGAAGGCTACGAAAAATCCAGGCGTTGTGGGCTATATCGGAGATGGTGTTAACGATGCTGCATCTCTAGCTCTGGCAGATGTTTCTATCGCTATGGGAGGCATCGGCTCTGACGCTGCTATCGAAGCGGCCGATATCACTATCATGAGAGACAATCTAGAGCGAGTGCCAGAGATGATGATACTGTCTCGCAAGGTTCGCCGCGTTATGAAAGACAATTTCTGGATATGGGCGATAACCAATGGGGTAGGTCTATTCCTCGTCGTGATCGGTGTTCCTGGTATAGGACAACTCGGACCAGCAGGTGCGGCGACATATAACTTTCTTACGGATTTCTTCCCTATATTCAATTCGTTTAGAGCGGGGAGGAAGTAGTGCGGGTGACTCATTCATGAGGTGTGAGTGGTTACCGCCATTTGGAGCTCATTCAGTATGGAACGGGACAGAACTGAAACTGGATTTTAGATTCTAATAGTAGTATGATATATCCAATGCCCGCCCTGATACAACAAATCCTCATCATACTAACTGTTCTGTTGGGTGGTGCAGCTATATCATATTTCTATTTTTCTGTTGATATATTTATGAATATTCTGAAAAAGCCATTAAAGATGATATCTGCAGGTATGCTCATCATAAATGTCGGAGTTGTTCTAGTCATCTTTCTTACCTTCAACGATAGTAATGAAGTTGGGTTTTATGGATTACCTCTCTCGAGTTTATTCTATTTACTATATTTTGCTGGTTCACTCATGGTTATCTATGGTTCTCGTCAGTTTGCGCACAAATCTACTAGATAGTAACAGGGTTAGATAGAGATGCTCGATCATACTAAACGCTCATTGCGAGGTAGTTAAATGGAACTATTCAAAATCAATTCGTCAACTATGAACCCCAGCAATCTTCAAATTTGCCAAATCGGGTTTTTTGATATATAAATGAGTGATGACAATCCTCATTATAGAAGATGAGATAAAGCTGGTCGACATCCTTAGTCGGGCATTAAAGGTCGAACAGTATTCGACGGACTCCGCTTTTGACGGCGAAGAGGGTCTAAAGAAGGCAATGAAGAATGATTATGACCTGATCATCCTTGACATCATGCTTCCAAAGAAGGACGGTATACAGGTTTGTACCGAACTCCGTCTACTCGGTATCCATACCCCAGTCATCATGCTGACAGCCAAAGGGACTATAGATGATCGGGTGATCGGGTTGAACGCCGGTGCCGATGACTACCTCATAAAACCATTTGGTATGAATGAACTATTTGCTAGGATTCGTGCAGTGATGCGTCGAAAGAAGACGACAGAACCAGATATAGTCGCTATGGACGATCTCATCATGGACCGCGTGAAGCATGTTGTTGTAAGGGCCGGCAAGCATATCGAACTAACGCCAAAGGAGTATAAACTTCTAGATACTCTGCTCCGCCATCGTGGGGAGGCGATGAGTCGAAAAAAGCTCGTAGATAGTGTCTGGAATCCCGGTTTCAAGGAGGTTGGCAATGAGTTGAATGTTCATGTCAGATACTTGCGTAGGAAGATAGACAGCAAGGGTCAGAAGCCACTCATACATACTATTCGAGGCGTCGGTTTTTCTATTGGAGACCGTTGACTAAAATATGATTGATATGGTACTGTTTGACTAGAAAGGAGGATATAATGAAACTATCCTTATCACAGTATTTACAAATAGTACAGTCACAATCCCTCTCTCTGGCACACCAAAAGAAGCTCGGCCGGACATGGGATGCGCGAATCGAGAGTCCTCTCGCATTCGTACCGACCAAAGTCGTCGAAGGAGGAATCACGGCTGTCTCAGCTATCCGTGCCAATCAGGAACTCGGTGAATTTGCACAGAACTTTCTGAAGAAGATTCTGAATAACTTTTCAGAAGGTGATCTGGAAAGGCGACAACAGAAAGCTGGCAAGGTTATCGCAGTTGGTTGTGGGCGAGGGTATGATTTGCACTGGGTAGAACAGGCGGTCAGAGCCAATTTACGGACGATCTGGCTAGATGTGTCGGAAGTTGCTTGTCAGATGGCAGCTATCGACCTAAATAGGCAGTTCGAACAGATCAAAAATAGTATGAATCAGAGCTATTTACGACCTCTCGTAATGAAGGCAGAGATTCGTTCTGCCCTGGTAGATCCAGAATCCATCGGACTGGATCTCGGGTCCGTGGAGATCTGGTACATGTGCCGCGTCCTCGGTTGTTTGTCGGCTAGATCTAGAGAGATAGTTCTCAGGCGTCTCGGACGCTCTCTGGCAGCAGATGGTAGTAGTATCGTCATCGTCGGAGCACTTCGAGATGATAATGAACAATATACTGGTTCGAAAAATAGTGATTTACTGTCTTTGAAATACATTCAAAGTAACCTCGAGCGGGGGGCTAAAATGGATGTTTCAGTTGTTGACAGAGCTTCGTGTCAGTATTTTGGAAAGTTTGTGACAGCACTCTATATCCGTACGAAGTGAATCGGTGAGGTAGTAGAAAGTTTCCTGCCTCACCATTTTTAATATTGAAAATCCCATGATAACTAGTCAAATTTCACAAATCAATCAAACCGTTCTCGAATGTCTGAACAAGGAAGATGAAGTTTTGATCGTCGGGGCGTTCGCAGAATTGGCACAAAGGGTTTTAGTAGCTAACTACAGTTTTGTATGGATAGACTCTGTAGCATCGAGAGACTTGAAGCAGGTATATAGAAGTTTGGATGCACCTTTCACCCTACCAGTTCCAAAAGAGGGGGGGAGGAATTACAGTGTGTTAAAGAATTTTGTGCCCGATTATGTAACAAATATAAAGAAGAGTCGAGAGAAATCTCATGTCAGTAAGTTTGTGCAGAGTTTTGTCATCATTCCATTGACATACAAAGAAACGATCTACGGTACGATGGTTCTCTGTTTCAAGAACAAAGTGATATTTTCGAAGGACAAAAAAGTCATATGTGAATATATAGGGAATAGTGCAGCCCAAGCTATCACTATCGGACGACTAAAGAAAAAGGAGCATAGATCTATGCTCGTATCGGCAGAGCGTGAAGCTGATATGAAGGAGGAGCGATTGAGGAAACAGTTCATCGCTGACGCCACTCATGAGATTCGTACCCCCCTGGCCATCATCAAGGGAAATGTGGATCTGGCTCTGCTCAATGAAAAGAGAAGTGGTAGTTTTGTAAAGAAGACATTTATGGCTATCGACCATGAGGTGGAGCATCTCTCTCATATAATTTCAGATCTTGCAGTTTTAACCTCTGAAGTAGAAACAGTGAATGGTGATCTCGTCAAAAAAAGGATCAATCTAGCAGATATAGTTGAGAGTGTCGTTGTGAGGCACAGAACGCTGGGAAATAATAAGAAAATCGCGATAGCCACCGCTCTAGCGAAGAGAATATATGTTCTGGGGGATAGGATATATATAGCGAGATTACTTTCAAACCTCATCAGAAATTCGATTACTTATGGAAGGGAAAATGGCTGGATAAGGATAGAGACATTGAGACATGGAAACAATGCGATGATCGTTGTCAGAGATAATGGTATCGGTATTAGTAAAGATGATCTACCTCATATCTATAGTAGATTCTATAGGGCTGATAAGTCTCACAGTTCTGGCGGTGTCAATACCGGTCTGGGGTTAGCTATTGCCAATTGGATAGTGAAGGCTCATGGGGGTAAAATAGAGGTAAAGAGTATTCTCGGGAAGGGAACGACTTTTCGAATATCTCTGCCTATATTAAAAGTAGATTAACTAATCCACAGCTTGTACACACATTTATCAACATATATTGATTGACTTATGTATTTATGGGGGATAGAATATTAAAACTAGATTAAATCTAGTTTTAATAATAACCAATAAATATATGCTAGTAAAATTCAAATCACTAAATAGTTGGGGCAACAGAGCAAAGAAGAAGTTTTCTAGAAGTAGGAATTTTGGTTCGTTAACTATGTGCAAAAAGTGTTATACATTTTATTACAAGCATTCGTGGCATTTCTATAAACCAGAGCAATTAGAGAAAGATGTCGACTCGATCGTATCTGTACATTTCACCCAATGTCCATCATGCCTAGAGGAGAGCTCTATTGAGAACAGTGTTGGTAATGGGGTGAATGCTCGATATGATACTGATCCAGGTAACTTGCTAGCGTTCGGGTAAATATGTTTAGTATAAATATATAGCCGTCTCAGTACTTTCGTAATGAGACGGCTTGCGTGTATCCTGTTATATTTCATATCAAATCAGCATTGATAGTAATGTTAGAATGACTACTGTAAGGAATGTGAACATGCTGAAAATAGTCACCTGATCGAGCGTGAGCGTTCGCATCCAATCATACTTCGTAGGTCCATACTTCCGTATCAATACTGATACGATCGCGATGATCGTGGCAATAATGACCATGATTAACATTAAACCACAGATGCACTAGCGTCCAATTAAAACCCGAACAATGACAACGTATTTTTGGATTCCTCTGAAGGGTCTTGCGATGAATCGTTAGAAAACAGCTCTGCTAGTTCACTTTTATCAAAAAGTGATATGCTCAAAATCTGTAGAATTTCGTAAAGATTCTGTTTTAGGTTAAGTCGCTTTTTTAATATGGCAACAATGAGATACGAGCATAGAGCGATACAGATTTGCGTCTTCACGGCATTCTCTGAGTGTCCCCAGAATGCTTTGATCTTCAGATGTTGCTTGATCCACTTGAAAAAGAGCTCAATCTGCCAACGATGTTTGTAGAGTAGGGCGACCGAATACGCGGAGATGTCGAGGTTGTTCGTGAGAAATACATACACGTGTCCCGTCTCGGCATCACGATATTTGATGCGGCGAAGTGTGTCAGGATACTTTTGTGCTGTCTGCACTCCCGTAAGGAAAATGATCTGGTCACAGATGACACCAGTCGTCTTGTCGACAGGATTGGAATAGCGTCTTTCGAAGCGCGTGTTGTGCTTTGCCCTCGTGACGAAGAAAGCGCCCGCTTTGTGTATCTTATACAATCTTCCAAAATCGACATATCCACGATCCATCACATAGAACGCTCCTGACTCGAAAAGAACCATGTCAAGGAAGTTCACATCGTTTACCTTGCCGCTCGTCATATCAAAAAACGTTGGAATAGAGCCTCGCATATCCAGAACTAGATGAAGCTTCACTGCCGCCTTGGTAGTTACATATGGTGCCCAAGGAAAAAGCGAAAGACACAACTCGATACTCGACGAATCGATCGCGTAACAAGCACCAGCAATATCTTTGGCGATTTCCGGTTCATCGATATATAGTCTCCTCGCCTTCTTGATCAAGATTGTTGCAAGGTCACGATATATCCGCCAGTCACGATTTTCATTCGTATACGAAAGCGTCGAGAGGATGATTGGTGACTGAAAACCCAGATGGTAAAGCTTAGACCGATGCGAGTGAAGGCATGTGGTGACGTCCCGAAGCGATTCTCGATACGCGAGTTGACCGAATATCATAGTCAGAAACTGATCACGACACGAGAAACTTTTTGCATACCGCTCTCCTTTGTATTTTTCGACACAAGAGTCAAAATCACGACGAGGAAGACCGTCCATGATTTGAGTAAAGATATATTTTCCGTAGTTCATAGTGATACCAGAATATCACTTTCTCTCAGAGTCTGGACTAAAAAGAAAACCTGTTTTCAAATACGGAGATTTCGATTCAAATCGTGTACAGACAAAATCTCAAAATACGGCTCCAGTACATAGCTGTTTAGGAAAGCTGGGTTTTTAATTGGACACTAGTG
>CAINCE010000039.1 GCA_903846945.1 uncultured bacterium
CCTATTTTTTCGGCTTCAGTACCGAGATACACTCTCCATTGGAGTTCATTAAACTTCGGACGAAGTACTGCGTATTGCTCCTTTGTTGTCATGCGTACAGTATAGCATACCTGAGGAAGTTAATTGTGGACGAGCCCTTAGTTGGAGCTTTTCTTACCTCTTAGCTCTAAGCTCTTAACTCCGATACCATGCTCAATATATCCACGCAAAACATGCTTGCTTGAAATACAGTTTCATGTTACATTTACATCACTATGATAAACGCAGAAGTCACAAGGAATTCCGGAGAAAACGCCATGAGCGTTATTCGCCGTTTTACACGCAAAGTTCAGGGTTCTGGTGTTATACAGAGGAAGCGCAGTCTACGATTTAGTGGCCGTGTCCAGTCCGAATACAAAGTAAAGAAGCGCGCCCTCACACTGATCGGACGCCGTGCAGCTATGGCAGAACTCGTGAAACTCGGCAAAGCTCCGATAAAGCCTACACGAAAATAATAGTTTATAATGTCTCAATTTTTTAGTTTCGAAAATACCACGCAGGATCATATTCCCGGCGTGGATTTTCATGCCATCAAAAATGAGATTCTAGGTGATAAGTATGAATTGACTTTCACGATCGTTGATGCTGTCGAGATGAAGCGATTGAATCTGATGTATCGTGACAAGAATTCACCTACAGACATCTTGAGCTTCCCTCTGTCCCCGACTGAGGGTGAGATATATATATGCCCTGCCGAAGCTGCCAAGGAAGCAGAGAAATTTGACCGCTCTTATGACAATTTTATCCCCTTTCTATTCATCCACGGTTGTACACATTTGATAGGAATCGATCATGGATGTACAATGGAGAGGCAGGAGGAGGAGTTTCGAAAGAAATTTGGTATCTAGACAATAGTTACCTAAAAAATATATTGTATTGTTTCAGATTTAGGATTTAGGATTTAAGAATAACCAGGGAAAAAATAGGATTTGTGACCATTGCAAAATCTTACCTCTTATCTCCTCATCTTAAATCGTAAATCGTAAATCTTAAATCTACTCATGGTTCGAAACATCATAACTGGAATAGACGTCGGAACCTACAATGTAAAGGTGGTTATAGCGAGTACACGCGAGAAGAATGAGCGTGGTTTTCCGGCTATCATCGGCATAGGTACAGCAGAGTCACGAGGCCTCAGGCACGGTTATGTTACAAATGTTCGTGATGTCGCAGAAAGTATCAAGAGTGCCGTGCGAGACGCAGAAGAGAAAGCTGGCATGAAAGTAAAAAAGGCTTTTATCTCTGTTGGTGGTATAGGCCTCTCCGCTACAACTGTCGTGAGTTCAGTCATGACTTCGCGTGCAGACGCTGAGATTACTTCTATAGATATAGCTAAACTCCGCGAACAGAACGAAAAGGATATTCCTAGGGCACAGATAGCAAATAGGCGCATCATTTTCGATGTTCCAATACAATACAAGATAGACAATTTCCCTTCTCTAGGCACCCCTATTGGCCTCAAGGGCAACAAGATCGAGCTTAGGACGCTCTATATCACCTGCCTAGACCATCATGCCGCAGATCTCATCTCAGCGGTCAATGAGGCCGGCATAGAAGTAGAGGATGTTATGGCTGCACCTATCGCAGCGAGCTTCGTCACTCTATCCAAATCACAAAAAGTGGCTGGCTGTGTCCTTGCCAACATCGGTGCAGAAACAGTTTCTATAGCTGTGTTTGAAAACAATATCCCTACATCTCTCGAGGTATTTCCTATTGGTTCCACAGACATCACTAACGACATTGCACTGGGCCTCAAAGTCCCATTGGAAGAAGCTGAACAAATCAAGATTGGAGCTATCACTGGCAGTTCCTACCCACGAAAGAAATTAGAGGAAATAGTCGCAGCCAGACTTTCTGACATATTCGAACTCATCGAAGCACACCTAAAGAAGATCGGCCGCAACGGACTCCTCCCAGCAGGTATCATCATCACTGGTGGCGGATCAGGACTCAGTACTATAGACGACATGGCTCGAGTGGCACTCCGACTACCATCTCGTATCGGCAACATCGGACTCGTAGAGGGCAAGTCTTCATTCAAAGATGCCACATGGGCTGTAGCATACGGTCTCACCATCTGGGGCATGCACGCGGATGAGGGACCTGATATAGATCAGTCAACCATCTTTGTTAAGAGATCATGGAAAGCATTCACTAGGTGGTTCAAACAGTTTTTGCCGTAGACAAGGTCTCGCCTTGTCTATTGGTGGTCGATCTCTTACTGGGTTCGAAGTCAGAACAAACGAGTAAATACTCCGCAGCCCGCTCGCGTAAAGAAGCAGAGCTTCCACTTAATACCTCTAGAGCTTGCTCGGAGGTAGCTCATTCAGATCAATTGTAGAAATGTTTCCGTAATTCCGTTTCAGGTACAAATTTTGAACATTGCTTTATAAGACCGTTCAAAGTACCACGGTCAATTTCTTTATGATTGGGAACAGTCAAAATCTCCTTAGACTCACTAACACTTAGCCTTTTCAACTTGATATGACTACCTCGTTGTCTTACAATAACAAAGCCAAAACTCTCTAGGATTTTGACAACATCAGAGCCACTAATAACCCTCAGTTTAGGCATACTGTACTTGTGGCAATTCAAAATTAATGAAAACTGACGGTGACGGTGCCAAACCAAAATCAGCAGGGTCTTCTCCTTCAAGATGTAGGGCAGTGGCCTCAAGAATGTTCTGTGCTAATTTATCTAGTGTTTTCGCCTGAGTTACAATAGCAAGCTCAATACCTTGAGCAATATAATATTTGTCACCTTTTGAAATTTGAAATTGAATGATATGTTTCATGCATATATAGTACATAAATCTATATAAATATACAATAGAGACACGCTGAATCATTTCTATCATAATCTATCATTACTCCATCCTCCAATGAAGCCCCTATCCACACACACCAAATCACAACAAAACGGCACTCTATTTACATTCAAGAATCTTTACATAGGGCGAAAGACGGCACGAAATCGGTTATTACCATTGTTGACATTATTGTTATTGATGTTCGAGCACGCGTTATTGCCGGCGATGAAAGCTGTTATCTCATTGCACGCTTCCTGTTGCAATAGCGAACAGGAACTCTGGCTATCAAATAATAGCATACTTCCAACTATTGATTCTGTGCCCAATTCGTCCAACCACTTGTTTTTCTATTTCCTCTAGTAATTCAGAAACTTTTCCTAACGATGCAGGAGAGATGATTTTAAGATCGCACGAAATACGAACATACATCCTATATTTTTCTATTTCCAATGATAAAACAGTTAACGGTACTACCTTTTCAGAATTATCAGCGGAGTTAGTTTCGACTAAAAGATCCAGCATTTTATGTGCAGTCTCCTTCATCTTCTCCCCCAATGTATACCTATAATCTCTTCTAAAATTGTGTGTAAATCTGTATGTCAACAGACATAATGCGTAGGTACTCTTAAATATCTGTAAATGATCGTACCTAGACATATCATAATAGCTTCTTGAACTCCTCTTCATTAAGACCAGCTTGTTTCAAAATCTTCTTTAGCAGTCCGCGCGCAACATCACCAGGGTGTATTGGTACAGATGTTTGGAGATCTTGTCCTTCATGTACTAAAATACGGTGGCTACCAATCTGTCCCGCATCAACAAACCCTGCTCGTTTTAGAGCCCATCCACCATCTCGTGGTACCCTACCAGGAAAGCTTTATTTTTAGGCGAAAAACAAGCTGGAGTTCGAGCCATAATGAATTATGGCGAGA
>CAINCE010000040.1 GCA_903846945.1 uncultured bacterium
CTCTAGCGAACCGTAGGTTCGCGTCCAAGGATTCGAAAAGTCTGAGTATATTTCTAGACAACTACAGGTGGCTAGAAATACGAAGACTGTACCGTTCCCGTAGGGAAAGAATCCTGTATCGCGCACAGATGGAACGTTATTGGAACACAATATATATATCGATGTGAAGTTGCTCATTTAATTCACTATGCTAAGATGGTCGCATGATTACACTTCCTACGATAAAGCTGACCGTGAATTTTATCAGGGACCAAAAACAGGTCATTGCATATTCTCCTGCACTAGATATATCCACAGTCGGAAAATCAGAGCCCCACGCCAAAAAGAGGTTTCAAGAATTGGTACATATTTTTTTGAAGGATATTTCCGAGAGAAATGTTGTTGATGAAGTCCTCACTGAACTAGGTTGGAAAAAGATCTCTACTCTAAATCGCAAATCAGAATGGATACCTCCTAAAGTACATTCTGTCGATCTGCAGGTACCGATGTTTGCCTAAATGAAACTAGCGCGAATACATTGGAAAAAATTTGAGAAATTTCTGCTGTCAGTTGGTTGCAAATTCGTCTCCGAAGAAGGAGATCATCGGAAATATCATAAGCCAGGAATCCTTCGTTCAGTCATAATCCCGCGGGAGAAAGACATTCCGCAGTTTATTATCTTGAATAACCTAAGGACATTGGGTATCTCTCGTGAAGAATATTTGAAAAAGATTTCAGAGATTTGATATATATGACCCCTAATAACGAACACAAAAAATTTCTTTACACCATCAAGATTGAGCTCGTCGGAAGTGAGCCGCTTATATGGCGAAGAATCTTGATACCGTCTGATACGACTTTTTTCGCTCTGCACATTGCCATTCAAGACTCATTTGGCTGGACGGACTCTCATCTTCATCAATTCCATACCAAGACCCCATATGGTCGGGATAGAGACTACATCATTATTTCTTTCCCATACCCGGATCCAGAATTTAATGACGAGGTGAAACCGAGAGACGAACGGTCTGAAAGGGTCTCACAATGGCTCAAAAAAGTAAAGGACGGCGTCTATTATGAGTACGATTTTGGCGACGGATGGATCCATAAGATCACTCTGGAACAAATCGAGGATTATAAGACCGGAAAATATCCGAAGCTTATCGACGGCAAGAATGCCTGTCCGCCTGAAGATTGTGGTGGACTCGGTGGTTATGGACATCTTTTGGAAGTTCTATCAAACCCGAAACATGATGAATATGAAGATATGCTCGAGTGGCTTGATATGGAACCTGAAGAAAGGCTCGATCCGACTAAGTATATTCCGGTAAGGATCAGGTTCTCCGATGCAAAAAAAGAGCTGAAACGATACGAGAAAGGATTTAACTCGTGATATTTCGAATCAACTCTGTTCCAATATCGTCCCACAATGCGCACAAGTGGAGCTGTTGACATTTACAACTGATTTGCTAATCTAATATTGTTTTCCACAAAAGAGACCCTTGTGAGGTTCTGTCCTCACCGGGGGCTTTTTCTAATCCAATCGTACAAAGTCCCTAACATCATTTAGATATGTTATCTTCGCACCCGTATTCATGAGAAGGACAGAACATTTGCTGTTTGGTGATACTACTGATGACATTTTTCCGATTTCGGCGAAATATTTTACAAGTCCACTAAAATCACCATCACTAGATACCAGTATCGCTTTATCAAATACACTTTCATAGACATCTCGGGACGCCCTTAGAACCAAATCTGAATCACAATTTCCCTTTATTTGTCCATTTGATCCAGCAGTAACCTCTTTATACTTTAATAGGAATCCAGCATTTCTAATCTTATCGTACAACCTATCATACTGTGGCATGTATCCCATAAATATATACGCCCTCTTGATATCAAACTTATCGTAGAGCCAAGTATAGAGCTTCCTATAATCAACACGCCAACCGAGTCTGGCAGTACCTTTGTCGAGATTGGCAGCATCAATATAGGCATGATTGCATTTCAGTTTTTTCTTATTAATTGGCATTGGTTGATATTGTATCACAGTAAATATTAATTATTTCAAAATATGCTAATCTATACTATATGATTACCCTCGGCATAGAAACATCGTGCGATGACACCGCTCTCGCAATCATAGAGACACGACAAATGACCGGAAAATCGGCTGATTTGAACGCGACTGGAAAATTAGAAGGTTTGAATGGCGTCCAAAACACCGAATGTCGCGTCATCAGCTCCCTAGTGCATTCGCAAGCTGAACTCCATAGTGCATATGGCGGTGTATACCCAAATCTAGCCAAGCGTGAACATGGCAAGAACCTCGTACCACTCCTACATAAATTATTGGCAGACTATCCAAACACTTCGAAAACGCCCAATATCATAAGTCCAGAAAAGTTTGCGGAAATACTTTCACATTTCAAATCAGATCTAGAAGCACAGAATCCAGATCTCTGGCTATCAATATCTGGTGCTGATTTCCTCCGATCGATTCCAGCGATAGATCGTATCGCAGTGACTGAAGGACCAGGACTCGAACCTGCACTCTGGGTCGGCATCATATTTGCACGCGTTCTAGGGGCATTGTGGAATATCCCGATAGTGGCAGTAAATCATATGGAGGGTCACATCCTCGGTTCACTACTAGAGTCTGATAAGGCGACTGGGACTTGGCATAAACTAAAACCGCTTGAATTCCCTGCTCTAGCACTGCTCATAAGTGGTGGGCATACGGAACTAGTGAGGATCGACGAGCAAATATATTATGTGCCCGCCTCCGATGGTGCGAATTTCAGACCGAATGATGTCGAAATGAATTCACTTGTATACACCATCCTTGGACAAACCCTAGATGACGCAGTCGGTGAAGCTTTCGACAAAGTTGCGCGACTCCTAGGACTGCCATATCCAGGAGGACCACACATTTCCAAGCTCTCCGAAGAAGCCAGTGAACTCATGACACCATCTCCAGTCAAACTACCTAGACCAATGATGAAAAGTGACAACCTCAACTTCTCCTTTTCAGGTTTGAAGACAGCTGTCCTCTATGCCGTTCGCGCTGCCGTACAACCGGATGGTCGATTGACAGATGAGTTTAAACGAGGTCTAGCGCACGAATTTGAGCTAGCAGTCACCGAAACCCTAGACTGGAAGCTACGACGCGCTATAGAGCAGATAGGGGCTAAAACGGTCATTGTAGGAGGCGGTGTTAGTGCCAATAGCATGCTCAGGGAGCGATTTACCAAGGTTGCGGAGAAATACGATATCCCCATCTATCTACCCTCTCGACATATCTCTGGTGACAACGCTCTCATGATTGCACTAGCTGGAGCTATGGATCCGTCAGAGCCATATTCAAATACTGATTCAAAACCTTTGAAAGCTGATGGAACGAAGAAGTTGGGTCGCAAGTGATTAGTGATTAGTGATCAGTGATTAGTAACAGAAAAGCGCCTGATGATTTCTCACGAGGCGCCTTCTGTTTACTCCGCCAGCTGGCGGATCTCTGATCTCTGTAATCTACCTAAACAAACTCAAGATGAAATCCCAGAATTTTCCGAGTATAGAAGTATTAGCTGCGGCTGCTGTTTGTGAGCCATCCGCACTCAAACCAATATCCGTAGAGGTTGAATTTGTGTCAGAACCAATTTCTAGAACTGGACCGGCTTCAGGGTTTGAAATTGATGACCCTTCTTCCGCCAATCGTGCCTTGTAAGCATCGATGATAGACATCTCATCTGCACTCAATGTGAGAGGACTGTTACATGCCAATTTGTTAATCTGCTTCATGGTCGTGATGTAAACGAAACCAGATGATTGAGTTGCACCCCACGGTCCCATGATATCACTCATGTATTTTGTCTGGAAAGCTTTGACAGCATTTTCTGTTGCCTGGTCGAACTGACCATTCACTGCGAGATTGATAGTGAGGATTTTGTTCAGAAATGCTTGGAGTTTAGATACATCCGATGCGTTGTTGTTTGATCCGAACTTCATTTGTGAACTGATCAATGGGCAAGATGATGTTCCTGTATAAGCGAGTGCAAACAACGGATTGATGGAACTTCCACCAGAAGAGTAGCTCCCACCACCACCTTGAATAGCGGTGTTAGTTGTTGAATTGTTATCAACTGGAGCAAATGCTGCCTGTATGTTGATGTTTGCAAAAACTGAAGTCATTATATTACAAACCGTCGTATTTCCCCCGCAACCTCCGCTGACATTCGACGCGTCATTCAATACACCATCCTGCGTATAACTCACGATCTTCCATCCAGCATCTGGTGTGATACCAAAATTGATGAAACTACCAACTGTTAGTTGTGAAGGGCACACAACCCAGTTGCATGTAACGACGATGCTTCCATTTCCTGTAACAGAAGTTGTAGCTGTGTATGTAGTAGGACTTCCCTCGTTACCATTGGAACCGCCCATTTTAGGCATAATGATACCGGCATCATTACCATTCGAACCACCAGTTACTGGTAGGGTCGTAGACCCTGCATCGTCACTATTGGAACTGGTCGCAGCTGGTACAACTGGCTCAGGGGAATCAGAGCCGACTAGAGATGGTAGAATGACTACATCCTCGGCAAAAACCATAGTAGGAGATACTCGCATAGCTCCAAATAGGATAACGGCAGAAATAATAACAAAACTGATATAATTTACTTGTTTCATGATAAATTTGAATTAATAATATGATTCTAACCCTTGGACTGCAGGGTTATAGGACTATAATAAACGATGACTTGCAAGTTGCGATTCAGACTCGACCCTAGCATATCATTCTATTTCTGTCAACAATATAGGCCCTCTGTATTGAACAGAGGGCCTTCACAAAACTAACCTGAGAACTCGCTACCACTGGGCGTCACTCGGGACCATTGGAGACCACGAAGGTCAACTTGATAGCTTTTCCGATGACCGCGATATCCTTGGGGGATACGAGTGCCGCAGCAACAGGGTTTCGAACCTGGAATGTACGGTAGAATCCAGTGTCGAGTGACCCAGTATTCGCGGGTGTACTAGCGAACTTATACCCGTCGGGCAATCCGCTTGCGGAGATCGTCGTCCAGACAGACCCTTCGATACTCAACTCCGGTGTCCATTCGAGTCCGTATGTGAACGGGAGCAGCCGTTGGCCGTAGATGGTCATATTTGCATTCGTTCCGGGCGGGAGCGATGAAACATTTCCGAAAACTGGCCTGCTCGACAGCGTGTTCGTCACCCCAAAGCCAGCAGTGTAAACTGCGACCTTGAGAACGAACTCCTGCGCCATAAAGGCTCTGAAGTAATTGGCGTTGAGATTGACCGCCCCGATGTCGGCACATTGCCAAGTGACGCGAGGCAAGGCCTCTACGCGGTTGATTGGATGACTAGCGATACTCTCGCCGTTGTGATAAGTCGCAATAATGTTGCCTGCACCGTCCCACAACTCACCTTTCAGTGTGGTTGAGAACGTAAGAGGCATGCCATCTGCTGTATTTATCGCCAGGTTTCCCGAGTAACCAAGTGTGTTGTTGTTCGCGTCGTTAGACGAGAACTTGAACCAGATGTCGCTCATGAGGAAAGGAGTGACACTCGACCATGATATGGCCGCGCCCATCCTTTTGCCGGTCTCATTCACAAACGCTCCAGTGGGTGAATTCGTTCCGTCCCACATCTTGAATGCCGCCGAAGTAGAACTGACGATATCGACGAACCTCAAGACTGGGGGAATGTTCAATGCTCCAGGGTCGTTGCCGATGTCCGTAGAGATCGACGCCGACGAACCCAGTTCCATGAACGAAAAGACGTTCTGTTGGGCCGCGGGGTTGTTCGTGCTGTGAGAGGACGGGATAACGACGAAGTTGAGCCCGACATTCGGACTATTCACCGCCACACTCGTACCACCTGAACCGAACCACATGCCCGTCGCGAGGACGAACAACATTACCGACATTTTCATTTTTTTCATAGTTTCTCTTTCTATTTCCGCATTATTTGATTGTTTCCACCTCCCCATTCACGAGTTTAGGCGCTGAAAAGCGACATATTTCATGAATCTTCTGGAGCTGGTTGACTGTTTGTCTACAATTCTTCTACCAAATTCTTGACAAAATGTCAATAGGGCTATTTATAAATGTCATTGTGCCTTATAATGTAACCTATGACTCTGAGTTCATTCATTTATGCTCTCTTGGCTGGTATATTGCCATCTCTCATCTGGTTATGGTTCTGGCTCCGTGAAGATAGCGAGCGCAGTGAACCCAGATGGTTATTGACCGCATCCTTTTTCGGTGGCGTCGTCGCGGTACTGATCGCGATATTTGTCGAGAAATCGATCTCGGATGTAGTCTCTGACAACAATACAAAATACATCCTGTGGGCAGCAACAGAAGAAATACTCAAGTTCGTCGCCGTAACTGTGATCGTCTTGAAATCCAAATACAACGATGAGCCATTGAAGCCTATGATTTACTGCATCGTCGTGGCACTCGGATTCGCGGCACTGGAAAATGCCCTGTTCTTGCTCGAACCAGTCCGACTCGGAGCTATCGCTCAGAGCATTGTCACTGGAAATATGAGGTTTATGGGTGCAACGCTCGTCCATGTCGTCTGTTCAGCCGTTATCGGATTCTCATTGGGTGTCACATTCTACCGAGGTGTGATTTCAAAATTCTTTGCCATAGCCATATCTATTGTGGCAGCCATCACTCTACATTCGATATTCAATATCTCCATCGTCAGAGCAGATCCAAATGACATTTTGAAGATATTTGCATGGATATGGCTCGCCGTAGTCATCTTGATCATCCTATTCGAAGAGGTCAAGGCAGTGAAACCGAGATCAGGTGACTTTTCCCCTTCCATAAAATCCAATACTCGTATAAAATATACCAGTAAGATAAATATCTAATTAAAACATCATGTCAAAAGAAAAAAAATCATTTTTTGAGAGGTTAACTGGAACAGTACGCATGGAAGAAGAAGCGGAACCAAAGCCTACAAAGAAAGGCGGTGACAATAACGGTACTGATGTTGCCAATTGGATGGATACCGAGACCGAGCAAGACGGCGAGTTGACCATAGATGTCTACCAGACAACGGATAGTATCGTCATAAAGTCCATGATAGCTGGTGTTCGACCCGAAGACCTCGATATCTCTATCACTCGTGATATGGTCACGATCAGAGGCAAGCGCGAGGAAGAACGCATCGCACGAGATGATGACTATTTTGCTCGCGAACTATATTGGGGATCATTTTCTCGTTCCATCTCCCTACCAGAAGAAATCGACGTCGACGAAGCAGAAGCTATGGAAAAGCACGGTCTACTCATATTGAAATTACCCAAGTTAGACAAGAAAAGGCAGTCGAAGTTGAAGGTTAGGACGGCGTAGACACTTTCAGCACGGAGTCAGGAAAATATCCGTGCCCCTGAATTGATTTTGCTTGCTCTGTGTTATATATCCAGTGTCGCCAATTTCGCATTTGACTGAATGAATGACTTTCTGGCAGGGACATCATCTCCCATCAGCATATCAAAAACCTTATCAGCCTCTTGTGCATCTTCGATATTAACTTGTTTCAGAATCCTCTTAGCTGGGTCCATAGTTGTCTCCCAGAGTTCATCCGAGTTCATCTCTCCGAGACCTTTGTAACGCTGGATGGAGATCTTGTTAACTCGTCCTTTCGCCGATGTCACCTCTCCCTCTCCGTCAGCTGGCGAATCCTCGATAGATGACTCTCGCTGTGTGGATTCAGAAAGACTCCCTCCTTCGAAACCAGCATCAATCAATATTCGGTCCTTATCTTCCTCCAATGCTGCATCATCTGCTGCCTGACTCTCTATCTCCATGAGTTGTGACTCATGAAAATCCTTACCGAGAGCTTTATCCTTTGCTGCATCATCATAGAAATACATGATCTCCTTGCCCCTCTTAACCTTGTAGAGTGGTGGCTGTGCGATGTAGACATGACCCGCATCGACGAGTGGTCGGAAATATCTGTAAAGCAATGTGAGTATGAGTGTTCGGATATGTGCACCGTCGACATCAGCATCTGTTGCTAGGATGATCTTGTGATAACGGAGTCTAGAAATATCGAAAGTGTCACCTATAGCAGTACCGAAAGCTAGAACCAAGTTCTTGATCTGTTCAGAGCCCAACATACGATCGAGTCTGGCGCGCTCTATGTTCAATATCTTTCCGCGGAGTGGCAGGATAGCTTGTATGCGACGATCACGCCCTTGTTTCGCTGTACCACCCGCAGAGTCTCCCTCTACGATGAATAGTTCCGACTCAGAAGGACTGTCAGATTGGCAATCTGCGAGCTTTCCTGGCAGAGTCATGCCCTCGAGTGCCCCCTTACGAAGAACGCTGTCCTTGGCAGCCTTGGCAGCCTTCCTAGCCTTCATCGCCAATATAACCTTGTTGATGATGGACCGTGCATCGTCTGGGTTTTCTTCTAGAAAGGCAGTAAATGCATCGCCGAATACTGTAGCCACAGCACCCTGAGCTTCCATACTGCCGAGTTTTGCTTTCGTCTGACCTTCGAACTGTATCTCACGCAACTTCACGGAGACAACCGCGGTCAATCCCTCGAGTGCATCATCGCCGGTAAATGTATCTTCACCATTCTTGGATAGGTTGTTATTCTTCGCATAAGTATTGAGTGTACGAGTGAGAGCAGTCTTGAAACCAGTTATGTGTGTACCACCCTCAGCTGTATAGATGTTGTTCGCAAATGGCATCACTCTAGCCGATACATCGTCAGCGTACTGCAAGGCGACCTCTACCGACTCGACACCCTCAACTTTCTTTTCAACATAGAAAATGCTCTTGTGAGATGGTTTCAACATCTGGTTAGTAAACTTTATCAGTGATACCAAGCCACCCTCAAAGAAAAATGTATACGAAGGTGCCTCAACGCCCGTCTCTCGTAGATAAAATATCTCATCATCAGATCCAAATCCGGCGATCTGCTGGCTGGCATCGATGAGGCTGATACGGAGAGCTGGCACGAGATACGCCTGTTGACGCATATGAGCCACGATGCGGTTCCACTCAAACTTGATGCCTTCCTTGAAAATCTCTATGTCTGGCTCAAATGTAACTATCGTGCCGTGTTGTTTGGTTGAGCCGATCTTCTTTACTGCGGCTTTCCTCTTGCCTTGAGAATATTCCTGCATATAGACGCCACCTTCCTTGTGAACGACGACTTTCATGTATATAGAGAGAGCATTCACGACTGATGCTCCAACTCCGTGCAAACCTCCAGAAACTTTGTAACCGGTATTTTCACCACCGAACTTTCCTCCTGCATGGAGGACTGTCATGATAGTTTCCAATGCGGAAACTTTTGTCTGCTTGTGAACATCGACAGGGATACCACGACCATTGTCTGTGATGCGGACTCGGTTGCCAGGCAATAGGACTATCTCGATGTCATTGGCAAAGCCACCCATCGCTTCGTCGCGACAGTTGTCAAATATCTCAGTGATGAGGTGATGCAATCCGTCTGGTCCAGTCGTACCGATGTACATACCAGGACGCTTTCTAACTGGTTCTAGTCCTTCTAGGACGGTGATGGATGAGGCATCATAACTACCTTCGCCTGCGGATTTCTTACCTTTTGATTTTTTGGTTGAATCTGACATTATTTTTTAAACTCTAAATATATCCTAATATCTATATTCTAAACACTATTTGAGAACTACATCCTGATATCTAATCCACCAACTGCCAACTGGTGGATGGCGGAGTCGAACTAAATACTAAACAAATTCCAAGTCCTAAATCCAAAATAATAGGCTCAAATACTCACTGATTTTGGCCTGATACTGCTTCGAACTTATGCTATGAGTATATCATATTTAGGTATGAAAAAGAAGTGGATATTTGGCGGATTTTGAGGCATGTTTTAGACCTTATTTGCCATTATAGAGTCATTGACAACTACTCATTTTCATGTAGTATAGCAGTAAACAGTTCTATAGTTCCATAAAAAATAAATCTAGAATTATGAAGAAGGACAAAATAGTCTCATTTCCCTGCAAAGAGAAGGGTTGTAGAGGTATCATCGACCCTAGACGCGTGTCCAGGATACCAATCCGCACAGGGTGTCAGAGTCATTCGATCGTGCTGGTGTGCCCGACCTGCGGTCGTCTGCATTGGCCGGACAGCGGTCATGCCGTTGAAAGTCTAGGCTACGAAAAAGTATTCCTCGTACATGGAGCACTGGAAAACAGGCCTCTGAACTCTGTCGAGAAAATAGTATTGATTCGGAATATTCAACATGAATGCATTACTCTTTTGAACACTGGTGAAAAAGGCGGCATCATAATTGATTTTCTAAAGACTGAACTCGACTTCTTAGGGACACTCGGTCATGCGCCTGATTGTCCCGCGAAAAGAAATGACGGTTCATGTCTCTGTGGACATTCAGAGGTTTGTAAATGGCTTCTCGAACACGGCGACGAGGAAGAAGATGTCGTGACCGTAGTCGCCTAACCTGATCTAGCCCGAAAGTGATACTCCTAACACACCGTCAAACTTGGCGGTGTTTTTTGCATTGACCGTGAAAGGTGGATTACTTTCCAGTTTCTCACCTGGATTTGATATTGGATTGAATTGTTCAGGATTTTTCATTTGGATAATATTCGCTTAGCACGATCCAACCTTGACCAATTTTACCAGGATTATTCAGCCACCAATCTCTCAACGAAAAACAGCCATTCCCTTCAATAACTTCCCAATATCTTCAGTATATTTAGCGACAAACTCTCAAACTCCTCTTTGGACTTGTCGATATTTTCTTTGGTACCAACATGATGATCCGCTATCTCTCCTGGATTTAGGTTGAATATAGCTGTACCCAATTCCTGACACTTCGCTGGAATCCTGCCATAATCTTGCACTATCTGTAATGGATTCTTCCAACTACTTTCAACTAACCCATTCCTGCAATGCTTTTCGGACAAATATTCCCTTACTTTGCTAGGGATCTTCTCCATCCAGGCTCTATGATCAGCTATCGGTTGCTCACCGTACACATTATATGAATTTACGATATATCCGATAAACAAAGGGTCACCCTGGAGCACGAACTTGGTTTCAGTGTTTCCTGCTAATGCCTTGGCACTATTCCTCCAACCCGACTTCCATCTCTCATAGATGATGCCTAGATTTTCTATACCTTGGACACTGAATGCGTCAGGCATCACTGGTACAACGAAGTAATCAGAACCCAACAATATCATCTGATTCAAGAGTCCCAAACTAGGTGAGGTGTCTATGACAAATATATCGATCTGCTCACTCAATCCTTTTTCTCTCAAAAATCGATCTATTGCGCTAGTATTAAAGTAACCTATCTTCTGACCAGATGCCGCCTGACCATACGCTGTAATAAGTAAACTCTCATATACAGATAGATTGATGTCTCCCTTGAGTAGTGACAGATTCTCATTTCCAGAGACCGGCAAAAACTGAACACCCAGATCTATGTCCGCCCCACCCTCAACAACGCCTTTCAGAACATTCGCTATAGTCTTCTCGCCCGCAGAAAAAAGATGCTTCAAATAATAATCCTCCCCCATCGCTAGGCGGCTCAGGTTACATTGTGGGTCGAGATCAACCAATACCGTTTTGTATCCTTTTTCTGCGAACTTCACTGCGCAATTAAAAGCAAGCGTGGTCTTACCAACACCGCCTTTATTATTCGCAAATATAATCTTCTTTGTTCTAGTGAATTTCATAACCATATAATATCAAATAATCGAGCGAAATAATACAGACTGAATAACCACACCCAGTTTTGCACCCTGTTGGTAATTTGGTGCCACATTCTCTACCTCACCTCCCAACCATTCCCCTTCAATGCTTCGTAAATCGCTGTCATTATATTATTTGCTTCATCGTCGGTGAGCGTCCTCTCCATAGACTGGAATACCATGCGGTACGCGTACGAAACTCTTCCATCCTTCTTAAATGTGTCAAAGAGTGTGTGGCGTGCGAGTAATCGAATTGCACCAGCGCTCGAATCCAGATCGCTCGGAGAAACATTGCCCACCGCCAGAACTTTCACTGCGGCAATACCATCCTCAATAGTCTTCCAAACCTCCCCTGCCGTCACGGACTCCGGTACGAATACAGCGACATCACGCACGATGAATGGGTATGACGATATCTTCTGGTAAATATTCGTCGAAGCTGGTCCGAAACCAAGGTCATCGTAAGAGGCATCCGCAGGAAGTTTGTAGGATTTCAGCAATTCATTCAGATCGATCTCGATTATTGCAATTGGTCCTTTTTCAATGATTTGACTTTGTCCATTTAATTGTTTAATGGTCTTATTGTCTGATTGGTTAATAGTTTCTTTGTCATCCGCTCCGCCGGCCGGTGAATGGCGGATGTCAATACTCAATTGGTCAATATTCGACTGATCACTTCTCGTTCCAAGCTCTTTGCCAAGAATTTCGATCGCGCTGTCAATCAACTTCTTCCCATTTACACCCTTAACTTTCCTAACCTGTGCCGCTCCAATGGAAAGCCTGACCGACTCCCCCGCATTACTGAATACATGACCTATCTCAAATACTTTGACAGAGTCTAGTCCGAGTAGATCTGCATTCAATATATTTTTCTCCACGCAAGTCATCATGCCGTCGACAAGGGTAGACCTTGCAAAGGCTTTGTCCCTTGCTAGCGGTTTTGCCGTCTCAATCTCCCCCTTTGCAACGAGTGAATACAGACTAACCTCGGAATAACCCTGCCCTGTAAGGATATTTTTGATCTTTTCTGCTATATAATAGATCGACAACACTCTGATCGTTCCTTCCGGCTTTGGTGGCAATATGCCGACGATATGTTCATAACCGTATATGCGTCCAACTTCTTCTACGATGTCGTCAGGTATTGTTAGGTCGAGACGATTGAATGGAATGGTGAGTTTCCACATTGATTTATTGTCGACTTTAAGGACTTTACTGACTTGATGGACTTGATGGACTTTACTGACTTTCGACTCGGCGCTTTCGACCACTATGCCCATACCTTCCAATATCTTCTTTGCCGTCTCAATCGGCACCTCAACTCCGAGTCTCTCATTGATATAATTCGGATCCATCTCGATAGTTGTCCGCACAGCCTTGGTCGGATACACATCTACGATGGGACCAAACTTCGCATCAGGGATAGCTTCGAGTATGGTTTCTGACAATTCATTCATACCTCCGAGTGCGAGCTCTGGAGTTATCTCATTTTCATATCTCTTTGAAGACTCACTACGTAAATCGTATTTCGTAGAAGTTCTGCGAACAATAGTTGGATCAAAATTGGCTGACTCAAGTATGAGTCTCTTTGTTTCGCCCGTGATCGCTGCCCTCTTACCACCCTTCACTCCCGCTATAGCGAGCGGGCCTATGTCATCAGCGATGACATGGTCAGAATCGCTGAGTTCGATTTCCCTAGCAAGTCCTTCAGATGATTCGAGCAGGGCGATTTTCTCACCTTTCTTCGCAGCTCGAACGACGATACTACCCTGCACTTTATCTGCATCAAAAGCATGGAGAGGTTGACCGATGTCGAACATAACATAGTTTGTCGCATCGACTATTGAACTGATCGTTCGTTGACCTATAGCGTGTAGAGCGGTGCTAACAATTATCGGAGTTTCACCTTTCGAATGTATTTCCACATATCTGCCAACATATCTCCTACAGAATCCCTCTGCCCCAATAGTGATCGACGGCTTTTCGATCAAGTCGCCAGAAATTTCAACATTCTTCATCTCCATTCGCGGAGTTTCCGTCATCGAAAATACTTCACCTGCAATACCTTTATGACACAATGCATAATGTGCGCGGTCAGGGAGAACTTTCAGATCATAGACGGTATCGACGACCTCGTGCGGTTTTCCATCAGCAGACTTTCCATTGATCACCGATCCGTCTATACCAATCCTTTCCATACCCTCAACTTCAAATGCATGAAAAGTGAACAACTCATCCAACTTTTCTGGACTCGGAAGTGGCTTTGCGAAATATTGTTGTAACCAGTTATGAGATATTTTCATTTGAAATTATTTTTAGTATTCCACCTTGCTACAAGTTAAAACTGATTTATCAGTCGGATATCGCCAGTATACAGATGTCTGATATCATCAATGCCAAATTTGAGCATCGCTATCCTATCTGGACTGACACCAAAAGCAAAACCTTGGTACACCTCTGGATCGATACCGACAGCCTTGAAGACATTTGGATGTACGAGGCCAGCTCCACCCATCTCGAGCCATTTACCTTTCCATTGCATATCAACCTCCAGACTCGGTTCAGTAAATGGGAAAAAGCTCGGTCGGAAACGGATGACAACATCGTTGCCAAACACTCGCTTGAACATCGCTTCGAGAACTCCCTTCAGTTGCGCCAAGGTCACATTTTTATCGATATATAATGCTTCGAGCTGATTAAACTGCGCTTCATGTGTCGCATCAGTTGCTTCATTTCTATAGACCCTTCCTGGCACGAGTATTCTCAAAGGTGGTTTATTGTTCTCCATGTATCTGATCTGGACGGAAGATGTATGAGTGCGCAATACCATTCGCTCGCCTTTTTCTGGGTGATTAATTGAGGCATTTGAATTTAGAATTTGTTTAGAATTTAGGATTTCGGATTTCGGATTTGAATTTGACTTTATCCAAAAAGTATCCTGCATATCTCTAGCTGGATGATCTTTCGGCACATTCAATGCATCAAAGTTGTGGAATTCATCTTCGAGCTCTGGCCCATCAGCTATCTCGAAACCAAGTTCTTGGAACACTGGGTATATAGCTCGAATGATCTGCGTTATGGGATGTAGATGGCCTTTCTGGTCCGGTTTCATATGAGTATAACTGTAGCAGGAAAACTTTCCATTATCCAGTATCTAGCCTCTAGTCTCTAGTATCTCTCCTTACTTAAAATACTCCGGCGTATTTGCCTCCATCCAATCCAGCTGCTGACGCATAGCCGCCGCAGCACCGATCAGGTTGTGTACTGAACCTTTCTCTAGAGTAACGACAAATGCATACTTCGGTTTATCGTACGGCCAGAAACCGGTGATCCACGAGTTGACTTTATCCTTTGAGACACCGAGCTCAGCAGTACCAGACTTACCAGCGATCTTTACATATGGAACATTTAGGGCAACACTGGTTCCTATCTGCGTACTGAGACGCATACCTTCATGAACAACATCAAAATGCTTTTTCGGTATCGGCACTATGGACTCGACATTGACAGCGTCGCCCTTGACTATAGTTGGCGTCAAAACTTTTCCATAATTCGCAACGGCAGCAACACCTCGCACGATCTGCATGAGAGTCACCTGGAAACCGTACTGACCGATAGCAGTATGATATGTATCACCTACATACCAACTCTCGTCAAATGTCTGTTTCTTCCATTCAGGAGTCGGGATCGTTCCAGATTTGTTCATGAGCATAGAATCCGTACCATCCAGAGTCGTAGTTCCAAAACCGAACATGCGCAGGTATTTATCTATGTTGATGATACCCATACCTTTCTGATCTTTATACCCACCTCCCACGGTATAGAAATATACATCAGAAGACATAGCTATGGCATGACGCATATCCAATGCACCTAGATTCTTCCAGTCCCTAAACAGAGTCGATTTTGTGTCGTCATAGGGGTTCGGGATAGAAATAGACCCCATTGTTACTATAACGGTACTAGGCTCGATAATACCTTCCGAGAGCGCTCCTAGGGCCATATAAGGCTTTACGATCGACCCTGGGGTATATAGTCCATCTACTGCCCTATTCAAAAATGGCAACCTGGAGTCATTGAGCGCCGCCTTCACCGCCCTTTGATCTGTCTTGTCAGACATCATCTGTGAACTATATTCAGGGTAACTAGTCATCGCTAAAACCTCTCCAGAATTCACATCCATGATAACCCCTGCACCACCTTCAAATCCTACCCTCTCTGCGATGTCACGAATATTGTTATACAACGCCGACTGTACCCTACTATCTATGGACAGATTGACCGACTGACCTTGTTCCGGCGGACGAACGACATTTTCCGAAACAGTATTACCTCTAGCATCGACTTCGACGAGCCTCGATCCTGCAGCACCTTTTAGTTGATAATCAAAATTCTTTTCTGAGCCAGATACTCCACGAAAATCCTCCTGGTAATAGAAGCCGTTTGAATCCTTCGAAGGGTATTGGACATACCCTAGGAGATGAGATAGTCCCGTCGAGGTTGCATACTCTCTAGTTGATACCAGATTTGATGAGTCAGTAGAAGTTGGCGCGACTGAAGCCGTCGCTGGTGCATTCCAAGCGAGTTCGACTCCATTCCTATCAAATATCACACCCCTTCCTGCAAAGATCGGAACCGGTCGGAGCATATTTCTCTCACTTCGCGCCACATATTCATCTCCACGAATGATCTGCATGTCGATAGCTTTGATAAAGACGACGACAGCGATCACGGCAAAAACTCCACCCAATAGATATAGTGACATTCTAGAGATCGGCTTTTCTATACGTCCTTCAAATTGTGAGGTATCGAAGTTAGGTATGTTACTAGAGTCCAGCATGATCTCATCTGGATCGATCTCTCTACTCTTTCGGATACGGCGGTTCATGTAGGTCCAAGTATAGCGCCAAGTGAAAATTTGTAAACAAAAAGAGGCATATCGCCCCTTTTTGTATCATTGAATTGATCGAATCATAGATTAATACTCGAATGCTCCCCTCGTCCATGTCGTACGAGCTCTGCCACGTGCATCATATCCATACTCTGAACCGAGAGTTGCTCCGGCAGTCGTGTTTCCGGTCAATGCATAATTCTTCGTCGTCCAATCGATAAATGGTGAAGTATTCGCTGATATCACCACGTCTCCAGTACCAGAAGGGGTATTTGTTGTGTAGATATATTCATTATGATGTTCGCCCCCTGAGGCTACCGAACTGACAGTCGCATTTGCACTATATGCAAGATTATTTACAAAAGTATTGCCAGACCCAGAGTCAACGCCGGCAAGTCCACCACCCGGCTGTGGTTTCCCGAGTGCCGAATTCAAGAATGTATTGTTGTAAATATATGAGTTAGATATTGCAGCAAGCCCGCTGGCGACCTGGCCATTTCCACCGATAATAGCGCGTCCTGTCCAACCTTGATCAAAGACATTTCCGTAAATCTTGGAATTAGTTATTTGCGACCCGTTAGCTGATATCACTTCGCTCAACCCTCCATCACCATATGTTCCATAGAAGAGAGAATATCTAACAATGAGATTGGTCGCTGGCGACCAGAGAGCATTGATAGGATTTCCATGGAAGTTATACGTCTGCGACGTATACATCTGCTCATAAACATTGTATTCCCACGTCACATTACTCCAAGTACTCCTTCCTGCCATCACCAATGCTTGGCCCCAACCATAGAAGTAACTATGTGAGATTGTTAGATTACTAACTGACTCGTTGGTGTAACCTGCACTATATTCAGCAAAGAAGTGTCCGCCACCAGCAGTATTCGGAACGGTTACGTCCGTGGCTGCATACACATGTGATATCGATATATTTGTAAGTTGCAAACCATCGCCTGTAGTGCCGACATTGAACACGGCATATCGATTAGTAAAATTGATACCATAATCTGCACCATTGTTGTCAGGTGGCAAAACACTGAAGCCCGCACCCTTCTGACCATCGATCGTCCAGTATGAGGTGTTTACATCAAATCCGTCGATATTGGCTTGTCCTGTACCCATAGTAGTTTGATTCCAACCTATATCCGTTCCGTGACCTGATTGACCTGTTGCTCCTATAGCTTTCACAATGGAAATAGTTTGTGTGCCGTTTGCTGGAGTATCCAATGTTTTTCGTCCATAGGTTCCATCAGCTAAGTAGTATGTGGTTCCAGATGTTCCACGGCTGAAGGTTGGCCACCCAGCATATGCATTGCTCCAATCAGATCCATTCTTCAATCCGGCACCTGACGGAGTGATGTAATAGCAAGTACCAGTACAACCACTAGTTCCACCTCCACTCAATGTAAATGTCGCTGAGATCGCATGATTTGTCACTACATTGGAAAACGTATAACTAGTCACTGCTCCCACTGATACCCCATCAACTGTGACAGAGGACACTTGATAGCCTCCAGCTGGTGTGATGGTGTATGTCTGTGATTTACCAGAATTAACTGTAGTTACTCCGACTGGAGAGATGGTGCCGTTCGAGCCCGCCGTGGCTGTGATGCTGTAGGTGACTGGCGCTAGGGTGCTGCCTGTGTATTCGTAGGCGCCGATGTCCCAGGCAGAGCCTTGAGGACGAGTGGTACCAATTATATCCTTTGCGAAGAATGTGGCATCCGGCGAATAGCCAGCATCGATTGTACCACCAGTTGAAATAGTCGGAATCCAAAGACTGGCTTGCGTGTATCCTTGTCCGCTGGCCACCGACAGCGTCTGAACTAAATTATTCTTTCTCGTATAGCCCGCCGACGGGCCGTTGTCGTCAGTATAAACACTAGTACCGATAACATGATTATTTTCAATAACTATACTTGACGGTTGTGGAGAACCTGCGCGATTAACTACATGGACTAGAGGTGTATTCGACAAAATATACGCTGTATTATTAAATATCTTGTATACACCACTTGTTTGATTTGCACCATAGTCATACGGATCTATCTCAATAGCACCCTGGGAACTGATTTGCCCATAAAATATGTTATTGTATGCGTATAGAGTTGCACCACGACCATTCAAGTAAGCCATGTTCGCTCCATAATTTACGTCATGAAATATTGAGTTACGAATGTACCCAACATTTGCACCCATGGTCATCGCGTCTAAATATACTCCATTAGTATGATAGTTTGGATCAAAACCACCATTGGGGTTACTAATGTTATACATAGTATTATGATCATAATCTAGTGTAAATAGAACCGCACTACTATTGTCATGTAGGATACTATTTTTTATAGAACCAACCGCTCTTACCATCACTCCATTCCATCTGCTAGAGTTTTCAGCATTTGATATTTCACAATTATCTATTAAATCCGTTGACTGATTTGATGCTGTTGAAGTGAAAATGACTCCCCCATGTGCACCATCAGATGAAGCTGTTGTTTTCCATCCATGGAGATAGCAGTTGCTAATAGTGATGTACGATGGGGAACCGCCGGATATGAGACCCGTCCCATCAATTGAACCTGTACTTACATGACTCAACTCAAGCCCATCTATCGTTATGTATGATAAACTTCCGAGTGAAAAAATGCTACTAACCAGATAGTTTCCATCGAACACCGGCTTTACCCAACTCGTCCCTGTGTACCATGTTTGATCAACTCCATAGTAATCTCTAACAGTATCTGAACTACCGCTATATGCTACGGTCAATGGTAGAGCTGCAGCCGGCCACGTAACCCCTCCCTTGAAGATGAACTTGTCTCCTGCTTGGTGTGTGTATGAACCTGTAAATCCGACCATGCCAGGAGCTAGTTTCCATGGAGTAGACTTGGATGTTCCGTTGTTAGCATTAGAGCCTGTTGCGTAGTCTATATAGAAGCAACGTCCAGTACAGGACGAGACTGAAATAGTAACCGTCACATTAGCACTCTTTGATAGAGAGACATTCCCCGCAGCATCCTTAGCCCAAGCATAGAGAGTGTAGGTACCGTTAGCAGAGACTGTGTAGGAGGTGGGAGCAGTAGATGTCCAGCCAGAAGCAGATGATGTAGGGGCTGTAGCTGTGGTAGTTACCATGTAGCCTGTTACATTTATGTTGTCTGTGGCTGTGAAGGTAGTTATGGGAACAGTTAGAGAGCTAGAGGTTGAGGGAATAGTGAAAGTGGTGACTGTAGGGGCCTGAGTGTCACCTCCTTGTGTGCCGGTGTATTCGTAAGCACCGATGTCCCAGACACCACCTGTTCCACGAGTGATACCGTCCATATCAGTGCTATAGAGACTAGCAAGTGTGGTTCCTGAAGTTGTCGGAGCTGCTAGATGGAAATCCCTGCTAGCAAAGCTCTTAAAGACAGAAGTTGTCGTTGTGAGATTCGTTGCTTGTGTTATACCGCTTCCTCCATTTTCAAAATATATTCCACCAGTATTTACGGAGATATTGTTCTTGATATCTATCCCACTGGTACTCGAATTAGCCATAACCCTAACTGATGCTTGAGGTAGATCAACAAAGGTATTGTTGTAGATCTTTATGTTCGTAAATGGCGCCGCCGAGCCACTATCTGCCTCACGGAATTCTACCCCGCGGGCACTGCCGATACCATCATAGAATAGGTTTCCGTATATTTCGACACCAGTGTGAGACATTCCCGGTGCCCAACCCAAGAAGATACCTTCGGCTGAGAAGTTATGAGACACATTGTAACGGAAGATTGCGTAGGAACTCCCCAACCACCATATATTGTCATGATTGCCCGCATTTGAACTACTAAGATCGGCAAATTCAGAATACTCGACAGTCATATAATCATTGCCACCAGTGTTGCTATCCTGTATAGCCGTGGCCATTCCATGAAAATAGCAGTGACTAACTAACATATGAGATGTGTTACCTGCCGCACTGTTAGCATTGATCCACATACCCAAGGTGTCTGGTGTAGTTAAGTAAGGATATGCACTAGCTCCTGCAGGTCCTGCTATCTCCATATACTTAAAACTATTGTATGGGTGATTGCCGCTGGCCCAATAATTAATGCCTATGGAACCATTACCAAAAACAACCTTAATGCCCGCGTTATGTGTTGCTGTTGCACTGTATCCGTTGAAGTCGTAGTAGCCACTATTGCCGCTAGATGCTGGTTGGAACGAAAGTGATGAAAAGACTGCTTGTCCAACTCCATATGATGATACCCAACCGGCACCATTGCCATGATCAGCGTCTGTTGCCTTCTTGATATAGATGTATGTTGATCCACTGGCATTATCTGCAAAGGTATGCGCACCGTATGAACCATCGGCCAGATAGTAGGTCGTTCCGCGTGTTAATGTTCCCGGTAAGTTTCCTGCCGCATTGCTCCAACTCGAACCATTTCCTGAGGATCCCGAACGGATGTAGTAGCAAGTCGTAGTAGGACACGCGCCTCCAGCAACAACCGCACTAAACGTCGCCGTAATCGTATGATTGGCTATAACATTGGAGAAGATGTATGAGGTCACTGCTCCCACTGATACCCCATCAACTGTGACAGAGGACACTTGATAGCCTCCAGCTGGTGTGATGGTGTATGTCTGTGATTTACCAGAATTAACTGTAGTTACTCCGACTGGAGAGATGGTGCCGTTTGAACCTGCTGTGGCGGTCAAAGTGTAAGTGGTAGGAGAAACGGAGCCGGTGTATTCGTAGGCACCTCTAGTCATAGTCGTTCTAGCAGCACCCGTTGGATCCGTAGTTGGAGCGCCTGCTACGATTCCGGCAGCAGTATTAGCCACTAGAGTAAAGTCTTCGTTAGTTATGTCTTTGAATGGATTTGTTGTACCAGTTGTTGCCCCTGTTTGAGAAGGCACCGTATATGGCTTTCCAGGGTAATAACCAACGAAGTGGTTATAACCTTGAGAATCAAACATTTGAGGATTGATTCCAGAAGAGTTGTAGAATATATTGTTGTACGCCACATTTCCTGTAGACCTATCTCCAATCAAGCCAAATACGTTAAGAATGCCGATAAAACTATTGTTGTAAACCTTGAAGTTTGAATTTTGTCTATTCGTCCATCCTCCAACAGCTCCGTCAGATCCTTGCCAACCTGTATTTCCGTTAGTAAAGACGTTACCATATATTTTGAAACTATCTCCGCCTAACATTAGACCTCCTGTGCTTTCCATCCATGTGAATATGGAATTTGCGAAGGTTATATTATTTACCGCAACTCCTCCAGCCGGTCCTCCATTAACCAACAAACCTTGCCATATTGAAGCAAGTTCAGTATGTACGCTTGAATCTATTGCACTTGCTCTCCCAAATTTTCCTCCATATAGATACTCTACGAACAAATTACTAGAAGAAACTCTGAAAAGGCAATTACCCATGTCGTGGAAGTAAGCATACCTCACAGTGAGATCACTGGCATTTGGCCAAGTCTCGACCGCATGATTATATACTGAAGGTAAACCCCAATATCCAGCAATCTCTATATGAGCAAAATTGAAATGATTCAATCCATCCACTCCTAGCAAGATACCTGAGCCTGAACTTGAAGTAGTTACATTGATCTTGAATCCAAATGGAGTCGACGCTCCTTTCCAGTTTCCATGTCCTCCACCTGTAACCCCGTCAATATTCCAATAGTTTGTGGTGAACGAGAGAGTACCACTAAACGTCGCCTGATTTCCGTATGAAGCCTGCCATCCGGAAACGCTTCCTGAATTGGCTTGAGTTGCCTTAACTATGTTTACGTATGTTGTAGCAGATGGAGCTGTATTGAATGTCTTTCCTGAATATGATCCGCCTGCAATGTAGTATGTAGCTCCACGAGCGAAGTTCGTGTTCCAACTTGCAGCATCAGTCCATGACGTTCCCCCTCCTGTTCCGTTTGGAGTGATATATCTGCATGTTCCAGTACAACCTGCTCCTATAATGTTAGAAGTAAAGACTGCCGTTATGGTACCAGCCGCGGAAATTACAGCAGATTTGGTACAAGTCGTTGCATTTAGGGCGCATGTTGCTGCAATTCCGTTAACATCGAGTCCTGTAACAGTCGAATTAGAAGCTGCTGTAGCAGTCACTGTAACATTCGTCCCAGAAGGAATCGATGAGCATGATATCGCTCCACACGTGACTGTTCCTGAACCTGTTCCCAAGATTGTGGTGGTTAGAGCGAAATTTGGACTTGAACCCACCGTCACCGTCGCATTCACCACCGCCGACGTCACACCTGTTGCATTTGAACACGAGATACCATACGTTGTCGTTTGAGTGAGGTTTCCTGTTGATACTGAACCTGATATGGCCTTAGCACCTGCAAACGTTCCTCCTGTAGCTGTACAAGCTGTGGCGTTGGTTGAGACCCACGTCAGTGTCGAAGGTGATCCTGATGTCACAGAGGTTGGGTTAGCAGAGAGAGTAGCGGTTGGAGGTGGGGTGACTGTAGATTGTGTCGTCGCAGAGACAGATGATGATTGTAGAGATTCATTGTTTGCTGTATCTCTAGCAGATACAGTGTAGGAGTAGGTAGTGTTAGGGGTAAGATTAGTGTTCTGGAAGGTAGTACCTGTAATGTTAGGGTCATAGGAGACACCGTTCTTGTAGAGGGTGTACTTCACTGTTCCACCAGAATTGTCTGTAGAAGGATTCCATGAGAGGTTAATCTGTGTAGAAGAGACAGCTGTAGCAGTTAGGTTTGTTGGTCTGGTTGGAGCTTGTGTGTCTGTCGAAGCAGGAGGGATGACGATAGGGACTGTCTTGTAGACGTATGTGCCTGTGATATTAGGAAGCTGGGTAGTATAACAGCCTAGTTGGACATATCCTGTGGTACCCATTCTGTCACCAAGTACTCCTAGGGTAGATGGAACGGTAACAGTGATGCTGTCGTTAGCACCTTTGACTATGCCTAAGGTGGAACCAAAGATCTTCTGGAGGAAGTTGTTTCCAATAGCTTCGATATTACAGCTCACGATGCCGCCAGAGGTTGTCCAAGTTAGGACGACTGTCTGTGAGCGTTGTGATGGTGTAGGGGTGGCAGTGAAAGAGGTGATGGCGGGAGTAGCTGATTGTGAGGTGGTGAACTGTTGAGCGATGGTTCCTGTCTGGTTCGATGCGGTAGATCTGACCTGGAAGTAGTAGTGGGTGTTAGGTATGAGACCTGTGAGGGTTACAGAGTGAGAGGTGGAGAGAGTTGGGTCTAGAGTAGTATTACTGCCGAATGATTGTATCAGACCATAGTAGACCTGTGTGTCAGATGGGATATTGGTTGTCCAGGTGATAGTGGCACCAGTAGAGGAGACTGTGTGGACGGAGACGCCGGAGACTTGAGGTGGGTAGGTTGGAGCTGGAGGGGTGGAAGGGGTGGTGGTGACGTTGAGGGTCGCATATATAGCTGCGTGACCCGTACCTCCTGTAGATGATGGGAAGGTGGCTGGCATGGTTCCATATGTAAATGAAGCAGATTTGTAGGAACCAGAGGTACTCCATGGGAAGTACAGGTTGTTAGAGTTGGTGAGGTATGTAAGCCAGTAGGTACCAGCTGTGAGAGATCTGGCGGTTACAGGAGAAGTGTTCCAACCAGATACTGGTGTAATCTCGTTGGTTTCAGCTACTTTGGCACCACTAGTATCATATATACCTAGTCGAAGCTTGCCAGAAGGAGTAGTGACGTAGAAAGAGAGGCTCTGTACGGTAGCAGTCTGCCCGAGAGTAAATTGTTGACCTATGAGGTGGTTAGCATCACCGTGGTCATCTTGCTGAGTTAAGTTAGTACTGGTCTCACCCATGGTGACTGACTGGGTTACCTGTGCCACCTGTGTTTGTGGTGGTACTGTAGCTATGTTAGTAACTGGGTTTTGAGTAATGATGACAGAGAGTAGTGCTCCTACACCTATGACCGCTGCAAAGAGTGCTAGGGCTATTTGGTTGGGTTTCATGTGGTTAGTGTTAAATGAGAAGTCAAAAACGGAAAAACTGTCGCAAATACAACGACATTTTACATTTGTTTCTTCACATTTTGACTTATGTTGTTAATAACGGCACCAATTTCCCCTTCCAGGGAGAGAATTGATATGGGTATTATAGCGTCAAGTGAGGATTTGTGGAAACTAGTTATCCACATAATCCGAGCGCGGACGATATATGAGCGAAGCGAATATACCTTGGATGACGGGGGGGCCGCAAGGAATAATGGGATAACTAATTTTTAGGAGAGACAAAAGAGCCCTTTTGGGGCTCTTTATAAAAATCTCAAATAAAAATACTAACGTTTAGACCACTGTGGAGACTTGCGCGCTTTCTTCAAGCCGAACTTCCTGCGTTCCTTGGCACGGGCATCACGTTTCAAGAACCCAATCTTCTTCAATCGCCCACGAATGGTTATATCATAGACCAGTAATGCACGAGAGATACCATGTCGCATAGCTTCTGACTGGGCAGATATACCTCCACCAGAAACTTTGGCTGTTATATGGAACTTTTCTGCGGCCTTACCATGAGTGATGGCATCCGTAACTGTCTGTTGCATCTCTTTTGTCGCAAAATATTCTTCGAGAGATTTCTCATTTACTTCATAGCTCGACTTTGGAGCAACGAAAAGTCTGACACGAGCAACAGCGGTCTTTCTGCGTCCTACAGCTTCGAAGTATTTTGTTTTGGTGGTTGTTGGGGTCATTGTTATGAGTTAAAAGTCTGTAAAGTCCTTAAAGTCTTAAAGTGGTGATTTGAGTGATAAATGACATTTGTTTGATTTATGGACTTTATAAACTTTATAGACTTTCGACTTTATGGACTATTCCTTGATTGATAAATTCTGCATTCTTTTGTCACGCAACCTATTGTCTGGCAACATCCTGTAGATCGCTCTGCGAAATACTTCACCAAAACCGCGTCGTGCTATGAGTGCGGCCAATGTCTCACTATTTAATCCTCCACGGTGACCTGTATAAGTGACATAGACATCCTTGATCTTCTTCTCCGCAGAAATATCCGCCATCGCGACATTGGAAATCTCTACTTTCGTATCTGCGATTTTGTTCTTCGCAAAAGTTGGTGAATTCTTACCCATGAGAACAGAAGCTGCTTCACTAGCAACTCTTCCCAACTTTCTTCCTTGTGCATCGATCTTGTAATTCATATTTATGCTGATTTTTATTAATGGAATTATGATATATGAGATATGAAATATGATTTTTTAATTGATCTTATATCTTATTTCATATTTCCTATCTCATCTAAACAAACTCGATAATAGCCATCGCCGCACCATCTAGGACGCGATTGGGCATTTTGATAATCCTAGTGTATCCTCCTGCGCGTTTCATGTACTTGGGAGCAAGGACATCGAAAAGTTTCTTTGTCTCATCACTACCCTGTATACGAGCATTGACTATGCGTCTACCTGCTACCGTACCAGACTTTGCAGAAGTAATCAATTTCTCCACAAAAGGACGAACTTCCTTGGCCTTCGCTAGAGTCGTGCGCATCTTGTCATCACGAATGAGGTTGCGCGCCAAAGAACGCATGAGAGCATGTCTCTGTGTCTTTTCTCTGCCGAATTTTCTTGTGTTTGAATGGTGTCTCATATTAGTTAAGTCCTTAAAGTCTGAAAGTTTTTAAAGTCCCTACTTTATGGACTTTCGACTTTCTACTGTTTTAGTGTAATCCCATGTTGTGCCAATAATTTCTTTATCTCTTGCATTCCCTTTGCTCCCAATCCATCAACATCCATGATGTCTGACTCTTTCTTTCGAGCTAGACCTCCTAGAGTGCGGATATTTGCAGCGGTCAAGGCTTTGGCTGTTCGAGCAGAGAATCCGAGTGAATCGATGCGAGTCTTTAGGAGTTCTGTATCAACTCCCTTTAACATATCAACCGCGACACCCTCTTTCTCAGTCGCGTCCTCTTTCTTGCCCTTGGTTACGGCGACTTCTTCTTCAGTAACTTCCTCTTCCTTGAATCCGATGATGGCCTTTAGCTGTGTGATCATGAGAGCGATAGACTTCTCGAGTGCTTCATGAGGGGTGATAGTACCATCTGTCTCGATAGAGAGACGAAGTCTATTGAAATCTGTTCTGTCACCGACGCGCATATTTTCAACCTCATAGTTAGCTTTCCTTATAGGTGTGAAAGCAGCGTCCAATGTGATGGCTCCGATCTCTACACGATCTTTCTGGATGACTTGTTTAGAAACATATCCTAGACCTCTCTCTGCAACCATCTCTATAGAGATCTCAGCATTCTTGTCGGTGAGTGATGCGATATGTAGATCTGGATTCAATACTTCTGCCTGTCCAGGTACCTCGATATCCTTGGCTGTAACATCCTTTATGCCCTTCACCTTCAATGTGAGAGTTTGTGGCTCATCTGTATCTATGCGAATGCGAATCTTCTTTAGGGCTAGCAATATAGCGACAACATCCTCTTTTACTCCATCGATAGTGGAAAATTCATGTTCCACTCCAGTGATCTTAACTTTGGTGATAGCAGCACCTGGCAATGAAGAGAGGATGATGCGACGCAATGAATTACCTAAAGTATGCCCATAACCTGGATACAAACCGTCTATCTCATAGACACCACTAGTAGCGTCTTCGCGGATGACTTTTGGTTTTGAAGGTAAAACAACGTCGTATGTCATAGTTTTTATATTATTATTAAATAAGAGGATTAATTATACATTAAAATCACCAAATGTCTAGCGTGTGTAGAACTCTAGAACTTGGCGAACATCGAAGAGTAGTTCCGTCATATCTGTGACCGGAATACCATCTACTGTGATCTCACGCTTTTCTGCGTCTACTTTGACCCAAGCTGGGACCTTCGTTGTCTTTATTTCCTCGTCGAGCTTGGCAAAAATAACCTTGTTCTTGCTACCTTCGCGGATAGCGATCTTGTCCCCTATCTTTACTTGGAGTGAGGGGATCGTGATCTTCTTTCCATTCACAGTGATATGACCATGTGACACCATCTGCCTGGCTGCCGATCGGGTTGGTGCAAATCCTGCACGAACCATGACGTTATCGATGCGTCCTTCTAGGAGCTGCATGAGGTTCTTCGCATTGTCTCCCGTAGACTTCAGTGCTTGCTTCACATAATTTGTGAACTGCTTGCCTCCGACACCGTAGCTAAAGCGTGCTTTCTGCTTTTCCATCATCTGACGACCATATTCACTCTTTACACCACGACGACGCACGGTCTTTACCTTGCGTTGTGCGCGCATAGCATACTTCTGAGTCTGCGTCTTTCGGAAGATTGGCGCTCCTAGGTATCTTGCTTTTTTGTATCGTGGTCCTATTTTCATGTTATTTGAATAGATTTATGATTTAAGATTTATGATTTAAGATTCATCGCATTTTTTTCTTCGTAAATCCTAAATCGTAAATCTTAAATCTTGTGATTAGACGCGGCGTGGTTTCTTTGGTTGTGGGCCGTTAAATGGAATAGGGGTTTCATCCTTGATGGATGTAATCATGATACCCTTCGAGACGAATCCTCGAATAGCTGACTCGCGACCTGAGCCAACACCTTTCACAACTACATCAACTTCCTTAAGGCCGATATTTGCTGCCTTTAGAGCGAGTGTCTCACCAACCTTGGCTGCTGCAAATGGAGTACCTTTCTTTGCACCACGGAATCCTGCCGCACCTGATGACCCCCACATGAGTGCATTGCCTGACTTGTCTGTTAGCATCACCTTTGTATTGTTATAGGTAGATTGAACATGCAAAATACCAGCGTCAACGCGCTTTTTTGAGGACACCATCTGCGACTTCGACTTATCATCGGTTGATTTCGCTCCTTCAGTTGTTGTAATTCGTTTTTTTCCCATTGTTTTAATCTTATTTTTGCGTTTCACTTTTTGACTTTATGGACTTTCCGGACTTTATAGACTTTATGGACTTTATGGACTTTCCGACTTCTATGTCTTCTCCTCCTTTCGTCTTCCAGATCCCATAGTCTTTCTGACATTACCCCTAACTGTACGGGAATTGGTTTTTGTTCTCTGACCTCGAGCTGGGAGGTGTCTAGCATGTCTGCTACCCCTGTACGCCTTGATATCTTTCAATCTCTTGATATTTCCAGCAACTTCACGGCGGAGATCTCCTTCTATCTTGTGACCCTCCACGAGCTTTCGAACAGCATTCTCCTGCTCTACTGTGAGATCTTTTGGCTTCATACTAACAGCTACATTGGCCTGCTTCAAAACTTTGAGTGCTCGTGAACGACCAACACCATATATCGCCGTTAGGGCGATCTCCATTCTTTTGTTATCGGGTAGTGTTATTCCTAGGATTCTCATTGATATAATTGATTTCTAACCTTGCCTCTGTTTATGCCTTGGGTTCGACTTGCAAACTACATAAACATATGACCCTCGACGAACGACGGTGCATTTCGGACATATTTTTCTGACGGCTGCTTTGACTCTCATTGTAATTTAGTGATTAGTTGCTAGTGACTAGTGATTAGTTATGCGTTTACTGGTCACTAATCACTAACCCCTAACCACTTTATCAATACTCTAAATATTAAAATCTCCTGGTAATCCTTGCCCTTCCTCCATACGGATCCAACTCGAGTTCGACACGGTCGCCAATGAGAACACGGATGCGATTCATCCGCATTTTACCAGCTAGGTAGGCAAGGATGACTTCCTTCGTGCCTTCGAGCTCAACCTTAAACAGCGTGTTCGGCATAGCCTCTATGACTCTGCCAAGTGCTGGATGTTTAGGTTTAGATGATATATCCATTACGTAAAAGGACGCCTGAAGATATTAGCAGAAAAGGGGTATAAAAGTCAATAGTTCAGATTAGATCTACCCATTTAAGTGTAAAATTTCATTTCTATGAATATTACTTTATAACAGAAATCGCAACACAGGGTTGCGATCTCGCGTTCTGCCACCGAAGCAACAGAAGGTATGAGGTAATAATACTCCTTCAAAATCATTTGTCAAACTAAAGTGTGGATAATGTCGTGTGGATAACACATATATTGCACCAAATAGGCCAGCGCCCAAAGAAAACTCTATGATCACTCCCCCTTCACATTGATCATGATCCTCGAGGTATCTGAAGGTATCTTTGACCAAGGTGGCACGAGCTCGCCATCGGCATTTTCTATGACTGGGGCAAAGGATTTTAGGACGGTTTGCGACTCGGATAGCGACTTGCCAGCTAGACCTTTCTTTAGAGCATCGACTGGTATAGTGCCGATGAGCTTCATATCGCCCTTTATATTCAGGATGAGTGTACCTTTCTTTTCCGGAGCAAAGTCCTTCAAGTTGGTTATGTTGAATGATAGACCTTCCAAACCTGACGCAGTAAATCCTAGATTGCCAAATGTTGCCACGGCCTGTGAGCCAGACAATTTTGACACCAACTTTGTTCTATCAAAGATGATCCCGTATACAGTACCTGAAAGTGTGACAGTCGCAGACGAAGGATCGGTACCACCTATAACTGGTGCAGAGTAAGTAACGGTATAAGCATTATCATACATGATATACCCTTCTGGCACGGCTGCTCGCGCCTGTGCCAATAGCGAAGCGAGTAATTTTGATTTTAGAGAAGTTACACTGGTAGACAATACGGTGGCATCGACAATCTTTTTTACTCCGGCCGCACCGCCAGTCAAGTCAGATTTCAGCCGAGCATAGACACCGTCATATTTCGCAGTACCTTTGTAAGCGACCACCTTAAAATCAGAAATGGAGTCCGATCGAGAAATATTGTATTCAGATCCAACCTGGTCAGCTATAACAGCTGTTGAAACTGTTCCTGGAATGATCGAGCCCGATGGTTTCGTATACCCCGGTATAACGATGGAACTCTTTAGTCTATATACCTTACCACTGTCATTGGCTATTCTCGTTCCGGCTATGAGTCGGACGGAGTTAACACTAAATGAATTATACATACTAACAGAACCCTCAGCTTTGACAGAAACTGCGGCACCACTCTTTGCTACGACAGACTCGCTGTCTTTTGATTTCATCGTTATTACTTGGTATGAGATATCAGTAGTAACATCAGGCTTTATCACCAAAGGATTATTTACAGTAACGGGGATAACTTTGGGCGTAATAACAAAAACTGCTCTGGAAAAATACGTCGATGCAACAAAAGCGGCAACTACCACGAGTACAACTACTCCGAGGGTACCTATTAGCCATATACCTTTCCTCCTAGCTGATCTCTTTTTAGGGCTCGGCGGCGTCATAGTCATACGACGCAATCCGTTCTTTCCTATCTTTTCAGATTCGACAACATCCTCGACTTCATCTACTTCTATTTTCTCCTCAACTTTATGTATCTTTACCGTCACCTCATCTCTGCGCCTAGTGACCTTCCTATCACCGACCGATCGAAGTGATGTGGGGGATAACTTTTCCTTGGATACAGGAACATCTCGTATGGAACGGCGGTCATTTGGAACTATATCTTGAACTCGTCTGGGCATGATAGTTAATGTAAAATGTAAATGTTTTTCCTCACGAAGGCGATTCAATAGAATCGTGTCGTTGGACTAGGGATCAAAATGTAAAAATGTGTGGCAAATCTCATTAATCATACGCGTCTCAAAACTATTTCCTTCATATCATAGCACAAAAAACTATTTTCTTCGAAGCTTGCCTAGTGATTCTGCATACAGACTGATCATCACATGTCTTTCTGCTGCGATATCATAAGAGACAAATGTAGACAGGTCATCACCATCTAGCATCTCGACACTAACTTTTGGATATTTTTCTCTGAGCAAGCCGACTATACTGTTTAAACGTTCCTTCGATGATACAACGAGGGACATCCCGCCTTCCATAGACAGAGGCCCAGCCTTCATGGAATTTTCGAACTTTTTGAACCAGTATTCATTTATCTTATTCATTGATTCTGTATTCTTTTCTGATGTCTGAAGACTGAGGTGACTGTTGCGGATATTCAACATCGATGCAGCGACCTGCAAATCGGTCTTTGTCTCTTTGGCGAACATACGAAGCATAGTCTCAGTACCTATCGGAAAGGTAGCAAAATATATGCAAGCATGCTTATCGACTTCGACTATATCTGTCACCTCTCCATGAATATGGATGATCACATAGGTTTCCCTCCTAGGATTTACTTCATTTAATGCAATATGTTGCAAGAGCAATGAGGAATGGAAGAATACCTTGTGCCCAAATACAACATGTGAACAAAGGTCTTTGAATCTTCCGACCATCTTTGTACCTGAGATACTAGTAACAAAAGATACTGACAATGATCTGGCTTCTCTATTTTGCCAATTGGTCACTGAATAGCCATTTAATTTGACATCAAATATCTTTTCCTCGACGGGTATGATCTTCCCTTTTGCTCGTGCTTCTTCTGCTAATTTTTCTCTATCCTCACTAACCATCTTCCTGATCATATCTTCCTTGACCATCTTGTTCGTGTCGAATGATATCTCTATGCGTTTCGCTTCCGACATTATCCATGGTGATGACAGGACATAGTGTACTTCGGATACCCTGTAAGGGATGATGTCTGAAGCATCTTTCTTTGTATCACTTTTCGCTGCTCTGTTGTGTTTCTGTCGAGACAAGTATTTCAGAGCTTCGCCGATAGAATTCGCAGTAGCCTTTACCGTGGAGTTGATGACATGTCGACTATCAGTCGAGGATTTATGAGGTATGAGTGTACTATGGACAAATAGTATTTTAGGAATCTGTCCTTCTCGATACAGAACTAGAGCACTACGCGCTAATCCGCTCTGTACATCGAGTATTAAAACGAGGTCATCATTTTTTCTCTTTGAAAAAAGCATTGTGTATATTATAGCGACAAACGAGGAATAATGAAAGTTTGACTTTCATATATTCCGAGTGCAGTCGATATGTGTGCGAAGCAATGTAACATACTCAGATGTAGAAAATTGTGCCTGCGCATGTACGGCAAGGGTAGACCTTGTCGATTGTCGACTTACTGCAATACCGCCTTTATCCTGCGTACCCCTTGAGCTACAGCTTCTTCCTTTTGTATTATAAATCGCCACTTACCTTCTGGGCCAGCGAGCTCAGCGGTATTCATTACATGGGGACCTCCACAGAATTCCTTTGAATATGCGCTAGCCAAGTCCCCTACTGCCGGCGGATTGGAGACTGGGCCGACGAAGTAGATCGATATCCGATCGCCATATTTCTCGCCAAAGAAGTGCCTGGCGCCAGTCTTCTCTGCCTCCTCGCGGGTCATCATTATCTGACTCATTGGTAATTTATCCGCAATCTTTAGATTTACTATCTCTTCCACCTTCTTCTTCTCATCATCAGTCATCTTGGCACCATGCGCAAAATCGAAGCGAAGTCGTTCCGTTGTAATATTTGAACCCTTCTGCATCACACCATCTCCCAGGACATCATGGAGCGCTTGATGGAGTAAGTGTGTAGCTGTGTGATATCGAACCACCATCGGATCCGACGCATCAGCGAGACCGCCTTTGAACTTCTTTTCTGCGCCAGTACGAGAAAGCTGTTGATGAGCGATAAATTTCGTGTCAAAATCTTTCGTGTCTATAGTTATGCCTTTTTCTTTAGCTAATTCCAATGAGAGTTCGAGTGGAAAACCGTAGCTCGAAAACAGTGTGAACGCATCGACACCTTTTTCAAATTCTCTTAGACCCTGTTTTAGAGTTGCGCGAAATTTTACCTCTTCTTCCTGAATGATATTGCGAATCGATTCGCCATCAATACCAGTCATGACATTCGGGTAGATTGTTGAATAATGTGTCTGTACGATGCGTGCTATATCTCGCAAACTGGTCACTGTCTCCTCCTCGTCACCATTTAGATGCAACTTATCAGAATGTCTAACTGCTCTCCTTATGAGTTTCCTCAAAACATAACCCCTGTCTGTATTACTAGGAATAACGCCGTCTGCAATAAGGAATACCGCTGAACGAATATGATCAGCGACTATTCTAGCGGATTTCAATTGTTCGCCTGATGCGCAGGGTAGGCCTGCGCCAGAGCAAATCTTCTCCATCACAGGTTTCAATAGATCCGTATCAAAGATGTTATCCACACCCTGCATAGTCATAGCGAGTCTCTCTAGTCCTGCGCCTGTATCTACGGATGGTTTCGTAAGCTTTCCGACTATTTTGCCATCTTTCTTTTCATATTGCATGAAGACATCATTCCAAACTTCGACAACCTCGCGTTTACTATCAGCCGCAATGAACTGTTCTTTGGTCAGACCCTTCCCATCAAAATTAGACCGACCAGTAACTGGATCTCCAACATCATAATACATCTCTGTATCTGGACCACATGGACCATTTTCCCCTGCTTGCCACCAGTTCATCTCTGCCGGCATGTAAAATATCCTACCAGAGTCACCTTTCTGTGTGTCGCCAGAAAAATCAGCAACTTTGTTGCGAGCATCCGCAGCGAACACTTCTTTCCAGATATTGACTGCCTCATCATCGCGCGGGACTGGTTCTGAAACAGATTTTTCCGATGGCGGATTAGCCGGACCTATCGGATCACCTTCAAAAACAGTGACATATAGTCTGTTTGGATCCAATCCCAAACCTTCCTCTTTCGAAGTCAGGAATTCATAACTCCAGCGAATAGCATCTTCCTTGAAGTAATCTCCGAGGGACCAGTTGCCTAGCATCTCGAAAAATGTTGCATGGGTCTTGTCGCCAATGTCATCGATATCTACTGTACGCAGACATTTCTGTGCGTCAGCGAGTCGAGTGACTACTCTACCTGTCGCCGGATCGATGTATGGTTTTCCGAGCAGATATGGGATGAGTGGCTGCATTCCTGCAGTATTGAAAAGTGTTGGATTGGTTATACCCTTGTCATCTGTTGTAACGAGAGATGCTGACGGTATGACCGTGTGCTGCCGTTTCTCAAAGAATGCCAGAAATCTACTTCTGATCTCTGCAGCAGACATAAAGTTTCCTTCTGTAGTTACGGGTGAATTCATAGGTAAAATGTAACATAAAAAGCGGCAAATCTCAAAAATTGACGGATTTAGCCCGACCTAGTTTATCGTTTTACCTGCCCCTTCAACCACTTCCTATATTTCTTATCCATATCCTCAAAACTCTTGGAATTGTCAGCAATCTTTTTCTTTCCATGAACCATGAAGATCTTTGCCCCGAGGTCGATCGGACCAGTATGCATGGGGACTTTTTTTAGCCTCTCTATCTTCTTTTTTGCATTTTCCAAGATCTTTTCCAATGGTGCAGTAACCGAACGGATGAATGCGTCGGCACTGAGCGGTTTTCCTGTTGCCATCTTTATGAGTTTCTTTGCCGGATATAGAGATGCGTATGACCAAATTTTGGTCATCTCTTTGCCAACTTTCGGATTGTCGACGATGTAACCATATTTCTTGAAGAAATATTCGCGCCACTGCGATACGGTGAGATCTGCCATACCATAACCATGATAGTACGCCGAACTTTCCCAAGAATATATATGTGGCGTATTCAGGATCGATATAGAATCGTCGGATTTATCAGAATATTTCTTGAACATTTTCCTAGCTATACCCAAGACGACTTCTCTCGACAGGTTCTTGTGCTCATAAATCTCCTTTTCAAATTGGACAACAAAGCTGACATGCATCATGCCCAAAGGTCGTAGAGGAAATACTTTTTTCATTTTTCGCTCAAATATATCAAATGGATATCTATTCCCTTTATCATCATGAGCGTATCTAGTTCGCCATTCTATACTACTCGAAATAGTGTCCATGAACATGCTATGTGTCTCTGCCCAAGAAACCGTATCAGGTGGATACTCATGATTGATACAGACATCTTCTTGCGTAGAATTCAACCTATCAGCCGCGTGTCCAGCCTCATGAAATACAGTACGGATCCCATTCACTCCTGCACCTACCTGACCAGGAATTGCATTCGAAGAAAATCCGCTAGATCCAGGAATCTTCTTGCCATTTATATAACTGACCAATATCGGATAATGACAAAATCCATTGTTATATTTTCCTTTACGATCCAATAAGTCCACCTTCAATGTTCCTTTTTGATAATCGATCCCGAGAGCGGCAAAAGACCTGCCCCAATATGACAACACTTCCTCAAATTGAAAATACGGATCTTCTTCTTTGGTAAAGTTACCTGTCAGCATATAGGAAAAGTTCCAAGGTTTCCTCAAACCCACCTTACCCTCCTTAGCAAATCTCTTCTCGAGGTCTCGAACATTCAAAAATACATATTTGGTCTTCTCATATATACGATCAAAGATATCAAATATCTCTGATTTTTCCATATCTTCGTCAATCCGAGCTTTGTACGCATAGAAGTCAGAAAAACCTAGTATTCGTGAGAACTCATTTCGTAATTTTACAATTTCTATATAGTCATCCAATGTATCTAGAGGCAATTTCTCCAGGGCATCAAAACACGCCTTTCTCACTGCTTCGTCAGGATTCGTTCTCATCATCACATGCATCTTATTCTCCGACGCCTCGATGAACTTGCCAGTTTTCGGGTCGAGATAACCTTCCTTGCGAGTAGTTCTAACCTTCATCACTCTTGCTTCCAGAGCATTCACATCATCCTTTATTTTGAAAGCCTCCGGCGGTGTCTGATACAAGCTGAAAAAATGATCCCAAGTCTTTAATCGACTCTTCAATTTACCTTTTGACTGTTTCAAACACGACTGAACTTCCTTCCGCAGTTCCACATTTGCACGAAAAGCATCTCTCTTCTTTTGTGCTTCATTCATTTTATTATCAACACTATGATCTCCCATGTAAGACAACCAGAAAGCATCCTCAAATGCCGTATGAAGTTTGGGGTATGCAGTGTTTAGATAGTCCAATAATTGAATAGCTGTGCGAGTTTTCGCCGTCGGATTCTTCAATTTACTAATTGATTTATTTGAATTCTTCATAGACCAATTCTACACAAATAGCAGATAAAGGCTAGTAAGGTTCCACCTCGCTAACCAACCACTTCTTCAACACCTCAAAGTCTTTCTTTAATGTGTCTCGCATACCACCGTTATAGAGTGCCGCTGCAGGATGATACAGAGTCACTACAGTCACTGGTTGTGGTGTGTTAGTTTCATCAAAATAGACTGTCTCGAAAGTCTTGCCGTGTATCTTGCTGATTGCATCCAATTCCGAGTCGAGGTCATACCTGGGCAAAACGTACCCCATGCTATGTCGACCCAGAGTTACGATGACTTTCGGCCGGATAATTTGTACCTGCATATCTAGAAATGGTGAGTAGAGCGCGATTTCCTCCGGCGTCGGGTCCCGATTCTCTGGTGGTCGGTCTTTCACAATGTTTGTGATGTAAACCTGCTCGCGCGTGAGACCGATGGACTCGAGTAATACCGACAAAAACTTCCCCGCCGCTCCACAAAATGGCTTACCGGTCATCGCCTCTGTTTTTCCAGGTGCCTCACCGACGAATAATATTTTAGCATCGATGCTTCCCTCACCTATAACTGGAAAGTATTTGTTATCTGTGCGGTATTCGAAAAGTGGAGACGCGCGGAAATCCAACAACTCATCGCTAACTTTCTGCATTTTGTCGTGTTTTCCTAGATTTTCTTGACTTTTCATAAAATTGTTGATGTTCCAAAATTTTAGCCACTAGCCACTAGCCACTAGCCACTAGCCACTAGCCACTAGCCACTAGCCACTAGCCACTAGCCACTAGCCACTAGCCACTAGCC
>CAINCE010000041.1 GCA_903846945.1 uncultured bacterium
AGCGAAGATGTGTGAATATTTTTATATTCACAACATCTGAGTCGAAGTCAGAACAAACGAGTAAATACTCCGCAGCTTGCTGCGTAAAGAAGCAGAGCTTCCACTTAATACCTCGCCAGCTTGCTGCGAGGTAGTTTATTACTCAATTCGAAAAATCTATTTCCCAGCACTCACACTACTCACACTATTCCCAGCAACCCAACCAGTCGTCCAGCAAAGTTGCAGACTGTACCCACCAGATGGCCTATCAATATTTAAAATATCACCCACCAAAAACAGGTTGGGCACCTTGCGAGATTGCATAGTACGGAAGTCCACTTCAGGGAGGACGACACCGCCGGAGGTGATGATCGCCTTGTCAGCACCGAGGAGTCCAGTAGGGTGGATCTCGAGGCCTTTAAATATTTTGATGAGTGCCAACCTCTGCTCTCGCGTGACACTATGACAAAATGTGTCTGATTCGATGCCTGCTTTTTCCATCACAACAGGAACGAACGCGGCAGGGATGAGTTCGGTCACAGCGTTCTTGAACTTCTTGTTACTCTGCGCGGTGAATAGCTTCTGTAGAGATTCATTTAACATCGAGTAGTCATGTTCGGGTAATAGGTCAATTGAAATTATTACATCACCGTATTTCATGAGTTCATTTACTTCTGAGCTCATATTGAGTATCGCTGGACCAGAGAGACCGAAGTGAGTGAACAAAACTTTGCCGCGCGTCACGCCAATTTTCTCAGCACCACTCTTGCCGATGACCGCCCCGCTAATTTTTTCCAAGCCTATTTTTCCCACACCACCAGCTCCCAACTTTCCTTCAGAAATTTTCCCTGCACTTCCAACTTTTTTTCCCACACCACCTCCTACTTTTCCTGCACCACTAACTTCAATTTTTCCACCATTTTGAAATAGAGTTATCTTCGCATTCTTCAATGAAACACCAGAGAGAGCTTTTACCCAAGGGTCACTCACTACTATAGGGACGAGTGCAGCCATAGGAGGTGCTATCGTATGACCGAGCTTCGCGAGCCATGCGAACCCGTCACCAGTCGAACCAGTCTCTGGGTGAGATTTGCCACCAGTCGCGAGGATAAATGATCTAGCGCGTATGACTTCGCCATTCAGTAGTCGTACACCAGTGATGATCTTGTGACCCACCCTTTTGACTCCACCGTTTTCCTCTTCGTTCTTCGGAGTCGAGGAAACGACCTCCTCCAAGCGAGCGGAATCAACAATTTCAATATTGTCATTCCCGCGAAGGCGGGAATCCATGCCTTCAACAACCTTACTTTCAAATCCCACCACTTCCGCATTATCCCTTATGATCACAGGATTACTACCACCATGTTTCGCATCTTTCATATGCGCCAAGAGAACATCCCAGACAGATTGCGCCTTGTCGGAGAGAGGGAAGACGCGCTGACCTTCTTCGACTTTTGTCTTCATGCCGGTAGCATGGAAGAAATCTAGTGACTCCTTCACGCTATGCTGCGCAAATGCAGAGAAGAGGAATTTTCCACTTTCTTTGAATTTGGCGAGTAGGGCGCGGTTGTCAAATTCTGCATTCGTCACATTGCACCTGCCACCGCCGCTTATCAGTAGTTTCTTGCCTAGAGCAGAGTTTTTTTCGAGGAGTATAACCTTGAGGCCTCGTTCAGCCGCCCTCCCAGCTGCCATCATGCCCGCTGGCCCGCCGCCGATAACAGCGAGGTCGTAGGTCGTCTCTTTAGTAAGGTGGAACCTTGCTGCACGTGTCGGATTCTTCATGAGATGCATACTAGCATACTGTATTGACAAAGACTAATACGCGTGACAGATTGGTAAACTTTTCGCACTGAACTAATTTATCTGTAGAGGTGAAATAGATATGGATGCTATACTCTCAATTATGTTCACGTTTTCCCGTAGACTATTTCGAATCATCCCGAGACCGATACGTATGGTCACGACCGTTTCTGGCGTTAGGATCATCGGTTCTGTTTACCGCACCCGCAGCCGCAAACTCTATACAGTCAACAGAGAATCCGCCCGGAGACTCGTGCACGATCGCATCCATCATTTTATGCAACACTATGGTCCGCGACACAGCATCACTGTTGGCAAGGTCGCTATCCGCAATCAGAAAAGCCGTTGGGGCAGTTGTTCCAAGAAAGGCAATCTCAATTTCAATTACAAACTCGTATTCCTCCCACCCGAGATCCGTGACTATGTCATCGTCCACGAGGTCTGCCATATAAAGGAGTTCAATCATGCCCGCGAGTTCTGGGATCTAGTCGCCGAGACTGTGCCGGATTACCGGGAACTCCGGAAGAGGTTGAGGGGGATGAGATAGACTCAAAATGACCAAACTCTAGTGAATTTGACCCATTTTCTACCCAAATTCACGGAATACAGCCCATAACCGTGAAAATCATCGTTTTTTCATCATTTTTCACGATATAGTTGACAAAACCGTGAAAATCGAATTTCCTTATTCCAGTATGAGGTGCTATAATGGAATAAGCAAGTATGCTATTCCAGTACACTAGAATAAGATGGCGGCTTAATCTAGTTGATAAATAACTATATATTCAATTATGACCATAAAAACTCATACACCATCCAAATTGCCAGTCGATATCAAATATGAACCGCTTATTACTGGTATTGCGAAAGCGCATGCTTCATTAGCCCGCCTGGACGCGTTCTTATCGCAACTGCCAAATCCTCGTTTATTGACTAAAACCTTTATCACCAAGGAGGCCGTTATGAGTTCACAGATAGAGGGTACTGAAGCATCACTCCTCGATGTTTTGGAAAAAGAAGCCAAGGGTCTTTTTGAGGAAGAGACGCGTTCAGGTAGAGATATTCGTGAGATCATCAATTATCGAAATGCTATGGAAGAGGGAATAAAGATGATCAAAGACGGGAAGAAGATATCAGAAAATCTTATATTGGATTTACACAAAATTCTCCTTCGTTCTGTGAGAGGTGCAGATAAGAAGCCTGGCGAGTTTAGGAAGGTCCAAGTATATATCGGTAAGCCAGGCCTAGGTATTGAGAATGCATCTTACATACCGCCAGTGCATGACAAAGTTCCAGGTCTTGTAAAGGATCTGGTCAAGTATATAAACAGTGACGAAGAGAAAGATCTAGTAGTGCAAGCGGCGTTTGCTCATTCACAGTTTGAGGCCATACACCCATTTATCGATGGTAATGGTCGAGTTGGACGACTGCTCATCTCTCTGTTTTTATTTGATCGTAAACTGATCAACAAGCCTTTTCTCTATGTCAGTGAATATTTTGAAGCAAACCGTGCTGAGTATTATGCATGTCTAAAAGGTGTAACTGCCGATGGTGATTGGTATAGCTGGATTGCCTTCTTCCTTCGAGCTATAGACGAACAAGCTAGGAAGGTTACTAAAACAGCTCGAGACATACTGGACATCTACCATGTGGAACGTGCCAGCTTGTCCCGCTTTGATTCAATATATGCTGGCGACCTTTTGGATGCCATATTTATCATGCCCGTATTTTCCTCCAATTCCATCCGCCCGTCTTCAGGTATCAAGAATATTCAAACTCTATTCTCGCTTATAGATAAATTTGAGAAGGATGGTATCATCGTCTCGCTTACACCAGGTGCTAAACGGGGCAAGATATACATGTTCAAGAAGCTTATCGATATTCTAGAGAGGCGCTGAAGATCCTCACTCGTAGAGCTGCTGCCACGAGGAGACGCCAATTCGAAGAACACAAGGAGTGGATCATGGCGAAGGTTCGCAAGGATGGCAGGGTAGACAGTGTGACCGTTCGTCTCGAGCTCCGCGTCTCCCATTCATATTCTACACGATATTTTGTTGAACTCATCCGTGAAGGACGCCTCAAACGCCATAGGGAGGGAAATAATGTGGTGTATGAGGCGGTGTAGAGGGGGGTGTAGAATGAAGTTGATATCTGTCCGTGTCAACCGATTTAATAATGACACCGAAGCTACACTGGTTGACCGATTAAAGTAGACACTATGGTTGGTGTTAGTTTCTTGTAACTTTTCTCGGATTTTTTTGAGTTTTTGCTTTTCTGATATTCTTTGTGGAGTAA
>CAINCE010000042.1 GCA_903846945.1 uncultured bacterium
AGCCACTAGCCACTAGCCACTAGCCACTAGCCACTAGCCACTAGCCACTAGCCACTAGCCACTAGCCACTAGCCACTAGCCACTAGCCACTAGCCACTAGCCACTAGCCACTAGCCTATTACTTCGCCTCTTCTATAATTATCTGTGCCTCCGTCAATATTCCCTCCGTCCGTTCAACTTTGATGCCGATATCATTCAAGACCCCTGGTTTTCCCACGAGATCAATACAGACAAGGATATCTCTAGCTACTAGGTCTTTCTTTTCCTGATGCGTGAGTGTAGTTAAACAGGTGATAGGATGCAGACCATTTTGCTCGATGATCTCGTGCAGATTGCCCTTGGTAGGATAATTCCATCCGAGAAGATTCAGATGGCTACATTCGCCATACTTTATCGCCTTATCAGTAAACTTGGTATTGGTCGTCAACCATCTTTCTGTGAGCTTACGCTTTTTACCACCAAAATCAAAAGTGTTCGGAGCGATGTCATCAAACCTCGCCTTGACATATAGGGCAACTTTGAGGTCAGACTTCATACCAAATTCATTGTGGAACTTTGCTTCAACCATCGCCAAACTATCACCCTTCCATGCGACGACATCGATCTCATGATCTACACAAGTTCCCATGACAGCTTGATCGGTCATAGTTTCATACCCCCACATCCGGAAAATCCTAGCGACAAATCTCTCATAAGGAAAACCGTCAGGACCGAGTTCCATCATCGCCCGGCGGATAGAATACTTTGCCGCGAGTGGTGCAGAATGCTTGCGTATGAGTGAGAACGCCTTTGTATATATCTCCTTGGTCGTCATACTATCTCGCATGGTTGCCTCGACTTCATCGACTATCTCATCTATTGACTCAGGTTTCACCCCGACACGGCGCAGTGAGTTAGCTAGCTTCTCCTCTTCGAATAATTCCTTGGTACCATCTGACTTTGTGATTGTTATTACATGGTTCATGCACACATTGTAGCGTAACTATTGATAAAAGCTAGGTAAATATTGGGTATAAATCCCGCGTCAACTTGCATTATTCATTCATTTAGACTATTATAGTCGTATTGATAGGCCGGAACGCAAAGAATCAATGCAGGTTCCAGACAAAAATCCGCTTCGGCGGATTTTTTGTTACGCTATCACTCCCCCTCCCAAACACTCTTCACCGCGACTATCATAGACCACAAGTGACTGTCCCGATGTCAGCGTATCTTGCGATTCTTCGAACTCCAACACTGTTTCAGTTATCCCCGTCCTTTTAATGCGTGCCTTTTGAAGTTCTTGACGATAACGACTACGGACTAGCAATGGGAATTTAATCGTTAATTTTACTTTACCCAACTCGTCACTATCTTTTACTGCATCTACAATTCCATTCGTCGACTTTATACTGGCCGGCACAATTTCAAATATAGGTACCTCACCACGTATCCAATTCACATTCTGAATTCGAACTTCGCGAGTCGCACTCGGAAGCGATCTATCTTCATCCTTCCCTCTGTTCGATACAGTCAGAGTATTATGCTCCACATCTTTGTCTATCACAAAATACGGCGCGTCGTTAGGCGACTTCTTTTCGATAGTAAATCCATGTCTCTCACCTATAGTGAAGAATAGTGCACCAGGATGCGAGCCAATGACTTCCCCACCCTCATTCAGGACATTCCCTTTTTCAGATTTAATATAATGTGAGAGAAAGTCTTTTACATCAACTTTTCCGATAAAGCAAAGTCCTTGACTATCTCTCTTGTCAGCATTCGGTAATTTGAATTTCTTCGCGAGCTTTCTCACCTCTGGTTTCTCTATCCCACCAACTGGAAATAGTATATGTGCGAGCTGAGACTGCTTCAATGTCCAGATGAAATATGATTGGTCTTTGTTGCGGTCGACTCCCGCAAACATCGCGTATTCAGCATTTCCTGAGAATTTGTGTGCAGGGGACTTGCGGTCAACACCCGTGTACAATCCAAGTGAAGTATTTGGAAGATCTGCTGAGGGGACTCTCGGAGCCACGAAGGTGGCGAGAGGGAATGCGCGCCTAGCAAGGCGCGACATGTGCCCCGAAGCGGAACTTTCAAATACTTCACTTACTATCCGCGCATAATGCCCCGTCGCAACATAGTCGGCCCCCTCCTTCATCGCCCAATCATAGAAAGCCCCGAACTTCACAGTCTTGTTGCACATCACATCAGGGTTAGGAGTTCGCCCTGCTCGATATTCAGCGATCATATAGTCTATAACACCTTGTTTGTATTCCCTTTCACAGTCCAATGTAACGAATGGGATTCCTAGATGTGCAGCAACCCTCATTGCATCCCTCCTCTCTTCTTGCCAATTGCATTCTATCCAATCTGGTTGCCAAACCTTGATAAATACACCCATAACATCGAAGCCTGCTTTTTGCAACAAGGCAGCAGAAACAGCACTATCTACCCCGCCAGATAGCCCGACGAACACTCGCTTCTTGGACGATTTGACTTTTACCATTTCTGCAATATAGCATGAACTAGCCACTAGCCACTACTTGCCGGCCGAAGCCTTGGCGAAGGCTTCGGCCACTACTGAATGTACTTATCCTTGTTCGCTAGGTGCCCCTCATGTGACGCGGCATAATGTATCACACCCTTTCTGTCAGCCAAGAAAAATAGGTAATCGGTCTTGGTCGGGTTCACTGTCGCTAAGATAGAGTCTAGACCCGGATTGGATATAGGAGTTGGAGGTAAACCCTTATGAGTGTATAGATTGTATGGTGAATCCATCGCCAGATCATTCCTCGTCAACTGAGCAGAACCTTTTCCGAGAATATAGTAAAAAGGCGGATCTACTTGGAGTGGCATACCAGTCGCGATCCTTTTCCAGAGAACACCAGCGATCAATCTCCTATCTAGAGTACTAGTCGCCTCTCTCTCAACTATAGAAGCCATCTCCATCACTTCCGACATAGGCTTCCCAAAAGCTTGGATGTCGAGCAATGCGGTCTTGATTCTCTGGGTGAAATTATTTCGGAGAGTTTCCAATACCTGTGTTGGAGTAACATTTTCATAAAAGAAATATGTGTCTGGAAATAGATAACCTTCATAAGACTTTGCCATATTGTAAAAGGTTTCGCTGTCAAAATTTGGAATATTTCCTCTGATCTGTTTACCCATCTCCTTTACAGTCATCCCTTCATACAGAGTCACAGATATCTTCGGTAGATCCTGCTCACCATGAGTCATGCGATATGCCACCTTTAGCGCTGACTGTGGTTCTGAAAATAGATAATCCCCAGCTTGCACTTGTCTATGACCACTAGAGATCACTGCGTAGATCTTGAAAAGTAGAGGTGACCTAATGATACCATTCTTGTAAAGAGTATCTGCGGCCTGTGAGAGATAAGTGCTCTTCTGAATGGATACTATCTTTCGAGCTGGAAAATCATTCGGAGCGATAGAAAATGCCGTTACCACGACGATGACCGCGACGATAAGTACCACAAAGGTGAAGGTTGCATATCTGGCACGAGGACCCCACAAGGGGTCAACAATACTCTGTAGCCAATTTTTGTTATTGAAATATTTCGTCATTGATACTCTATGCTATATTGGTAAATTCGACGGTGCCTGTGCCTTCTTTGATGGCAACCTCTCCAATGTTGGCGTCTGACTGACTGAACCTGGGAAGTGATAGATAGTAGCGAGTTCTTCTGTATTCAATACCAGTCTCTTGCTAGAAAATGGTGCATAAAAATACGACCGTCGTTTGTAGGCCATGAGAGCCATACGGCAATGACGATTTTTCCTAATATCCATAAAATCCTGCCATGGGTAATCAAACTGAAATGACCATTTCTTTCCATTTGGTTTGAAACCATTGAATCCTTCAGCACTAAATTGTTTTAGACTCCCTACAACACCACCAACACCCATCGGAGTATTGAAAACTTCTTTTTGACCGATGTATATCGCCCGAATACCACAATCAAAAGCAAATTTCGAAACACTTCGTTCTAATGAAGTGACGGTTTCCTGTTCACCTTTTGATAAACGAGGGATATCTAGATATTCACCGATATCTCCTTTCTTCTTATTCTCAGCAGCTACGCCCTTTGTTTTCGGATCACGAATCATGATCTCGTCTATCAGCTCCTTGGCACTCTCTTTCCACAAATCACCTTTTTTGAATATATGTCCTGGCAAACGCTGATCATCCTTGTGAGCGATGATAGGTATCTGCAACCAGACTTGCTGGTTAGGGCCGATACTCCCCAAGAACTCTAGAAATGGCAACAATGGATCTACTTTGAATTCTTCTTTTGGATCCTTATCAAGTCCATAATCAACATAGGTCTTAATAGGATATGGATCATCTTTGGTAAATTTGAACTCACCCGCCCACATCTTCATGGTTTTAGGATCGAAATGAACCGATTTTGCATAATCTTCAACATCTCTAACTTCTACATTTGGAAATTGCGAATACATAGCTGACACTAGGTTAGTCTTTCGTCTCTCTTCCATCCATATCATGAACTTTACTTGACCTTCGACAGATATGATCTCCAATGAATACCATGGTCTAGTCTCACCCTTCCAATATTGAGCATAAGGAGTACCATCTGAAGTATTATGTAATGCTGTCAAAAATACTTCCATAGCAGCTGGCGACTTAAATGTATCTTTAGGAAGTTTTATCTCTACGACACAGTATTTTATGGAAAGAAAGTTCTTTGCCTGAACATAATCTATCCACAAATCCTTGAAAATGATGAGCAGCAAAACTGCCAAGACGACTGGCGACACTGCGATCATGATCTGTATAGACTGCGGAAAAACCTCGATGTTGAGAGTCTTGAGTAAAGTTGCCATAACCTGGTCAATGGACATAGGTTAAGTATAGCAAATCAGTTGGCTAAAAACCAAGTACAACAAAAAAGGGTGAAGGGGACTTGCGAGCGCGACTGTAAGCCTCACACGAGGAATTTTTCAGCCTACTTCGCCAAGGCTTCGCAGGCCACTTATAGGTGCCCTTCCGAAGCTTTAGCGTAGGAGGGCAGAAAAATATCCGTGCCCCTAAACCCTATTTTGTTGTACTTGGTTCCAGCTAAAGTATTCTATTTCGCTCCCATGACCGCATATTTACCATCTCTATCTCTCTTGAAATATTTTGGATTCTGGAGATTGACAACTATAGTATTTTCCTTGACATATCTCTCCTTCAACACCTTATCGACGATCTCTTCTTTGGTGAGTGGACCATTTTTCTCGATGACATGTGCGATGACATCACGAACGATCCCTGGTGCATATCCCCACTCTGCTAGAGCGTATAGTCCTCGTCCAACTAGGACAAACCGAGGGTCTTTGATGAGTTCATTGTGAGTCGTAGCGACATGAGCCTTCTTGTTGAACATCGTTGTGATCTGTTTTGCAACATCACGGAAGTGTATAGGAGAACCATGCTTCCTGATAACTAGAAAGGCGTAGTCGCGCATACCCTTGGTCTTTACATTGGATGAATTGGAAACTCCCCAATCGCCGAGCGCGTTCTTGCCGATAGCTTTCGAGAGTCCGAGCCAACGCTTTACAACCTCTTGATTCTTGTATTTCTCAGAAACATCTTCGAGGTGACTGAGGAATCTATTTACCATCTCGGATTCTGGGAGGAGATCTTGGTTACTCAGATTTCCATAAAGCTTCTTTAGTGCTTCCTCAACTTTCTTTGCGAGCTCTTCATTTACATGCCAGCGATGTCGGAAATCATCATCTTCTTTGAATTTTCGGAATGGTTCACCGACGACGAGTAGGAAGAAGATATGGTTCTGTAGACTCTTATCTTTGGAGACATGCCCGAGGAAATCATCCTCAACTACGATGCCACCTAGAGAATGGAGCAATGCCTCGATCTCGGCAAAGACAGCTTTTTCCTCTATATATTCCTCTGACTTTCTGATCTGATTTAGGGCGTAGTTCTCGATCTGGCGAACTCGTTCACGAGTTATACCATATATCTTTCCGATAGAGTCTAGGGTCATACGCTTTACATCCTTACCTAGTCCATATCTGTATATGATAACCTCACGAGCTCGATCAGGTAGAGATGAGAGAAGTCTCTTCACGGTCTGCTTTGGTTTGAATGAAATAGTTGCTGTGGCCATGTTTGTTATAGATGATTAATGAATTTCTATATATAGACATTACCACTACTAGTGTTCTTTTGTCAACTACGGGGAAAAGTTTGAATGATCGCGTTTCAAAATAAGCTCCATCTTCATTAGTCATTCAAACAGGACCGACTCTTAGTAGCGCAAGAAGTCTTCGCTCATCTTTGTTATGATGTCATTTTCGAAATTGTAAAGTCTGACATAGGTCTGTGAAGTCGTAGCGGCATCTTGTGGCGTTATAACGACGAAGTTCATAGTCGTCAATTTTGGATTCTTGTCGATCCATGTCCCGGAATTTGCATAGATGGATTTTTGTCCTTGATAATTGAGAGACGGAATGATTTTTGCTTCATGAGTATGTCCGAAAATCACGATCCTTTTGTCAGACTTAGGATTCATGAAATACTGTGCTTTTGCCTGATCATCAGTCTCCTCTGCGACCGAAGCCCTGGCAATAGCTTGAGCTACAGGAATATTTACAGGCACTTCGTTCAGAATCTGCCTCTCGTTCCAAGTATCCTGAATTCCTTTGTATAGTTTTACATTCAGCTGTCCACCAGATTTTTGCTGGTAAGGCAACAGGTCATTGACTGAATATTTCTCTGTGAACCCGTCAACATTCGTTACGATGATCTTCTCATCGAGATTTTCATTTATTGGCAGATGATTCATCGCCCATTCCCAGAGTTTCCAATAAGCGAACAACAAACCTTGACTGTTATCGCCAGAAACATTTGGTGTAACTATTTGCATAGGATCACCCGGTTGCGTGGCATTTTCTAGCATATGCAGAGCAGCTATCCTTGTAAAGAAGTATCCTGGAGGCATTATCGTCCCAGGCGCAATATCTTGGTTGGAGATCGGATCCGGTGCACAGAAGAAATTGTAACGATGACCATGCTCGATAGCTATCTTTGGAAATTCAGCCGGTGAGTAAGTGCCCAAACCTTGCTCCTTATCTCGCGCCTGATGTATTCCCGGGAGAATGAGGTCTATATTTTCCGCAGCTATCGTTAGATCATGGTTTCCGGGAACATAAGTGACTAGAATCTTTCCAGACTTGATAATGTCATTAAAATCACTGATTACACCCTTGTTGGTTGTCGCTATACGCTGCACAAAATCACGCTGGTCCTTTCCAGAATAAGTATTTACCGATGCTGGTACATACCACTCATCCAGCAAATCTCCAGCGATAACGAGTTCCTTCACATTTGGCGAAACTTTTATCTGTTTAAGCAATTTCTCGAGAGATGGAGTATTTTTGTTAAATTCGGCATAAGCGAGATCGGCACCAAGGTGAAGATCACTGAGAACAACTACCATATTCCTCTCCTTTCCAGCATTAGTGAAAGGATTTGTTAGACTACCCAGATGAGATCTATCGTATATTGCAAATGTAATAATGAACGCCGCAATAATGATGATGATTGTATAAAATATTTTCATGATATTAAGATATCACATTAATTATAAAGCTGATAAATATTAACCTGACAATATCATTATTTGCTTTTACTTACAATATCACTACGACGAAAATGTCACCTCGTAACCGATATCGAAGGAGTCAATTCCCCTGTCGAACTGGCAGTTATACGACCATTTCCGTCCTGGAAAATGTAGTAACCAGTATCATAATCAGTCACATCAGTAAAATGTGCAACACTTGCCGATGGGTCGTAAGGCAGGGATGAGATGTAATCTGGCACTAGGCAGTATGCGATGTCCCCGACTCCACTATGACTCGCGTCACTGCTCTTCACAATGACGGAACTCGACGCCATCAATCTCACCGAACCATCGCACACTAGTGTCCCTTTGTGTTCTGCCATATTCTGATGAATGGAATTGAGCAGTGCATTTACATTACTAGTCCTCTGCGAGTCTCTGGCCAATTTGAATTGGCGAGCGGGATTCACCGCTACTAGCACGACCGTAGCCAATATGGCGATGATACCGATGACAACGAGTATCTCGATCAGGGTAAAACCCCTCTTTGTATTTTTCCCACGTTCGTTTTGACTCTGCGATATGTGTTTATGCATATATTTGTTAGTGATTAGTGGCTAGTTTTTAGTGATTAGTATCCGCCAACCAGAGGAGCGATTTCTAATCACTAGTCACTAACCACTAGCCACTTGTTACTATTTATCTACTTCTAATACTCTCTACTCTACCAAATGACCGATAAAGAACTGATAAAAAATGGTTCAAATTTTGATAAAAAAAGAATGAAGAAATGATAAAAAAAGGTTCAAATTTTGATAAAATATTTATGAAGGAGAGATTCACCAAAAAAGCCTTGTGTAGCGTATACTAAATGCACATTACTAATTCTAATATTCAACGAACATGAAACAATTTGCAACAAAGTCGTTCAAAATACCTGAGCTCAGAGGTATCTCGACTAAGAATATCGAAGAGCATTTGAAACTTTATGCGGGCTATGTAAAGAATGCGAACTTGATACTAGAAAATATTGCGGAACTAAAAAAGAATATCGATGTGACGACGAGTGCAGGCGCAGGCAATGTTTACGCACTCGGAGAGATAGGTCGGCGGTTTGGATTTGAATACAACGGCATGCGCAACCACGAAACATATTTTGCGGCTTTTGAAGGAGGTGCAAAGCCACCGATCGACCGCAGTCCTCTAATGACGATGATCACTGAAACATGGGGATCATTCGACATGTGGCTAGCCGAATTCAGGACCATAGCGATGACTCGTGGCATAGGTTGGGCGATGCTCTACTATGACCGCAAAGACAGTCGTCTACTGAATGCGTGGGTAGACGAACAACACATGGGACAACTCCAAGATTGCACTCTCGTTCTGGCACTCGATATGTGGGAACACTCATATGTCGCTGACTACCAACCGTCTGGAAAAAAGGCATATGTCGAAGATTTCTTCGTTAATCTTGATTGGGATGTGATCGAAAATAACTATTCACAAGCAGGTAAATGACCGTGAAGACTACGTAGAACCCCACAACCCACCACTTTGAGAATGCTGGTAGATGCACCGATGCAAATGGAAATTTTGCAAAGTTTTCGACCATAAATAGCTCATATGAGAGCAAGAGGTGTGTCCCCCAAGCAAATACTTGCGCAACTGGTAGAGAAATCATCCCCACAGCACCTGTTAGAAACACAAACAACATTGTTACGGGTATGAATGGCAGGACGAGGATATTTACTACCATTCCGATTATAGACAAATTTCCCATCATATAGAGGATATATGGCGAGACGAATATCTGCGTCGCTATTGTCGCGGATACGATTCCACGCATGCCAAATTTGTCAGGTATAAACTGCAGGCGTTTTTCTATAGGTGATGCCAGCAAGATGAGTCCCATCGTCGCGAGGAATGACAATTGGAATGAAGGATCATGAAGCAAGATCATCGGACTCTGGATCAGCATGATGAGCCCAGCAAAGATGAGTGCGCGAGACACATCATAATCACGACGGATGATGTCGGCAGATAGAGCGATCCCAGCCATAAAGCAGGATCGGACAACTGTTGCACCACCTCCGACCAATATTCCGAATAGTGCGATACCTATTCCACCTATCGAGATGCCCCACATCCTAGGCAGGAACACGAGCATTCGACGCATCGCGTCACCGACTATGGTGATATTGTAACCTGAGAGCACGACGATATGGATGAGTCCAACAGTTCTAAAGTCAGCCAATAGTTCATTGCCGAGTGCAGCCTTCTCTCCCACGACTAGTCCAGAAGCTAATGCGGCATGTGGTTCACCTAGTGTTTTCTGTAGATTGGTTACAAAATGTCTCTTAATTTGGAATAGCTTTGCAGTGATCTGGTTTGAGAGCCATTTGATTTTACTGTTGACTATATGGATGGACCCTTGCAGACTCGAATGATCATCTTCCCCCATAATTGCTCCAGTGACCAATCCTTTATTCTCATCAGTAATTGAACTAAGATAGCTCACATCTCCATCACTTTCAATCAAATCCGGATCACCATGAGGAGTGCGAGCGGTAGCGTCGACCTCGATAGCTGCTTGCTTTGAAACCATCGCACTTTTCATTTCATAAAATATGTCACTCTTTGCCAGATATCCCTCATAATCAAATGAGCGTCCAGGATCAGTGATATTTAAGAAGTTCATCGGCTTTAACAATTTACCTTTGAAAATGATCTGATCGTCATAATTGAACCTAGGATATGGTTTCGTCTTCATGCGAATCAAAACATCTGTTGGGCAGGCGGTCGAACGACTAGCCGATGAGCTTGCAGATTTATTGGTAGATGTATTGGTAGACGAACCGGCGATCGAGAGCGACTGAACCATGACGACGAGGAATTGGCCCGACTCTTTCATCTCTGGTTCTTCACTTACTACACCACTTCCAGTTAGTACCTGTTTAACACACGAACCAATATTTGGCGGCTTGATGTGTAATGTTTGTGCCACGCGGAATATAGCAGCCGCAACAAATATGCTCCAAAAGATAAATGGTCCTTTTTTCATTCTGTTCATGTACACCCAATTGTACTCGCACGAGATAAAATCCTGATAAAAAAAGTATGAAGGAATGATAAAATATTAATGAAGGAATGATAAAAAAAGGTTCAAATTTCGATAAAATAGTTATGAAGGAATGATGAAGGAAATTAATGTTTAGGTTTCATGCATAAGCCAGGTCTCTACATTATGCATAGGTCTGACCTATACAAGTTATCCACAGGCTAGAAAACTTGCGCTTTGGCAGGTTTGTGGTACAGTTCCTTACTGCTGCTCTTTCAGGTAACGGACTGAATGAATGGCTTCAAATCAATTCAGATAGTTTACAGAGTTAAATAATATGGTAATAACTATTATTGACGGAAAAGTCACGGGAGGTGAAGGTGTCGAAGAACTTTTAGCACTAATGTCGGCAGTCGAGAACAAAACTGCTCCCTCCATCGGTCACGTCGATCCGGATACAGGTGATCGTGTCACGGGCAAAGATCTGGACAAGTTACCAAAATTCCTTCTCCACCCATTCGACTTGGCTTGTGCCTCCTTAGCGAGTCGCGTCCATGCCAGAGCCCCTATAGCTTTCCCGTAAACTGACCCCGCATCTTTTGTTAGATTCGCTTTTCAGTTCCCCCGCGTTCCAACCTATGGTACGCGGGGTCTTCTATTTCCCCCTTGACTCCGCCTACCTTTTTGTGCTTTACTAGATACATCGAGCCAACGGCTCTATTTTCATCTTATGGAAATCCGCAACATAGCTATCATCGCACACGTCGACCACGGTAAGACCACTCTTACCGACGCTATCATGACCCAATGTGGTCACGGTGACGAAGGTACCATGGACAGTAATGCCCTCGAACAGGAGCGCGGTATCACCATATACGCAAAGAATACATCCGTTAACTACAAAGGTACCAAGATCAACATAGTCGACACCCCAGGCCACGCTGACTTCGGTTCAGAAGTTGAGCGAGTGCTCCGTGCCATCGATGCAGTTCTACTCGTCGTCGACGCCCAGGAAGGTCCTATGCCGCAGACTCGCTTCGTCTTGAAGAAATCCCTTGAACTAGGTCTGAAGCCTATCGTCGTCATCAACAAGATCGACAAGCCAGCAGCCAATCCTGCTCGTGTGCACGACGAAGTCCTCGAGCTTTTCATGGAACTGGGTGCGCATGATTCTCAGATCGACTTCCCTACTATCTATGCTATCGGTCGCACTGGTGTCGCGAAGAAGTCCCTCACGGACGATTCGAAAGATCTCACACCACTATTAGATACTATTATTGAGTATGTTCCTGCGGCTAATGCAAAGGGTCTAGGGTTTAGGGTCGAGGGTATAGGAAGCACAAAGAAATCCGAACAAGGCCCTAAACCCTATACCCTAAACCCTATACCCTCGCTCACTGCGCAAGTATTTAACCTCGGCTATGACAACTTCCTCGGTCGTCTCGCAGTTTGCCGTATCTATTCTGGTACGATCAGAGATGGTCAAAATATATGGGTAAAGGATGTCAATGGCAAATCATTTACGGGTAAAGTGACGAAACTATTTACATTTGAAGGAAAAAAGCGCCTCGAGACAGCGCAAGCTGAGGCGGGTGATATCGTCACCGTTGCTGGTGTTCCAGAAATATTTATTGGCGAAACCATCACAGATAACGAGGCCACCGAGCCATTGCCAGCTATCAGTGTAGATGAACCAACCATCTCTCTACAATTCCTCGTAAACAATTCCCCATTTGCTGGAAAAGAGGGCACTTTCGTCACAGGTAGACAGATCCGCGAGAGACTCGAACGAGAACTAGAGACAAATGTCGGGCTCAAAGTTGATTTCTCCATGAATGAATTTTTTACCGTTTTTGGCCGAGGTGAACTTCACATCGGCATCTTGCTCGAGAATATGAGACGAGAAGGCTTTGAACTCCAAGTCTCTCAACCAAAGGTCATCATCAAAGAAGAAAAAGATGCCGCGGGTAATATTACAAAAACTTTAGAGCCTTTCGAGGAAGTGATCATCGATACACCCCAAGAATTTTCTGGAACCATCATCGAAACTCTCGGCAAGCGCAAGGGTATCATGTCCAACATGACAACACATGGTAACCAAGTACGCATGGTTTTCGAGATACCAACTCGCGGACTACTAGGTTATCGCAATGCATTTACCATCGATACGAAAGGTGAAGGCATCATGTCTAGTCGTGTCATCGGTTTTAGAGACCATGTCGGACTCATCGAGAAGCGCGAAACAGGTTCTATGACATCGATGGTTTCTGGCAAGTCATTCGGTTTCTCATTATGGAACCTCCAGGACCGCGGCAGACTATTCATCGTTCCTGCTTCGGATATCTATGAAGGAATGGTCATCGGTGATACATCAAAGGGTGATGACCTAGAAGTAAACCCATGTAAAGGTAAGCAACTTTCTAACATGCGTTCATCTGGTAAAGATGAAGCTCTCACATTGGTTCCACCATTTATCTTGTCGATCGAACGCGGTCTCGAACTCATGCGAGATGATGAGTACCTCGAGATTACTCCGAAAAATATCAGACTCCGCAAGAAGTTTTTAACTGAGTTAGATAGAGCTAGGGCGAGGAGGAAGGATTTGTAAGTTTGCGCAGGCCTACCCTGCGCAGATTTTTGTCCTCTTTATACTCAATGCAAACGCACCAGTTCCTAGGTCGCGCCCTATTCTATGTGCAAGTGATCGCATATAGGTACCACTGGAGCATTTAACGCGTAATTTGATCAAAGCGAATTCAATATGATTCATTTGATTTGCTATTTCTTCCGATGTGTCTGTGTGGTCCCCAGACAATAATCCCTTTTGCATCACTGGCAAAGTTGACCAATTTTTAGTCAACTTTTGTACCCACTGCTTCTTTATCTCCTCCTGCCTAAAGTCACCCTTAACTAGATCAATTTTCTGCAATATTTTCGCCAGTAATAGATCTGCACCGATCTTCCCACCTGACAACAAATCGATCAAATATATCTCCACTTCCTTGGTCGGCATTTCATCCTGCGTCGGCAATTCCCCGCTCCGTGCCAACTCGTGAAGCTGTTTTCCATTCACAGTCTTCGAAGAATACGGCGGGTACGGTTGAACAAATTTGCCAGTATATCTTTGAAGCCACTGTTGATTGACAGTTTCTATTCCAGCACTGATCGCCAAGTCATTACTCTCGATCGACATCCATCTGACCTTCGATTCGCTTTTCAAATGAATTCCTGACGCGCCGATCTCATTCGTCACAATTCCCAAAGCATCATATGTATCAGTTTCCAATCCAATTACGATCTCCACTTCATATTCCTTATCTAGCCATAAATACTTTTCCTTATCCTTACACTCTTCACCAATCAGGATAAGTAACTTCCCTTCCGCCATCGGGTCCAGTCGGCCTGCATAAGTCAGTGGCACACCTTTCCATGAATGCGTACCTAAAATCGACGCACCACTATTAGTATCATTTCCATTCTTTTCTGCCTGGATTTTCCCCAAACGAAACCTCTCCAAAGCTTCGAGTGGAGTCTCACCGACCAGTTTGTCTATGATTTGAAGCATATTTGAATGCTAACATAACTTCCCGCTTTCCCAACTTCCTGCTATACTTTCCCCATGTCCGATAAATCCAAAAAACTAAATACCGAAGCCTACAAAGGTGTGAGGGACTTCTTCCCTGCAGATATGGCAGTGGAAAAGAGTATATTTAGCATCTGGAGAAGTGTTGCAGAAAAGTATGGTTATGAAGAATATGGCGCATCTGTTCTAGAGCCAGCTGAACTCTATCGCGCCAAGAGCGGTGAAGAGATGGTCAATGAACAGACATATACTTTCATAGACAGAGGTGACCGCGAGGTGACACTGCGCCCAGAGATGACACCGACAGTTGCGCGTATGGTCGCAGCAAAAAAACGTGAGCTGACTTTCCCCCTCCGTTGGTATTCCATCCCAAATCTATTCCGCTATGAGCAACCTCAGAGAGGTCGCGTACGCGAACATTGGCAGCTAAATGTCGACATCTTCGGTGTGAACTCGATAAACGCAGAGATCGAGCTTATCAGTATCGCGTACGACATCATGCGAGCATACGGTCTCAAGGACACTGATTTTGAGATTCGCATCAACAACCGCAAGCTGATGAACTACATCACACGCGATGTATTTGGCTTGGATGAGGCGACTGCGCAAAAGGTTTCCAAATTGATAGACAAGAAAGACAAGATGAAACCTGATGACTTCACTGTTGCTCTCATGGATATCATAAAGCCGACGATACAGGATGCTGCCAAGTTTGAGTCAGTGTTCGATAGTTTCCTCACCGTTCTCAATTCCAAGAACTTCGAAGAGTTTACCAGCCATCTACCACAAACAAAGGAAGAGCATGTCGGTCTCAAGGAGGTCCGCGAAACTATAGCCGGTCTAGAAAAACTCGGCATTACCAATGTCCGTTTCGACCAGACTCTGATGCGTGGGTTTGACTACTACACTGGTGTTGTGTTTGAAGTATTTGACCTAAATCCGGCTAACAGACGATCTGTATTCGGTGGTGGTCGTTATGATGACCTACTAGCCCTTTTTGGTAATGAAAAGGTATCTGGAGTTGGGTTTGGAGCTGGCGATGTTATAGCGCGAGATATCATGGAAACTTACAAAACATTGCCCGCAACAAGTGCACCAGCAGACATCGCTATCTGTGTCGTCGGTGAGCAAAACATTGCATATTCATTGGATGTTGCCCAAGGACTTCGCGCAAAAAGTACTCGTGTTTCTGTTGATCTATCAGGCAAGAAGCTCGGTGACCAGATAGGTAATGCAGACAAGCGTGGAATACTCAAAGTGATCTGCATCGGTGATGAGGAGGTAAAGACGGGTAAATTGAGGGTCAAAGATTTGAAGAGTGGTAACGAGGAGGATATCGACACTGGGAGCTTATAATATAACTCTAATTGTAATTGCTTAAGTAATATGTTGAGAAACATTTTCCATTTTGATTTTTCATTTTACATTTTCTATCATGCGCAAAATCACCTTTGATATCGAAACGAAAAATCTATTCCAGGATGTCGGTTCCAATAATCCGACTGACCTAGATATATCCGTAGTTTGCATTCACGACTCATCGGACGATAGTTACTCCAGCTTTCTCGAAGGAGACCTAAAGAAATTATGGCCTATCATAGAGCGTGCAGATATGCTCGTGAGTTGGAATGGGGACCATTTTGATATACCCATTTTAAATAAATATTATTCTGGTGACCTTACGAAAATAAAGAGTTTAGATCTGATGCGAGAAGTTCAAAATGTACTAGGCCGACGACTTAAATTGGACAGTGTTGGTAAAACAACTCTCGGAAAGAACAAATCTGGCAACGGTCTGGATGCTGTAGAGTGGTGGAAGAATGGTGAAATAGACAAGATCATCAAATATTGTATCGAGGATGTCCGACTCACGAAAGATCTCTACGACTTTGCCATAACGAATGGTCACTTGAAATTTAGCGATTTTGGTAACATAAAAGAGATCAAACTCGATACGACCGAGTGGGAGGTTCCACAGTCAGCGACGATGACATATACACTGCCGTTCTAGTAATGTTGATGTTTCAAATTCGGATGTTTTCGTTGAGCATTTCGTTGAGCACCCTTTCATGTTTGTCATCTCTAATGTAAAATGTACCCATGGAAACAAAACAAACAAATGTACTCACTATCCCTGCCGCCATCGTCATCGCCGCAGCCATAGTCGCGATCGCCATTATATATGTAAAGAGTCCTGTATCAACAGTAGCACCAGTCGCTGAGCAACCTGCTGCACAGGCGATCACAGTCAACCTCTCACCTATCATTGCAACAGATCATATCCTCGGCAATCCCAATGCACCTATCCGAGTAGTAGAATACTCAGATCCTTCTTGCCCATATTGCAAAACTTTCAATCCAACGATGGAGGATGTAATAGCAAAATACGGTCCTACTGGAGATGTCGCATGGGTATACAGAAATTTCCCATTGGACAAGCCCGATGCAAATGGAAATATATTACACAAAAATGCAAACCACGAATCACAAGCACTAGAATGTGCCGCTAGTGTAGGTGGTAATGAAAAGTTTTGGGCTTTTGAAAAGAAACTCTACGAGACGACTCCATCAGTCACAGGTGCGACGCCGAACGGTCTAGATCAAACTCAATTACCTATCATTGCCAAAGCCGTCGGTATAGATGAAAAGAAGTTCAATGAATGCCTATCATCTGGCCAATCTAGAGATGCAGTCGAAAAACAATATCTGGGTGGGGTAAATGCTGGAGTATCAGGAACACCAGCGAGCTTCTTTGTGTTGAGTAAACCAGCAGGTAAAGCCGTCACAGACTACATAGACAACGCGATCGTCACATACAGGATCCCTGCTCAACTATTCTTCATAACAGATGATAAGAAAACCATTTCTATGAACGGTGCCATGCCAAAAGAGATGATCTTAGGACTCATCGCTACGATACAGGGTGAGAAGTAGTTATACCCTTCTCAATCCACACCACTCACATTTTGGATCATCGCAGAACGACTTCACTATTTCCCCACTCCAAACTGCATCTACGAGTGATCGAATATTGTCTATGACAGACTTTTCGTCCTGTTCGGTTATCGGCAATGAAACAGTCGGGCATCTACCTTTCGCGTCTGGTGAGACGAATACTAGAGCAGGATGTATCCGCCTACCTTTCCACCTCTTATCATCACCAACCAAGATCTTGTAAAAGACTAGCTGACGGAAATAATTACCATCAGAATTTTTCGTTTCACCCTTTATAGCATTTTCTGACATCGCCAATTTGGTTTTATAATCAAACACAGTTACTTCATGCCCATTATCTAATATTGCATCCAGTTTCCCGTGAATAGGAATACTGATGATCTTTTCACTCGACTCCGTATCCCCAATCGCCCATTTCATAAATCCTAAATCGTAAATCTTAAATCTCTGTATTGATTCCACCCAACTCTCAGTCAACACCGTACTTTTCTCGTCTTTCAGTGAGAAATGCGTAGAGAGGGCTCTAGCAACGGCGGGCATATCTTCAGCAAGTTCACTCTTTGCTAGCACCTTTTCTCTAGCCGACAAAAGTGATTTACTAAAATACGCACTCACACTATCATCCATGATCTTTTGTATCTCTGATATATCTTCAACGACCTTGCTCGAACTCGCGACAGCCGTCCACACCCTAGACAGTGCCTCGTGCATCGCAGTACCCTTTTCCGCAGCAACAGAAGGTGCTTGAGGCATCTTCAGTATACTCTGATAGATGAACTGATTTGGGCATTTCAAGAAATGATTTAGCGAAGTCACAGAAAGACCTTTCTTGGTCAATGAATTCTTCGCAATGTCCAGTATCTTTTCATCAACGATCTTCCTTTGTTTTACCCTTTCGTCTACTATTGATTCAGCACCATCAGATTTCGAGTCTCTTCTAAAAGACTTATTCTCACCAACGGAGATGGTCATCTGCCCACCTTCTACACCTTCGATGGTTGATGTTTCCTTCTCATACAACTTCTCCGCACCAAGGCGATCCAAAGTGACCTTCTTTATATGTTTTTCATCCAATTCATCGATAAATCGTAGAGGCGTCAAAGTCTTACCATCAGACTCTTCTAATGAAGTCATAACGACAGCGTGTTTCCTAGCGCGTGTCAGAGCAACATAGAATAGTCGTCGGACATCCTTAACCTCTGACTCTGTCGTCCTCTTTTTTGGCAATACGAACGAAGCCCCCTTCGGTCTCCCTATCCACGCTTCCTCAGTCGCATACGGTATGAAGACATAGTCGAACTCGAGACCTTTACTACCATGTGCGGTCATAGCTTGGATAGGTAGATCAGGCGCTCCGACAGAAACCTTTACCGTGCGAGTTTCCGCAGATGTGCGATATGCAAGCAATCTTGTAATGAGTTCCGCTGGATCAGAGATCCCTCCATCTCGAGCCAATGATTCTGCCAATGACACTATACCTCTCCAAACATTTATATAGATGGGGTCACGATCGATAACCTTCGTATATCCAGACCTTTCTCCCGCATGCACGATGAATGCGATGGGACCATGTGACAATAGTGCCGCCCTGATACTAGAGAGTCCTGGTATCTTCGTATCAAATTCGTCGAATGTGCCACTGCGAAGCTTCTTCACTATCTCCGTCCCCGTAGCAAAGTCGAGTCCCCACATGCCGACAATGATGGTGTTAGCGACGAGGTCTACCCTTGTCGGATCAACGATGTACTGTAGTAAGTCGAAAAATATCTTACCAACAGGATGATTGAATATATCTATACTCCTCTCTGAAGAAATCTTTATGCCATGAAATTCACACAATCTGATAATGCGGTCTAGGTCACGATTTCGCCTTACTATTATTGCAACTGTTGGTCTATTATTCGCCGTCGATGGATTTGCATGACTGCCAATCGGGCGTTCACCATTGAGATGCATAGTATCACTACCCAACACATCATCACTCTCGTCTCCAGTCGCCATCAATCGTCTCAATCTTTCAATTAATTGAAATTCAATAGCCGTCGTATTCTCACCAGTAATGATCTCGATCGGTTCAGCTCTCTCCTTACTTCCAGATCTCAATCTGACACGCAGATCTCGATGTTCATCTTCCTCATAATTCTTTTCGATCATACTGAAACTGCCATCCAGAATACTCTGATGAGAACGATAGTTTTGGTCCAACTTTATCACCTCCATATTTGGCCATTTCTTTTGAAGTTTAAGGAAATTCTCTACAGACGCACCTTGGAATCTGTAGATGGCTTGTTTCTCATCTCCGACGATAAATACATTTGGTGTGTCGAAGAATTCTGCGATGATAGATAGAATGAAGTTCTGTGCATCATTGGTATCCTGATGTTCGTCGACATGGATGTACAGATATCTCTCTTGGATCAGTCGCAGGAGCAACTCGTCTTCTCGCAAAGCCAATAGAAGTTCAATTATAAGGTCATTGAAATCCATTCTCTTCGCTTCGCGCTTACCTGACTCGTATGCATCATAAATATCCGCAAAAAGTAGCGTCCTTTCGAGTTTTTCGATCTGCTCCTTTGCGTCAGCTTTCAACTGACCTTTGGTAGCGCCCCGAGTCGATATGGACTCCTCATCTGTTTGAATACGCTCGATTTCTGACCGTGCAAAAGCTCTAACCATCTCTGGTGTCATCGCCTCTCGTTTTGCCTCATCTATACCACGGATAATCCCCGAAACATATACATCCGGTTTACCAGCTGGTCGCAAATCTACAAATTTCTGGTCTTCTATTATCTTTCTGATCAATGATTCCTGCTCTATATCCGTCATCTGCTTCACCTCATTCAAATGTAAAAAGTGATCTTGATATTCAGATATTATTGACGATGCGAAACTGTGGAATGTGTGGATGCGAACATCATGTGCTCGGTCACCGATGATTCCCTGCAATTTCGTTCTCATCGCTTTCACCCCAGCATCTGTATATGTGATAGCCAGAATGCCATTTGCAGGTGTATCCGTCAGTTTCAATATGTTCGCGATGCGCAGCGTCAGGATGGTCGTCTTGCCCGTCCCTGGACCAGCTATGACCATGACAGGACCTTCTATAGTGTCCACTGCCTTTTTCTGGGCGGAGTTAAGGGACGTATATAGTTGTTCGAATGAAACTTGCATTGAGTTAAATTTCTGTTATAATAGTCTTACAAATTGCCAAACGGCACCCGAGGAAACCCCACACTGTGTGGGGTTTCCGATTTATGCAAATAATTTCATATATTCAATAGAAAGCTCTCCAATATTTTTATCAACTTCTTCTATCATATACACCAAGTATGACAGAAATAAGTCGTAAATCAATCTGTACACCGAGCGGAATATATTCTATTAAGCTGTAATGGGTGAAGATTCAGTCACCGGCACCACATTCTCCGAAATATGACTCATGATCTGATTCCTCACTTCGTTCGGGTTGGGTATCTGACGGAAATCAAACTTATTTTCCGTACCAGCGGTCTGTACTACTAGATCGCCAAATTTCAATATAGACTGGAACAAACCATCAACCTTCACCGAAATATCCTGAACTCGAGATAGGTGGAGTTCTGATACAGACCTATTGAAAAATCCGTGCTGTGTACTGTCTATAATCCTCTTGTCAGTCACGACCCATACATCCAATATATACATAGTGACCGAATAAAATAGTACCTGCCATAACAGTAGACACCACAGACTGTAAACAAGGAGTGCCACCCCAATGAGGTCGTATGATGATAGAAATGAACTGAAAACTGTCGCAATGATGAGTGGCAAAACTACTAGGATCGCGATGAATATCGTCTTCACGATGATGAAAAATGGATGACGCCTCGTTAGGAGCAATACTTTTTCACCCGGTTCCATCCCTTCAAATGAATTCTTCGAGTCATTGAGAATTGCGAGGATAGATGCCATGTTTATTTATTTATACTACCTACTAAGGTGATAATGTTGCTCTTGAGAGCCGTCATATTGACAGAAGCAAAAAATAGAAAAACCACACAAAAGAATGCCACCGAACCAAATAGGTATATCGAAGCCAACCTCTTCGGTGCCGTCCCTATACCGAACCTGATCAAGTGATAGACAACCGTAAATGTAAAAAGCCAGTAGCCGACGAAGACAAACAATACCAATATGTAGAACATCGTATCTGGATTGATGATAGTATCCAATGTCATGTTGATTTAATAGTTCTTGAGCCTATTTATCTTGTCATGTTGGCGGATCTTTTCGTGTGCCTTTGCCTCGATCTGACGGATGCGTTCGCGAGTAACGCCAAATTCGCGACCTACTTCCTCGAGAGTGTGAGTGATACCATCATTCAAACCGTGGCGCATCTCTAGGATCTTGCGCTCTTTTTCCGAAAGGTCATTTAATATCATATTTACCTGATCACGCAAGATGCGTCGTGAAGACTCCTGATCTGGAGAAAGGATCTTGTCGTCAGCGATAAAGTCCTGGAGTGTAGACTTGTCATCACCATCATCACCGACTGGCTTTTCGAGAGAAACGACTTCTTGTTCGATCTTTTCTATCTGGTAGATCTTCTCGACATCCATACCCATCTCCATAGCGATCTCATCTGGCAATGGTTCACGACCTAGGTCATGAGAGAGTCTGCGAACAACTTGTTTGTACTTGGCGATGGTTTCCACCATGTGCACTGGCACGCGTATCGTTCTAGACTGATCAGCGAGTGCACGAGTTATCGCCTGACGGATCCACCATGTAGCATAAGTTGAAAACTTGTACCCTTTCGTCCAGTCGAACTTATCAACAGCTCTGAATAGGCCGAGGTTGCCTTCTTGGATGAGGTCGAGTAATGTGAGATCAGGAGAACGACCGACATATTTCTTGGCGATGGAAACGACGAGACGGAGGTTGGCTTTTGCTAGCAAACCAACGGCCTCTTTGTCACCTGCCTGGATACGCTTGGCCAACTCCTTTTCCATACTGGCGTTGATGAGCGGATACTGACCGATCTCCTTTAGATACATCTGGATAGAGTCATATGCAGAATCAGGATTCCTAGAGAGATGCGAAACTGGCTTCTTGTGACTCAGATCCTCAACTTCGAGAAGTCCCCCACCTTCCAAAACATCCACATTTGCTGTAGTAAACTTTGTATACAGCTCATCTAGAAACAGGACGTCATTCTCGATCTGTGGAAATTCCTTCAATATCTCATCATAAGTGACGAATCCACGATCCTTGCCTTTTTGTATGAGTTTATTTGCTTTCGTCTCAAATTCACGAGCCTTGCTGACAGCGGGCTTCTGGGTGGTATTTCTGGCAGAACCCTTCGATCCACTACTAGAACTCTTGGTAGTTTTTCTAGATGTTGTTTTTACTCGAAAAGACGCCCTTTTTGTTGGACGCTTCGAACTGTGGCGGGCTCTGAATCCGCCAGCTGGCGGAGTTTTTTTGTTTTTGCGCATGTAGAGATGTGTTGGTTAACTTGGAGCTATTGTATAGTAATAATGAATAATTGGCAAGTGTTACCCCCTAACTTTCTTCCCCACCTCCGCCTTCCTGATAGACAATGCGTGGCATTTCTTGGCGAGTTCTGCTAAGCGTGTCGCATCACCAGCCTTTTCTGCAACTCGGAGTTCCTGCATCGCATCTATCAATTCTTCATTGACGATATCTAGACCAAAATTAGATATCAGTTCCTTCATATGTATGTCCCATTTTGCCACATCGCTACCATACATCGCCTCAGCTTCGAATGACATATCACCTATCTGATCTGACACCCTCAGAGCCCGACCAGCGTATGACTCCCCCGCTGTCTTCTCTACCTCGGCTAGATATTCGGAATATTTCTTCTCATCCTGCTTCTTGATCAAATGTAGTAGGCCGAACATACGGCGTTCCACCAGATCATTATGTTTCTGCTTGTATGTATACGCATCAGACTGCACAGAAGTTGCAGATGCATGTAGATTGCTTCCTGCCGAGACACTAGAATTATTTGTTGAGCCTTTTGTAAGGCTGGCACTAGTAGCAGTCGGTGCCAAAGCTTCCGTTTCCATCTTTTTCCTAACTGCACGCAGATCATCCCATATAGCACCTGCGTCAATATTCGCCTTGTCAGCGATCATCTTTACAAAATAGTCCTGATCTGTTCGACTATCGATACTCGCGAGCAATGGAAACACTCTCTCACGCAGCATTCGTGGGATCTTGCGTGGGTCCTTTTCATCTCGGAGTACATTCATCAATTCAAATTCAACAACGGGTTTAGTGGTACGCAATATCTCTTTCCATATTTCTGGATTTTCCTTCACCAAGTCTGCTGGATCCTTGCCACCAACGATGTCTGCCATCTTCACATCCATACCGAGTGAGAGTGCTATGCCTGCTGCTCGAAATGCGGCTTTACGACCAGCGTTATCAGAGTCGAAAGCTATCACCACATTTGGAGATAGACGACGGATGAGTCCGAGATTGTTCACTGCACCCGCTTTATTTACCGACTCATCTGACAGAGCTGTACCTGATGCAGCCACGATATTCTTTACCCCTGCCTGATATGACATGATGAGATCCATCTGACCTTCGACCATGATGGAATAATTCATCGTGCGAATAGAAGTCTTCGCCTTGTCCAGTCCGAACAATATAGATGACTTGTCATATAGCAATGTATCTGGGCTGTTTAGATACTTTGCTGACCTCTCGTCCTCCTTCAATATGCGACCCGTGAATGCGACTATACGCCCACTGGAGTCAGAGATAGGAAACATCACGCGACCTCGGAATCGGTCATAGTAGGATGCTGCGAGAGAATGTGGAGAAAGTTGACCAGAAATGGCTTTCGGACCGAGTGAAGACGAGGAAGAACGAGTTGCTTCGCCAGCAGGCGAAGACAGCGTACGTTTCGGGGCAACTTCCTCCACATTCCTATCTTTCTTCTTTATGAGCCCCGCCTTTTCAATCACTACCTGACCCCATCCCTTTTTCTTCAGGTATTCAAATAGATGTGTCCAACCCTCTGGCGCCCAACCTATGCGAAATGCTTCTTTCGTTTCTGGCTTTATGCCACGACCCTTCACATACTCTTGTGCATCCTTCGAACGGGCATATTGGTCTTCAAAGAATTTTGCCGCGTCCTCCATGATGCGGAACAATTGGTCCCTCTCGCTCTCGTCTTTCTGATTCACTACCAGAGGCACGCCCGCTCTTTCAGCGAGCACTTTGAGTGCGCCCTTGAAATCGAGTCCTTCGAACTGCTCGACAAAGTTAAATATGTCCCCTTTCGAATTACACCCAAAACAGTAATACCCGCCTCTCTCCGGTGATATGAAAAATGACGCCGACTTCTCGTTGTGAAATGGGCACTTGGCTTTGTATGACTTCCCTGCACGGTCGATCTTCACATAGGAACCGATGAGGTCTTCTATGGGTATGCGAGCTTTGATCTCTTCGACAGTGGTTCGTGACATGTGTGTAGTATAGGGTATTGAAGGCAAAGTATAAAGGGTGGTGCAATGTGCATAACTTGCACATTGCTTTCAAAAGCAACTGTCAAATATTCTTTGACAGTATGTGCAAAATTTGCACATACTGAACTCTGAACTTGTTTCAAAATGGAACAAGTTGCCGTTTCTGACAGTTATCCGGAAATTCCGGATAACTGAGTATAACTAATCTGCTTCCAAGTTCTTCGTCAATTTGACTATGATCTTGCCTTTTAACTTACCCGGATTGTCAGTTGATTCTATAAGAGCAATAGCTTCTTGTAGACCTTCAATCTTTTCAGGCGATTTGGCAACTACTGATCTATTTAGGCTATAACCACTGACAACGTAGTCTCGCAATACACTTGTTGCCCAAATACGAAACTGGGTAGCCATTTTAGAATTAACTCTATAACCAACTGCAATTATCGCGTCAAGATTGTACACATTTGTGATGCGACTGATCTTACGACCCCCTTCACTTTGAACTATCCGGAATTTCCGGATAGTTGAGTCTGTTTTTAACTCATTTGTTATATATATGTTATTAAGATGCTCGTTAACAGTACGAACATTAACATCAAATAATTGAGCGATCTGTAACTGGGTTGCCCATATAGTTTCTCCCTCAACATCCGCCCTCAACTCTGTATTTCCTTTATCATCAGTATAAATGATGATTTTGTCACTCTTGTCAGCAGTTTTATTTTTTGCAATAACTAAATCCTTCTTACTAGTTGAATTCTCGTTACTCTTACCTGATTTCTTTTTTTTCATAAATTTGTAGTTAAAATATTAATTATTAATCCCATACAAAAAATACTGCCTGCAGGTGGCTAGTTTTCTTTACCTCACTAAGTCATCACAACCTCAGAGACGAACTGGTTGTGACTAATATAGGTGAATTATAGCGTCAAACGAGGGTTTGTGGAAGCCTCGCTTGCACGAAACCCGAGTGAAGACGATATATGAGCGAAGCGAATATACTACGATTGAGATTTGTGGCAATAACTAGAGACTGTAAAATGTATTATGACCTGCCATCAATAGAATATCTAATACCAGAAAACCCCGTAAACACGAGGCTTTCTGGTTATAACCAATCGACGCTATCTGGTTACTTGATCTTGGATAATATTGTTTGACCAATTCTTGGGTTAATTAGACCAATTAGAAATTAGGTCAATTATTACACCTCCCCCAACGCGGCATCCCTCTTTGCTGACATAGCATCGATCATCGCTTTCTTCGGAGATCCTTCGAAGCCTGTACCAGCTGGAACGAGGCGTCCGATGATGACATTTTCCATTAGACCTGTGAGATCATCATCAGCACCACGGACGGCATTAGCGATAAGGACGCGTGTAGTATGCTGGAACGAAGCAGCTGACAAGAAACTCTTACGGGTTAGAGAAGTCTCTGTGATACCCATCACCAGCTTCTCAACCTTCGCAGGCTCACCTCCAGCTTCCTTAGCAGCTGCATTCTCTTCGCCGAGCTGTATATCATCGACAACCATGCCATCCGTAAGGTTCGTATTACCACCTTCCAAGACGCGGCGTCGACTGAACATCTGCTTCACGATGAGCTCGATGTGCTTTCGTGACACAGTCTCACCCTGCAGCTCATAGATCTTTCCAACTTCGGTGATGACATAATCCTTTGCTTTCTCTTCACCACCGTATTCGAAGACCTCATCGATATCGGCAGATCCGTCCGTTAAGAGCTGTCCTTTCGTGACTCGATCCCCAACTCTCACTGTAGTAGCACGACGATATGGGAATAGATACTCAACTTCAGAACCTTTCTTTGCGGAACCCTTGGCCTTGTCCTCAATATCTGGAATAACATAGATCGCCTTTTCCTTACCCATATCTTTGAATCCTGTAACGACTCCATCTACTGTAGCAACTACGGCTGGATTCTTAGGTCGTCGCTTCTCAAAGACTTCCTCGACGCGAGGCAAACCTTGTGTGATGTCACCACCTAGTCCTGCTGCACCTCCCTGGTGGAATGTACGCATCGTGAGCTGAGTTCCAGGTTCTCCGATAGCTTGGGCAGCGACCGTTCCTACAGCTTCACCTAGTGCGATGAGAGAGTTCTTTCCTAGGTCGAGTCCATAACACATCGAACATACTCCACGAACAGTTTTACATGATAGAGGAGATCGAACATGAACATCAGTTATACCAGCCTCCTCGACTTTCGAAGCATCGGCCTTGGAAAGCAGGTGTCCTTTTTTAAATAGAACTACATCGTCTGCTGTTTTAATGTCTTGAGCAATGATACGACCTCGGATGTTCTTTGATAGAGGGATATTCATACCAGAGGCTGTCTGCTTGTGAATGACGATGCTGTCCTTGGTTCCACAGTCTTCCTCTGAGACAACGACGTCCTGAGCAACCACGAACAACTTACGAGTTAGATATCCAGCTTTGGCAGTGTTTAGAGCCGTATCTGTGAGACCTTTACGAGAACCGTGAGTAGTGATGAAGTATTCGATAGGAGTCAAACCTTCCTTCGCACAGGATAGAATAGGAAACTCGATCGTCTCTCCAGAAACTGATGAGATGAGACCTTTCATACCTGCCATCTGTGTGATCTGTGATAGGGATCCGCGAGCACCTGATGTGATCATGTCATAAACGGAACCCATCTTGTCGAGAGATGCGGGAATAGCTTTCTCAACCTCACCCTTGGCTTTCTGCCAAATCTCGATATGTTTCCTGATGCGCTCTTCCTCTGTGAGGAGTCCTTCGTCAAATTGCTTGGAAACGATATCAGCTGAACGCTTGCCTCGTGCAACTATCTCGCCCTTGGCTGCTGGAACCATGATGTCATCGATACCCCATGTAGTTCCTGAAAATGTAGCATAGCTAAATCCAAATGTTTTTATCTTGTCCAAGATAGGTGCGACATTCACTGCGCCGTGCAATGTGATCATGTCATCGATGATAGCGGCGATACGCTTGCGCCCAATCTCTTCATTGATGAATGGATAGTCTTCTGGAAGCATGTTGTTAAACAATATACGACCAACAGTTGTCTCGAACATCTGCTCCTGGAGCGCAGCATATTTCATGGTCTTTGGTGCGATCACGCGGACCAACTCACGAAGGTCGATATCATCAAAATTGTACGCCAACTCTGCAGCTTGTGGGGACTCGAAGTATTTTAGATCAGTCTTAAAGTCCTTAAAGTCTGAAAGTCCTCCTGCGCTTGACTTTCGACTTTCGTCCGCCGGCTGGCGGATCGACTTTTCTTTTATTTTCGTCACCCAGAAACAGCCAAGGACGATATCCAACATCTTTGCGACGACTGTAGGATCATTGTTACCTGGTTTCAATATGTTCTTGTCAGCCGCCATGATCTCTCGAGCTTCCATCTGTGCTTCATCAGAGAGTGGGACATGGACTGCCATCTGGTCACCGTCAAAGTCAGCATTAAAGGCTGTACATACTAGTGGGTGAACATGGATAGCATTACCCTCGATCAAAACCGGTTTGAAAGCTTGGATACCGAGTCTGTGTAGAGTAGGTGCACGGTTTAACAATACATATTTGCCTTTGATGACTTCTTCCAATATCTCCCAAACTTCCTTGGCATCATCATCGATAAATCTGTTTGCCCCGCGTATGTTATATGCCAACTCTTTCTTGAGTAGTCCTCCAATGACAAATGGACGGAATAGTTCTAGTGCCATATGCTTTGGCAGACCACACTCATCTATCTTCAATTCTGGACCAACGACGATCACGGATCGACCTGAATAGTCGACGCGCTTTCCGAGGAGGTTCTGACGGAAGAGACCTCTCTTTGATTTCAAACTATCTGAGAGTGACTTGAGTGCTCTCTTCTGGGCGGCGATAGCAGCCGCACCAGCGGATGAACTGTGACGGATAGAGTTGTCTATGAGAGCGTCTACTGCCTCCTGCAATATTCTTTTTTCATTTCTCAAAATAACTTCTGGAGCATTGATCTCCTTTAGTTTCAATAGGCGGTTGTTGCGGTTGATGACACGACGATAGAGATCGTTCACATCTGATGTAGCATAACGACCACCATCCAATGCAACCATAGGTCGGATACCTGGTGGGATGACTGGGATACGGACCAAGAACATCCATTCTGGACGGACCTTGGCTTTGATCATCTGCTTCACGAGGGAAAGCCTCTTTGCGAGCTTGTCGCTGTCAGCGGAGCTAGCAACATCATATTCCTTTTCTAGCTCTGTCTGGAGTTTGGCGAGGTCGATCTTCTTCAATAGTTCATAGACGACTTCTGCACCGATACCAGCTTCAAATAGTGAACCATATTTCACGGCGTATTTGTGATAAGTTGCTTCATCCATGACAAACCCAGCATTCAGGCTCTCGATCTCTCTTCGTGCATTCAAGACTAGTTCTTTCAATGCTTCCTTGGTCTTATCATCCTGTGCACTCTTCACCTTACTCTTGAATTCACTATCCAAATCCTTGAGGAATTGAGCTTTCTCGGCTTCATGAACTTTGGTGACGATGTAACCAGCGAAGTAGACTACCTTCTCGAGATCAGATGTCGTCATGCCTAGAATGAGTCCGATACGAGAAGGAACGCTGCGTAGGAACCAGATATGAGAAACTGGTGTAGCTAGCTCGATGTGACCCATGCGATCACGGCGAACTATGGAGCGAGTGATCTCCACTCCGCATTTCTCACAGACGATACCTTTGTATCTGATACCGCGGTATTTTCCACAATAACATTCGAAGTCGCGGTCTGGTCCAAAGATGCGTTCGTCGAAGAGACCTGATTTCTCACTGCGCTGTGTGCGGTAGTTGATCGTCTCAGGCTTCGTGACTTCTCCATATGACCACTCGAGGATCTTGTCAGGAGATGCCAATGTGAGTCGCACTAGGTCGAACTGTGTAGGATCATTTTGCTTTTTTATTGGTGTTTGCATGGGGGTTTTATAAATTGAATAATTGAATGAATAATGCGGTTAAATTGAGCATAAACTAAACTTAGACGAGCCAGACTTATTTCCATTTGCATCAATCAATGCAAAACTATTAAAAAGTATAGGGTTATCTATCACATATACCATGTCAATATTACAACTCTTAAGCACAACCCAGACTGACTTATTTGTTGTGCCGGAGCCAGCGTCACCTACAAAAAGGTAATCCCATCTGACAACACGTAGACCGCGCTCGTTAAATTCAGATTTCTTCGTTTTATCTGAGTCAACTCCACCGACAACTGGTCCATCCTTCAAAATAGAACTTACTTCACTCTGATCATTTGAGAACAGTACGGACGATCTTTTATTTGTGTTGTCATTAAAAACAATCGCGGTAAAATACGGTTTACTATCTAGCGTTGACATAGTCCAATCTCTAGAATAATCAACACTAAATCCATTACCTGTATAATTCTTTAATGAAGTTTTAGACGTTGTAGAAGTCGGACATGCCCTAAATGCACAAGATGGAGCGACCCTACTCACAGTCGAACCGTCTGGACACATTTTTGCATCCTTTGTGCAAGAAGCCGTATCATTAGTCGAACTTGCATTCTCTTCCCAAGGTCTCACACACTGCTGCTTTTGTTCACTCCACAAATATCCAGCAGATCCGATACATCCATGAGAGTCACGGTCGCCGCCAACTACGGCAGAGCTTGTAGACACTGGAATACTCCCATCACCGAATTGTCTCTCACACTTTTGAAGGCCTTCACTCCAGATTTCGCCTGCTGACGGATAACATCCACGTGAATCTTTCCCTCCTATTTTCATTGGCTTCTGAAAGAAATACACGCCACCCGCAATCGCCAAAACAACGATTGCAATCACCAGTGGAACGACATAACCTTTTTGAAAATTTGTTTTCATGTTGATAATTTGATTTGATAATTAATATAGGTTGCTGTGACTGTCTATATCCAAGAAACGAACCCCATTCTCTCTAACTTCATACACTGCTCGCAAGTCGCCCGTCACATTGATACTCCGACATCCTATGTATTTCCCATGAAGCCCGTGATTACTCAACTCCGGGGCAAATGAATCAATAATGAATGTCCGTAATCGTTCGTCAAACTTATTCTGAATCTTAATCTGTAATTTCTTGTACTTCTTTTTAAAGTCTTTATGGAGTTCGATCTGCATACGGTATAGATGTTAAGACCTTAATGATTTAATCACTTCCTCAGCCGTGTAAAAAGGACCGATAAAGTTCCTGTTTGCTCGCGAATCGGCCAATAATCTATCAAGAACTTTCATTGTTCGCTTATTAGGCATCGGGTGATCAGCAAAAGTCACTTTCCTTTCGGAAATAAACTCCTTGATGTAACCATTCACAACTGCATTTAGAGATACACCCAAAATATGAGATAACTCTTGAGCTTGCTCTTTGACAGATTTATTTATCTTGATACTTAACATCGTTTGCATAGTAGTATTGTAATGAGGTGATAATATCTAAAGTATATCGTTTAGATAGATACTGTCAATGCCCTATTCCTCTAGAACCTTAGGTCTACTAACGAGTTCGATATTTAGAGCCAATCCTCTCATCGTCTTCAACAACACATTGAACGATGCTGGCAAGTTCGGCGCACGGAGCTTCTCACCTTTTACTATGGCATCAAATGTCTGTGAACGACCTAGGATATCATCTGACTTGACTGTCAATATCTCACGCAAAGTATGCGCAGCACCGTGACCCAAGAGTGCCCAGACTTCCATTTCTCCAAAACGCTGACCTCCGCCCTGAGCTTTACCTCCGAGTGGCTGTTGCGTGATGAGAGAGTAAGGACCGATAGAACGCATATGTATCTTGTCCTCCACCATGTGATGCAACTTCATGATATACATAAATCCTACTGCGACAGGCTGATCAAAATGTTGACCAGTTCGTCCATCGCGGAGCATCATCTTGCCCGATGCATCAAAGCCAGCCTTCACGAGCTCAGCCTTGATCTCGGCATCTGTCGCACCTACGAATGGCGGGACGATAGCTTGATAGCCGAGCGAGTTTGCGGCGAGACCTAGGTGGAGTTCGAGTATCTGACCGAGGTTCATACGAGATGGCACACCGAGAGGTGTCAATATAACATCGACTGGGCGACCGTCTTCCATGTATGGCATATCTTCTTCTGGGAGAATCTTGGAGATAACTCCTTTGTTTCCGTGACGCCCTGCCATCTTGTCACCGACTGAGATATTTCTAACCTGTGCGACCTCTATATAGATTTTCTTGATGATACCAGACTCTAGTTTATCTCCCTTCTCTCGTGAAAATATCTTTACGGAGATAACGCGACCCTGCTTACCATTTTCCATGCGCTTGGATGTATCTTTCACATCGCGAGCTTTCTCGCCGAAGATCGAACGGAGCAGGCGCTCTTCTGGTGTGAGTTGTGTCTCGCCTTTTGGTGAGATCTTTCCGACAAGGATATCTCCTGGACGAACTTCTGCACCGATGCGGACGATACCTTCCTCTGTGAGGTTTTTGAGTTTGATCTCTCCTACATTAGGAATATCGCATGTCGTCACTTCTGGACCTAGCTTGGTATCGCGGACATTCACGACGAACTCTTCGATATGGATGGAACTCCACTTACTCTCTTTCACTATGCGTTGTGACAAGATGATGGCGTCCTCGTAGTTATTACCTGACCATGACATAAATGCAACGAGCGCATTGTGTCCTAGGGCTATCTCTCCATGATCGGATGTAGAAGTGTCTACCAATATATCACCCTTCTTCACTGTCTGACCTAGAGTGACGATAGGTCGCTGATGGAATGCTGTAAAACCGTTCGTTCGAGAAAATAGAACCAAATTATAATCATGTGTTTTACCGGTCTTCTTGGATTTGAATGTGACCTTCTTCGCATCAACATGAGTGATCTCACCGTCTTCTGGAGCAACAACGACACGACCAGTATCGATGACCGCCTTTCTCTCGATACCTGTTGCGACAAATGGTGCCTCAGGAACTAGACAAGGCGTTGCCTGTTTCTGCATGTTCGATCCCATCAATGCTCGGTTAGCGTCATCATGGTTAAGGAATGGAATGAGTGATGTTGCGATAGAAAAGGCTTGGTTGGTATCAACATCGATGTAGTCGATCTCATCTTTCTTGGCCATAGCTGGCTTTCCATTTTGACGAACTTCGGCTTCATCATCTGTGATGTTACCTTCTGCATCATATGGAGTAGCGGCGTGAGCGATGCGGAAATTTTCTTCTTCTAGGGCATTCAGATATACGACTTCCTTCGTAACCTTACCCTTCACGACCTTGGCATATGGAGTTTCGATCATGCCAAAATGGTTGATGCGAGCATAGTTCGAGAGACGCAAGATGAGACCGATATTCGGACCTTCTGGTGTATGGATAGGACATAGGCGACCATAGTGAGATGGATGCACATCACGGACTTCGAATCCTGCACGCTCACGAGATAGTCCACCGGGACCTAAAGCTGTTAGTTGGCGCAGGTTCTCAATCTCAGCTAGAACATTCTCCTGTTGCATGAATTGGGACAATTGGTTCGTAGTGAAAAATTCCTTGATACGAGCCTGGAGCGGTCTTGGGTAGATGAACGAAACAGGCATAGTGATATCTGGCTCAACTGTAGACATCTTGTCCTGGATATTGCGTCTCATCTGGGTCAAACCTAGTCTGATGCGCTGTTCTAGGAGTTCACCAACATATCGAACTCGGCGAGAACCTAGGTGGTCGATGTCGTCAGCCTGCATATCAGGCGTAACAGAAAGTGCAACAATATGAGCTATCGTAGTAGCAATATCATCTAGAGATAGTGTGCGTCGATCCAACTCCTTCTCTTCCATAGATTTCTTGAATCTCTTGTTGAAACGGAATCGTCCGACGCGAGACAGGTCATACCTATCTGCTGCGAGCAGTGCCTTTACAAATGACCGTGCATTGTCAGCAGTTGCCAAGTCTCCATCACGGAGTCTCTTGTGTATCTCTATATACGCATCATCTATAGTCTTGGCATGATCTTTCCCTAAAGTTGTCATGATGACTTTCTTGGCATCCTCATTCTTTGCGAATAGTTCAACTATCTTCTCATTGGTATCGGCTCCGAGTATGCGTAGGAGGGATGTCACTGGGAACTTTCTCTTGCGATCGATACGGCAATAGACCGTGCCATCAGCATCAGTCTCTATCTCCATCCAAACTCCGCGAGCTGGGATGACCTTGGCACCAAAATAGCTCTTACCTTTTAGCTCCGATGCTGTAAAGAATATACCGAATGAACGAGCGAGTTGCGGGACGATGACACGCTCAACACCGTTTATTATAAATGTTCCATGATCGGTCATGAGTGGGAAATCTGCCAAGAACATCTCCTGTTCTTTCACGACATTCAATGACTTGTTCTTCAGTGTGACCTTGACCTTGATCTGACCTTCGTAGTTTTGCTTGTTGTTCTTTGCGAAATGCTCATCATACTTTGGTCGTGCGAGCTCCATATGACTAAATGAAAGCTCGAACTTCTTTCCTGCATAGTCGGAAATTGGTGAAAACTCCTTCAAAAGCTCAGGTAGACCCCTCTCCATAAGATCAGCAAAGGAGATGAGCTGCGACTCCACGAGATGCGGCATCTCTGCGAGTGGCACTTTGTATCTAGAAAAATATTTCTTCGGACGGTTGGTTGCTGAGGTTATCGGGACGGAAGCACCTTTGACTAGCGTAGTGGATGTAGGCATTTTGAATTTATTAAAATGTTAATAATGATGTTCTAAGCGAGATTTACGATTTCCATGCCTGACGGCAGGCAGGAGGATTTAAGATTTAAGATTTATGAATCGTCGCAAGCTCACCGAGAAATTGCATCATTCGTAAATATTAAATCTATATTCGTAAATCTTTGTACTAACACGCGGGACGCAAAACTAGCCGTCTATGAATAACGGTTTAATTTTCGACTACCTTATAAGGAGATAATCACTTGTAGGATTAATGATAAACCTTTCTAATCCTCCGCTTGTATACCCTTCTTCGTTCACACTACGAAGGGCACGGCAGAACACAATCTGCGAAGTTGCGTCAACCCTAGCATGCCCCATTTATGAAGTCAAGGGGCTTTTGCCCTATATTCGGGGATAAGTCACCTATAACGGGTTGATTATAGGTTGAAAAGTGCCAATAGCTATCTATTTGGCTATCTTTCTAGTTTTTTTCCACTCATCCATCTTTGCATGGTGGCCACTAAGTAGTATTTTCGGTACCCTGTATTTCTTCCCTTTGAATTCTATAGTTTCAGGCCTTGTGTAGACATCTGGACTAGCTACCCTAGACTCTTCTACTGACAACTCGTCGCCTAGTACTCCTTTTATCCTGCGAGAAATCGCATCTATGACGATCATCGCTGGTAATTCTCCACCCGTCAGAACATATGGGCCAACCGATATGTCCACCATCGGGAACGCCTTCTTTACACGCGCATCGATGCCCTCATATCTTCCGCAAACCAATATGATATTAGTGTACTTTTTGAACTTATCAGCAACCGCGTTCGAAAACTGCTCACCAGATGGACTGAAGAAGATGATTTTCGACTTTCCTTTCTTTGTACCCTTCAATACGGCCTCGACCGCTCTCATGACCGGCAAGGCTTCCATCACCATTCCAGGACCGCCGCCGTATGGCCTGTCATCAACTCGTCTCTCTGCATAAGTCATCCTTCCGTCCGCCTTCGCCAATTCCTCGACAGACATAGCAAAATCACGCGGATTGTAGTACTTCACCGCGATCTTCCCATCTGCCTGTGCACGCTTCAATATTGAGGCCTGTAAATAGGACTCGAGGCTCTCTGGAAATAGGGTTACTATATGGAATGTGGTCATCTGCTGTGTTTTGATCATGTTATTGACTATACTAGAAAAGTGTTGTAAGTTCAAGCAAGACACAACAACTGAACACTCTTATGACAATTAAAGACAAGTCTATTTGGTGCACGACTATCATCATTTTCGCAATAAATCGTTTACACACTAAAGATCGGATCGTCATGGTAAAGTCTACCATTCAGGACCACGATCAGGAACAAAGGATGTGCGCACGGTTCAAAATGTTGCGATTATTGAATCGAAAAAATGTGACACTATTTATGAAATGGTATAAAGAATCGGGAGACACTTTACCAAAACTTCCCTTGAGCAACATTGAACTCACTGACCTCGAACGAATCTGGGTAATGTTTGCTCTGAACGATCATCTCGACTTCATTGCAAGTCACAAATTAACAGTAGTTCACGGATATTTCATCCCCATGATCTATCCGCCCAAATGACCACAACCTGCGACTAAAAAACCTTATCTCGAATTCCCTACTCCACGCTCCACAGCGTGGATTTTTTATATCTGAAACAAGGGTAGACCTTGTAAACAAAAAATCGAGCTTTCACCCGACTTTTTGTCTTTGTTTATTCTTCTAGTCTCAAGTATCTAGTCTCTAATTTCCGTCTCCTATCCCAACTTCAGATCTGCCATCGCTTCATCCACCGTCTTTGAGTTTGGAGTGACAAGTGGAACTGTCGGAGCTGACGAGCCCTCTTGTGCCATGCGTTCTGGTGAACGGAGCCCACCGATTGGCTCATTGATCTTTAGGTTAACGCGAGAGTTGTTCTTCATGCCGACGACACGGAGCAATGTTCGGATGGCCTTGGCAGTGTTGCCCTGACGACCGATGATCTTACCCATATCTGCAGCACCACACTCGAGTGTGAGTAGTACTCCCATCTCATCTACTGTACGAGTTGTTTTTACTTCTGCGGGACTGTCGACTAACGCCTTGATAACATAATCTAGAAATTCTTGATCTTTCTGCATAAAATCTTTTTTATTAATTCATAATGGCGTACAGATAACTTACTGTACTGGTAAACAGTGTACCAAATCAACTATTTACTAGCAATCACACAAAACCCTATATCAATGCCTAAATGTTTAAGCGGCTGGAGTAGCTGCTGGAGTTACGGCTTCTGCAACTGGAGCTTCTGTAGCCGGTGCTGCATCAATTTTCTTTGTCTCTTCTTTTTTTACTTCCTCTTTCTTTATAGGAGACTTCTTAGGTAATGCGTTCAACTTCTTGCCTTCTATGATCTTCTGACCAACGAGGAAATTGTGAAGTGTTAGTGACAACTTGGCACCCTGTGACATCCACTTCTTTATAGCTTCTGTATCCAACTGCTTCTTCGCATCGTTCTTGAGGCGTGTATCATACCATCCTAGGTTCTTCAGGTATTTACCGCTCTTTGGTCCATTCTTCGAATCTGTCAAAACTACACGAAAAGTTGGTTCGTGCTTGCGTCCTGTGCGCTGTAATCTGATCATTAACATGTGGAGAGATACTATCAGAATGTTAGATAACAGTCAACTTCAATCATTTCCCTACCACCCATTTCTTCACCTTTATCATCTCCTGGAGCATGGCCTGGAGCTTCACACTATCATCGCTAGAAACATCCGAATCCACCAGGAAATGTGACAATCTCTTCATGAATACTCCGTATAGATCATAGAAATATTCCTGCAATATCTTGAATTCTGTTTCACTCAACTCAGTTCGCTTGCCTAGCCTCTTATTACTTTTCCTTTCTGATTCTCTGCCTTTCGACGAAGGTCCGTCTAATATACGCAATATCTCGAGTGGCCTCTTTATCCCGTCGTACAGCAACGAATCATGGTTCAAAACACCTTCCAATGAAGGCGACGCTATTTGGTAATCTCGCATAGGATCAGTCAAAAGTCCTTAGAGCCCATCCACCATCTCGTGGTACCCTACCAGGAAAGCTTTATTTTTAGGCGAAAAACAAGCTGGAGTTCGAGCCATAATGAATTATGGCGAGAACGAAGCGCAGTTTTGTAGCCAAAAATAAGGCTTTATATGGTAGGGGGAAGATGGTGGATGGGCTCTTAAAGTCTTTAAAGTCCGTAAAGTCATGACTACGACTTTATAGACTTTCCAACTTTATGGACTTTATGGACTATTTTATAATACTTACAAATCTATCTTTCGTGATGATGACATGGTCGAGAACAGTGATGCCCAAGATCTTCCCGGCTTGGACCAACTGTTTCGATATCTCGACGTCCTGGTCACTAGGAGTAACTTCGCCTGATGGATGGTTGTGTGCCAATACTACCGCGGCGGCGTTGCACTCGATACCAGCGCGAAATACTTCTCTAGGATGGATGATATTCGAATTGACTGTACCTATGGATATGACCTCATCTCGGATAATCTTGCTGTGACTATTTAGAAACAGTCCGCGAAGGTGCTCCTTGGGCAGATTCCTCATATCCTGCAAATAGTTGTATACATCTTCGGCATTTCTGATGGTGGTAAAACCAGACTGATTCTTCTCACCATACCTCCTAGCTATCTCACCTACGGCCACGATGATGCAGGCCTTGCCTATAGGGATATCCAGGTCACTCGAGAGATGCTCGGGATCAGTCTCAGACAATATGGTCTTTTCCCCATACTCCTTCATGATCCTGTTGGACAGCTCGATAACGTCTTCCTTGACCGAACCAGTATTCAAGATAACCGCTATAAGCTCACGCATAGTGAGCGACTGGGGTCCTTGAGACATGAGTTTTTGTCGAGGCTTTTCTTCACTCGGCAAATCATGGATCGTGATCAGATAATCACGACTACTGGAGCCGTCTAGAAACAGCGAGTTGTCCAATATTTTGTATGCACTTTTTTGCATGTAATAAGTATAGCGAGAAGTGAGGAAAAATGAAAGCGTGGCCTTCATTTGTTCCGAACGCCGAAGATATATGAGCGAAGCATCACAACACCTCCACCAATATGAGGTTCGTCTCTCCTCCAGGCATACCAAATGGCATACCAGCCACGATGATGACCTTGTCACCCTTCTTCGCTAACTTTCTTTCCATCGTAACCTTTCGTACTATGTCCATGATCTCATCATTTGACTTAAATGTCGGTGCCAACATCGGGAAGCAACCAAAGGTCAACATCATCTTATTCACATTCTCTGGGGCGTCAGAAAGGGCCAGGATGGCCTCAGCAGGCTTATATCGAGCTATCATCCTCGCTGTGCGTCCAGACCGTGTGAGAGCCACTATGAGCTTGGCATTCACTGCATGAGCCATGCGGACCGCTGACTGTGAAACAACATCCGAAACACCGTGAGATTCCTCGTATTCGGCGATAGTATCTCGTGTATAGACCTCCTTTTCTATCCTGTTCGCTACTCTGGTCATGATCTCTACCGCCTCGATCGGAAACTTACCGAGAGTCGTCTCTTCGGAAAGCATGATAGCGTCTGTACCATCGATGATGGCGTTCGCTATATCAGAAACTTCGGCTCGAGTAGGAACAGGGCTCTCGAGCATCGACTCTAGCATCTGCGTGGCTGTAATAACTGGCTTACCTATAGAATTACACTTGTGAATGATCATCTTTTGAACCAATGGCACTTCCTCGGCAGGAATCTCGATAGCCAGGTCGCCGCGAGCAACCATGATACCATCTGAAACACTGATGATGTCGTCTATATTACCTAGCGCCTCTGGAGTCTCTATCTTCGCAATGATACGAGCCGTTGATCCAGCTTCCTTGAGGAGTGCGCGCAGCTCTACGATGTCCTCTGCTCTGCGCACAAATGAGAGTGCCACATAGTCAACATGATTCTTGATACCAAATTCGAGATCTGCCTTGTCCTTATCTGTCAATGAACTTATCGAGAGGCTCGCCCCGGGGACATTTACCCCCCTATGATCACCGAGAGTGCCGCCGACTTTGACCGTAGTGATGATGTCATTTCCTCTAACTTCGACTATTTCCAGCCGCTTCGTACCATCTTGGAGCATGATCGTACCACCAGCCTTAACCTCCTTTGGTAGATTTGCATAATTGATGAAGACTCGTGTCTCATCTCCGACACAATCATCAGTCGTCAATGTAAATGTCTGATCTTTTTTCAACACTATTTTTCCGTCTTTGAATTTACCTATGCGGATCTTTGGTCCAGAGAGGTCTTGGAGGATGGCTACTGTCTTTCCTGTATCTGCCATGATCTTTCTAGTCGCATCAACCACACCCTGATGTGTCGCAAAGTCACCATGCGAAAAGTTGAGGCGCACGACATTCATACCCGCACTGATGAGCTTTTCCAGCATCTCAGCTGACTTTGTAACGGGTCCTATAGTACAGACGATCTTTGTTTTTTTGCCGAGGGTCATATTTTTAGTGGTTAGTTATTAGTGGTTAATGATCAGAATAATGGGTAAAATTTAAATATTAAAATAAAAAATGATTTGATTGCTATTTATTGGTTATTCTTAATCAGCGGGTACAACTTCGGGTCTATAGTGCGTTCGAAACATACATGACCGGAATCGTGAGTCCAACTATTGTAACCGATTTCTGGAGTAGGTATAGGATAGCTCAATGGTACATCGGATTTCACTGAAGGAAGATCGAATGTTGCACACAGCCCAAAAGCATGCGGATCCTTGTTCAGAGAAATGTACTCATATGGTTTTCCCGTCTCTGGATCGGCTGGTATCTGGAAATTTGATATAGGATCATTCAATGCTTCCAAGCTTGGAGGTAACGCGCCGACACGCTGCCAATAATTGATGATCTGATACTGGATATTATTGAGGTCACTAATCCTCTGTTGGTCGAACCGTAGAGAACGTTGGGTACTCGGCGAACCAACGATGACAAATCCAGCCACTATTCCCGCGAGGACTAGTACGATACCAGAAATGACCAAAATCGCAAGCCATGTCTTCTTTGAATTTGAAGCGATCATTGAAGGTGCGTTAATACCGATATTCTTGGCTAAAATATAATAGGCAAATATAACCGCGGAGACGATGAGTACAACTACGACTTTCCAGATGAATCTGCTAGAGATCTCCCCATTTAGATAAGTATTGACGAGAACGATGATATCTACTGCTATAGTTACGCCGGTCAAGAACAATGTGAGATAGATACGCCACTTCCTGATCCAGATATCTCTCTTTTCGGGCATTTTAATGAGGTCGCGGTTTATCAGTATTTCGAGCACATAGAGAATCGGTGTGATAACTACCAGCATCGAGATAGGCCAGACTACGGAGCTAGAACTAAAATAGTTTGCCAATGTATCCGGCATCGACCTATTCAGTATCTCAAAAGCTAGGTTGATAAGTGCGATCGTCGTCGCATATAGTGCGATGGTCGCTCCTAAATGCAAGAAAAAGTCCTTTGGACTCATGCGGGTGTTTGTATTCATGACCATATTGTATCACTTTTTTCGGCATTTATATATGAATGCCGGTGGAAAATTCCTCAACTCCAGTCCGATAATCTTTGCCTTGAATGATCTGCGTACATGCAACCAACTCGTCAAAAGATACTGAAACTGTATGTATGCCCCATCATCTCGCATACTTTCTGTAATGGCACGAAATAGCCTCTCTCGCCCGGCATGATCAAAATTGGCTATCGGCAATCCAGATATCACATAGTGAACTGGTGGAATATTCAAACTCTTTAGATGTAATGGTAATTTTGCCGCATCATCTTCTATGAGAAATACTCTTCCTCTTCGAATATTCGTTTGCAAATCCTGTCGAAGTCTTTTGGCCAAATTTCTATTATTCTCAAAAACAATTAACCTGCAATCTTCAGGAAATTTCGATAGAATTTGCTTCGTTATTATCCCCGTACCAGCACCGAGCTCCACGATCGTCATACCTGGCGAAACCTTTAGGGGCTCTAACATCCTCCGACTCAAAGCCGACGTGCTCGGTAGCAATGAGCCTTGTGTTTTCCAATTTTTTAGGGCTTCTTTGACAAAGGTGAGAGACATTGTGGTACACATTGCTAGGGGTATTCGGATTCGGTGCGCGCGCCAGGAGTTTCTCCCTCGGCTCTCACTCACTACCCGTTCGTTCGGCCTGGGCACCGCCTCGCCACCTCGCCTACTGGCTCGGTATGGCTCCGGCGTTCGAATCCTGATTCGCAATGTGCGCAGGCACATTGCTAGGGGTATTCGGATTCGGTGCGCGCGCCAGGATTCGAACCTGGGACCCCGCCAGTATCAGTGGCGTGCTCTACCAACTGAGCTACGCGCGCATTTACGGAGAGAGATATTTTGCTCAGAGAATAGGGAGAGCTGATACCTCAAACCAGTGAATATAGACTAGCAAAATACGCGGAGAATTGCAAAAAGACTTCCTATTTGTGGGCACGGGGAGAGTCGAACTCCCATGGATTACTCCACACGCTCCTGAAGCGTGCGCGGCTACCAGTTACGCCACGTGCCCATTCCTTACAAGGCGAGGCCTTGTCGGTGTCGGTTAACTATAATTCAATATTTGAAATGCTGCAAAGATGTGTGGATCAATATCGGGCATGAATTTAGCGCCGCTGGGAATTTCCCAAACGGCGCTTTAACAAAACATCTTTACCTCACTTATTGGAGGTGTCAACCGCATGGTCGACTTGGACAGACCCATAGGTCTGCCGCAGGAAGGCATCGTGCGGTTTAATGTAGTATTTGTTCCACATGGCCATGCCCTCGCTCAGAAGGACGATGGCGACAAGTGCAACCAACACCGACCGGAACAATAACCTCCGGTCGAGGTCATTCCTCAACCGCAGCTCCTCCAGCGGCTCACTGGGCAGACGTGGCCGACCACCGGCCAAGTCATTCATCTGCTCACACTTATTCTTCATAGTTTTTTTCTTTGCGGCTAATACAATTAGCCACATTGTTTGTGCACTGTCAATATCATAGCACTATTCGACTAGAAAGTCAAGGGGGACAAATAGAAGAGACCGCAGTGGAATGCACTGCGGTCTGATGAGAAGCGAAACACTCAATCGTGGCTACTAGCCTCAGTGAATTGAGACTCTTGATCACATTCGCTGATGATCGCTAAAAAGTCGGCATTTGGAGTCGACTCGTATATGTAACATTCCCTCCCGTGCATCACATGGACTGTCCCCGAAACATCCTGTGATCCTTGCGCGCCGGTCTGTGTCTGACCCAGAAATATCTTTACATTTCCGTTCATAATATTTGGGTTTGTCGTTACTGTTGCACTACGCTTGTACTACGCTATTACTTTCTGCACTGACGAAATCTGCTAAATGACGCCATCGCAGACCCAGACAACTATACCCAAAAAAACATCCTGCGTCAAAAAATAACTTTTGCGCAGATGTTAGTCCCAAAAATATCTATTTCTTTCCTTCTACTATCTCTGCTTTCTTGAGAGGCAATCCCAAGTATTCTAGAAAAGCTAGAGTGGACTTTTGGTTATCCGAGGTTGTGACGATAGTTATAGCAAAACCAAAAACATCCTTAAGGTCTTCATCTGAAGTCTCGGCAAAGATGGTGTGCTCTTTGATACCCATAGTATAGTTCCCCATAGCATCGACAGATGTACGAGAGAGCCCACGGAAGTCTTTTGTACGAGGGAGTGAGATGTGGATGAGTCGATCTAGAAACTCACACATGCGCTTGCCACGGAGAGTTACCTGATAACCGATAGGGTCACCAACACGAGTCTTGAATGTTGCAATAGCTTTCTTGGTAGCACGCACAGCTGGCTTTTGACCAGTGATGCGGGCGAGTCTCTCAGACATGAGCTCAATCTTTTTCTTGTCTTTGACAGATCCGAAACCACTAGAGATAACCACCTTGACGAGGCGAGGTGACTGCATCGGGTTCTTCAAATTCAATGGGACTTTCAGGGTCTTGAATGAATCTTTATTTAGTTCGTATGTTGATGTGTATGCCATAGATTTATTACTCAAATCGATTTACGATTTAAGATTTATGATTTAAGAATGGCGCGACTTCTAGGTGACTATTCTTAAATCCTAAATCCTAAATCTTAAATCATTTAACTGGTTTTCTTCGCCTTACTAGCATCGAATGGCATCGCAACTTCGACAGTCTGACCTTTCTGTCCTTCCTTTCGTGCTCTCTCATGCTTCTTTACGGTATTAATACCTTCGACTACGACTTTATTGATCGCAGGAAAAGCCTTGACAACCTTGCCGGTCTTGCCCTTATCGTCTCCTGAAAGCATCTTGATTGTGTCTCCTTTTTTGATATGCATTGTAGTTTAGTTGAAAGTCTGTAAAGTCTTAAAGTCCATAAAGCACTAGACAATCTCGGAGGCCTTTGAAGCTATCGTCTTGAATCCTGCCTCAGCGACTTCACGAGGGATAGGACCAAAGATGCGACCAGCGATCGGCTCTTTCTTGTCCTTTTCGATGATAACTACTGCATTCTCATCAAATCGGATGTATGAACCATCCTTCCGACGAGTAGGCTTGACCTGACGAACGACGACAGCATGCAGGACATCTTTCTTCTTTACCGCCTTTCGAGGTTCCGCCTTCTGTACTGACAAGACTACGATTTCACCGATCTCCGCATATCGCTTGCGTGTCGCACCGAGCACCTTGAATATACGACCGACTTTTGCTCCGGAGTTATCAGCTATTTTTACAATTGTTCTTGGTTGAATCATTGAAGTTAGATTGAATTATGAAATATGATATATGAATTATGATTTATGGATTTTTCGTATCTCATATTTCTTATCTCATATCTCATGCGATCACTTTGAATGCCTTCATCTTCGATATCGGTCTGCAAGCCTCTACTGTTGCCTTGTCACCGATCTTCTTTGTATTACCTACATCATGTGCCATGATCCTCGTCCTCTTGGTCATGAACTTGTGGTACTTGGCATGCTTCACATATCTCTCGACGACGACGACTGATGTGTCCTTCATCTTGTCAGATACAACAACACCGGAAAAAGTCTGGCGTTTTGGTTCTAGTTGAGTTGTTTGTGTTGTGGTCATGTGATGGTTGATACTACTTGAAATCTTCTGAAATGTCCAGTTTCTGGAGCTAAGAGCTTGGAGGTAAGAGATAAGATTTTGAATATATGAGTTTTGCGATTAATCTTATCTCTAAGCTCTTAACTCTTGTGCTTCTGCATCTCCGTCATTATCCTCGCTATGTCCTTTCTAAGGTTCCGGCCTTCCTTTACGTTCTTGGCCTTGGCACCAGCAGAACCGAATCGGAATGCTCGTAGAGCCTCCCTCTTCTCTGTGATGAGTCTCGTAAGGTCAGCGACTGGTTTATTTGTTATTTCTTTGAATTTCATGGGATATTAGTCGAAAGTCTTAAAGTCTATAAAGTCATAAAGTCCAGCGCTTTCATTATTCATTTTTGCATCGTAATTTTTCATTTTGATGTTTACATTTTCAATTATGTTCTACTGACCACCTTGGTCTTTACTGGTAGCTTCGTTCCTGCCTTGCGCAGTGCCTCTGCGGCGACGACAGCATCGACCCCGTCGATCTCGAACATGATGCGACCAGGCTTCACCTCAGCTATAAAGCCGACTGGATCTCCTTTTCCTTTTCCCATTTTTACTTCGGCCGGCTTCTGTGTAAATGGATGATCTGGGAAAATGCGGATCCAAACCTTGCCTGACTTCGTCGCATAACGAGCCATAACCTTTCGTGCCGCCTCAATCTGGTTTGAAGTGATGCGAGCATACTTCATGGCTTTCAGTCCATATGAACCAAAGGCAATCTTAACGCCACGAGTGTCTGCGTGTGACTGTTCTTTGTCCGGATGCGTACGCATCGTGAACCACTTGCGATGTTTTACTTTTTTGGGGAATAACATGGTAGTAATTTAATGTAAAATGGAAAAGTTAAAATGGAAAATTATTTTGCCGTAACCTGATCCTTCTTGAATATCTCGCCCTTGTAGATCCAGACCTTGATACCGATATCGCCGTATGTCATATGCGCCTTCTCACGGGCAAAATCGATGTCGGCACGCAATGTCTGTAGAGGTATCTGGCCTTTCTTGAGCTCCTCTGTTCTAGCGATCTCAGCGCCACCTAGGCGGCCTCCTAGACGAACACGGATACCCTTTACATCTCTGTTAGCCATAACCTTCTCTATAGTCTGTTTCATAACACGGCGAAATGGTAGACGCTTCTCAAGTGACTCTGCGACCATCATCGCTGCTATAGCTGCATTGGATTCTGGGCTCCTGACTTCCTCGATATCAACCTTTAACTCTTGACCTGCAACTTCGACTTTGTTCTTACGGAGTATCTTTAGGATCTTCTCGCGTAACTTCACAACACCGTCACCAGATTTGCCTATGAGCATACCTGGGCGAGAAGTTTTGATGATGACACGGAAAACTTTCTGACTGCGTTCGATATCCAAGCCACCGATATAATTTGCACGCAACTCCTTCTGTAGGAATTCACGGATGATAAGGTCACCTTTTAGGGCGATTCGGTAAGGCTTGTCCACCAAAAACCAGCGACTCTTCCAATCGCGAATGATGCCTAGTCTGTGTGAATATGGATGTACGGTGTGGGACATGGTATTAGTTAATAGTCTATAAAGTCTTTAAAGTCTTTAAAGTCATAAAGTCCATAAAGTTATTTGTTTTTCTCTACCTTTTCCGTTTTCGACTTTACGGACTTTATGGACTTCTCTGACTTTGGACTTTTAGACTTCTTCGCCTTCGCTTCGATAGGTGCCAATGTGATCGATACATGACTCGTCCTCTTCTTTATGGGAAAAGCTGACCCTCGTGCCATCGGCTGACTGCGTTTCAAGACATATCCCTGATCGACGCGGATCTCCTTTACAAAAAGCGCATCCTTGCCAATCTGGTGATTGTGAGATGCGTTTGCGACTGCTGAAGCCAGAAGGTCACCTAGAGGACTAGTTGCCTTCTTGACTGCACCCATCAAAATATTCTCAGCTACCACAACACTCTTGCCGCGGATCATGTTTGCGACTAGGCGGACTTTGCGTGGTGATATTCGGTAGTTTTTGAGTGAGGCGGTGATCATATAAATTTAAAATGTAAAAATCAAAATTGAAAATGGTGGGAATTATGCTTTCTTTGCAACTACGGCTGTAGCGGCTTCCTTGGCGGACTTGGCTGCGTTCATCTCGGCTTCCTTGGCCTTCATCTCGAGTTCCTTTTGCATCTTTCCTCCATGTCTCACGAACTTACGAGTCGGTGAGAATTCACCGAGGCGATGTCCTACCATGTCCTCAGTAACGAAAACGTCCACATGTATCTTGCCATTATGGACGCCAAAAGTAAAACCAACCATCTCTGGAGAAATCTGTGAGCGGCGTGCCCATGTCTTTATGGTTCCGGCTGTTGCAGGCTTCTTGCCCTCGATCTTCCGAAGGAGTCGCTCTTCAACATATGGTCCTTTTTTTAGTGATCGTGACATTGGAAATTGTTTACTTCGAAATCTAGCAAATCAATCATTCGAAACGGGATGACTGATTCTCTTCAGTCATTCATGAATTCAATGATGAAAATAAAGGGTAATACCCTTTTATCCGACTTCGACTCGCATGTTGTGAATGTAAACCACATTCACACATACTCGCTTGTCGGAATAAGCCCTCATGAGCTTGTATGCTATGTTAACAGAGCCATGCTTTGAAGTCAAGGACGCTTAAATATCGCGTTCCTAACTCTCAAAATTTCCCAACTTTTTTGACTTTTTTTCCTTTGATCAATACCATTTGGTTGTCTGTAATCGGCATAACTGGACATTTGGCTTTCTCCTCAAACTCATCAACTTCACCTTTGAGAATAGTTTTGAAATGAGGAAAAACGGCAACATCTGTCAAACCAAGTCCTGAAAGATTCATTAATCCAACAACATTTACATCACCCTCTGTACCCCACCCTGCAATCTCTATGCTATTGCCAGCAATAATGCTTCCTGCGGATACTCCGATGTACATCGTTCCACTATTTACTGAATCAATAATATACTTGTCTATGTTAGTTTCCCTTATTTTTTGCAAGATAGCATAAGTATTTCCGCCACAGACATATATTATGTCAGCATACTCCGGTTTGAATGGCTTATGTAAGTTGAGCATACTGATCTCTTTGAAACCGATAGACTCCAATTGTTTTCTTGAAGCCATGACATAAGACTCTTCTTCCTTTGTTTTGGTATAGCTCACCATCAAAACCTTACACCATTCAACTTGCTTTGGAGTCTCTTTCAGCAATACTTCTACCGTTTCAGGGTTGATAAAGCCACCAGAAGTTAGGAGCAACTTCTTTATAGTGAACTTGCGAAGCTCGCTCTCAACTAGAGTCCTTTGAACATCCGTCTTCTGAATCAATGATAACAATGGTTTGGTCGAATTCCTCTCATCTTCCGAATCTGGAATGGAAAATCCGACATATTCGACTTTCTTCTTGGTTCGATACCGCACCCAATCAATAGCAGGTATAAGGTCAGCGTCAGAGCTGACTACGATGGCCGTGTCATAGCGATCATCTATCGCTGCTGTTATAAGGTCGGTTGCCATCTTAACATCTATTCCTTTCTCACGAAGTCTTTCAAATGTAATCTTCTTGATGCCTGCTTTCAATAACTTCTTGTGATCCTTGACTCTACCATCAATAATCAACTCTTCTTCACGAACTTTCAGAGTACTAGTCTTTATTTCCCAATTATCTGATTTTAATCTCGAAAATAGTGCCGTTTGACGCGACATAGCAAAAACGCTTTTAGGATTTCCTTCTCGTTCCCTAACTGAACCAACATACAGACGCTTTCCCATATTTGAAATAGCCCTATCACCTGCTAAGAAACTCGCAAATGCATCGTAATCAAATTGCACATCCCTAAGACCGAGCTTTTTGAGAGCCAAGTGATAGAAGTTGCTACCATCTATAAATATCTGCACTCTTTCTGACATAGACCCGATTATACACCCAAACGAATAGCCCGCACAGTGCCATACGGCACGCGCGGGCGACTTCCATATCTAAAGTATACTCACATTTATCCTGCCGTCAAGGACGCCTATTCCTAGGCTTTTTCCTCTTGTAATAATTCTTCGATTCCCTAGTGATAGCCAGGATACTGACCATGGCAATGTATGATGCACTAACTTCTGACGGTAGATGATAAGTGATGCCGTATATCTCTGGTCCTATGATGAGAAATAACACCAGTACGGTCCAAATGATCGCATAAAGTTCGCCAGGATGAATAGACTTGTGCATATGATGCCAACGACGGAATTCTTTCTCTGCACTATATATCGCCAATGTGGCAGCATAGATCCCTGCGACACCGAGGAGAATCTCACCCTTGGATAAGACATTGTCATTATAGAAATCAAATATGATCGCTGCAAAAAATACCATGGTCCAGAAATTGACTATCAACCTCCACGCATTGAACGAGCCAACTTTCTGCAGACGGTCGATCAAAGATATCTTATCGGACATATCATCATTGTAACACAAGTGTTACCTCCCCTGTATCAATCTCAACATGTAGGCAACTGTTCCCCTGCCCATTTTTACGAATAATTTGAACATCGTCGTGATAATTAGATTAAACGGATTGAATGGATTGAAATATAAATACTTGTCCTCACGAATCCGCCAACTGACGAAGGTGATCAAATTCGGGTCGATCTAACGATGAGGTAATTGTAGCATAAAAAAATATTTACAGAGCAATGAATATAGAAACTAAAAAAGCGCTATCTCTAAGCCTATTTCATATGCTTCGCTCGGAGATATGTAATGACTGCAGCAGCACTCCTGGATTCTATAGGATCCAAAACACGACCTGAAACATCAAACACTTTTTCCAAAACATCTAATGCCTCATCTTTGCCATGAACATTCCTATCTTTCTCAAATCGTCCCGTAAACTCTATCATCAAATTAAATAGGTCTTCACCACGACGCTCGCGGACATCATGTGTTATGGTTTTTTCCTTATATATCTCCTCTTCCAAAAACTTCCTAAACTCGACCTCATCTTCGATATTGCCTCGTGTCATTTCAAGAATATCAAAACCTGCATATCTAGATGCGTTCAATACCCTACTCATCACATCGACATGTGACTGTTTTACACCGTAGAGAATATGATTGAGGGTATTTTCAAGTTTACCATTCTCGAGTTGTCTTATCGTATGGACATCCATCGTTTTCAAGACTCTCTCGAGTCCTGCCAGCTCCTTTTCCGCATCAACTGTCAATGCAACCATTATTTCTGCTGCTTTGTGTTCTTGCTCAACTATTTTTGGCGTGATAGACGAGGGTGTACCGTCAACGATGATGAGATCTGGTTTACCGTCCTTGTTCTGTGGATTGGGCCAGAGGACATATGATGTTGCGTGGGCACGATCAGTCTTCACCACAGTACTGTCGGCTTCGGACACATAACCACTGGCTATGCCCGAGACAAATCCTGCCTTACGGAGCATAGCTGTCGTAAGTGTCGCGAAGTCAGTACAAATACCTGCATATTTCTTACTAGCCAGATTGGAATCTGTCGCTCTGAGTTCATCCATGCGACCCTCCATGATAGCTAAACGCTCATCAAAGCTATCTGTATCTCTCGGCTGATCATCGAGATTGTAATAGCCGTATTCATAGCAAAATTCTTGAATCGCTATAACTTTTTCTCGTGGTGTCTTATCTGCCAAACTGGCAATAAATATGTCTATTTCATCTCCAACATCTCCTATCTCTTTAGTCATCACATCACCGAAACTTCTTTCAAAATCCGTCCTGAACCTATCATAGTCTCGTTCTGATATTTCCGCCATCGTTTTCGGAGCTTCACTATAACTGGTCGAGTATGCTATGTGTTTAGCTTCCGTTCCTTTATCGACTCTGACCTCACCGAGATTATTCTTCTCAATTATCGAGATCGGCATCTCCTGTCCCTTCGAATCAATTCCCTTCAATCGCTCTGTGACGATTCTCCCATTAGCGACTCTCGGAAGATTTACTTTCTGGCTAGCATTTTCGTCAACGAATTCAAATGTCGCCTCCTTTGCAGGATCGGTGACTTCCTGCGATATGGGCACATTGACCTTCGCCCAACCTTTTCCAGTATAGTTGCCAAACAATCCTTGCGTTATGAATGTAGATGGTGGTAACGGTTCACGAAGCTTCAATACCTCACGGTTGGCGCGCACCATCTCGTAATAACCCGCTTCATCAACGGATGCCAAATGGTCCATTCCAGGGTCATAGTCAACATATCCACCTCTTCCTCCCTCTTGCCCCGAGCCTGTCGAGGAACCACCGCCAAATATATTCGCCGAACTTCTCTTCTTTCCTCTTTCTCCTTCGATCGCTCTCTCTCTATTGGCTTGTGCTTCAGGAAACATATAATAGAACATCTGTGTCATCAGATACTCCGTCGGCTTGTCGTCTTTTGCTCGCAATGTGTCCAAGAATAGTTCAGGCGCTTCTTTGATAGTCTGATTCACTGCACCAACAAATCGGCCGGATTGCGCAAGCATCTTTTTGATGCCCGCCTTGACTGTTTTGCGCCACTCTTCCTTGGTTCTAAGTGGATAATACTTCTCAAAGTAAACTTGTGTCGTCGACAGATCCTCCTTGGCAACAGCATTAGCAAGGTCAAGGTCTCTTTGTTCCTGTTCGTTCAACTTAAATTCACCCGCCTCTGAATATTGCCAAACGCGCTTTTTGTCGGGCAATGATTCGATAATGAAAAGTTTGCCACCGGAGTTTACTACTTCAACAGTGCCATCAAAGGTTAGTTCGTTAAACTTGGTTTCGCCGTATTTGAGAGATAGGATACGCTTACTATCAGTTATAAATACTTGATCTTGAAAGCCAACAGCTTTACTTTTTTGATAATCATCCAATATGATTGGAAATTTATTTCCTCCCCAAGACAACATTATTTGCCCGCCGCGTGTTTTGGTCAAATAAAACATATGACCATTTATCTCTAAAAAATTAGAGTAGGGATTATTATTTTGGCCACGGAAAGTATCCTCTTTATCAAACATTGCCCACCAATTTCCATCAGTGTGTTCTAAAAGAAGAAAAACTTCATCGCCTGTTGACAGTATTCCGCTACACTTATAGAAATGTGGATTTGAAAGCTTCTTTTCTTCTCCATCCACATAAACAAAATGCTCATCACCTTTTTTGGCATAAAAAATCAACTTATCCGTTGAATTTTCACAGAGTTTAATATCTTCATACGGACCAAAACGCTCATTACCAAAATTGACAAATTTGTCCAGCCCAGCAACCACCGACCCACTGTCCACTATTATATATACCAGCTTCCCACTTATCACATGGAGACCATCCGGCAATCTTTGATCTCTTAAAAACTCTCGATATATCCTGTCATCCTTGACTAACATTAGATGTCCGCGCGCTTCATACCCCAACCAGTAGATATTGCCCCCCAGTTCCACGCAGTTATCATCATGACTACCCAATATCACCGTGTGCTCCTCACACTTCAGTGGTATACCATCAACTACGAGTTGAGGAAGATCTTCACCAGATCGCACTTCAATTACCTTATGATTCCCAACCTGTCGGAGACTACTTGCTCCCGTATACGAATCAATAGTATTACCACTATTATCTAACAATACACTCCCCTTGCCTCCATATAGTCCCCTATACAATTTATTTACTTCTCCATTCAATATTTTTAACTCTCTGATTTCATAATCCTGACCTCGATATTTCATCTCATCAGGTACAACTTCCACCTCTTTGAATTTCTCTTTGCCACTTTCCGCCTTCGATCCCTTCTTCGCTGAAGCTTCGGAGGCCGAGAAAGCTTCGAATGGCACGCCATCTTTACCTGCTTCTTTTTCTATTTTTATTACAACATACTCCCCCTTCTCCTCATCAAACCTTATCTCAAACTCATCTTCTCTAAAGCCACGGGCGATGAGAGACTGCTCGATACCTGAAATGGATTTGGTGTACGGCTTGCCTTCAAATATGCCCTCCTGCTTCCTACCTTCAAGCAAACCCTTTATAGCTTCTCTCTTCCTCTGATCAAAAAGTTCGCGCGATGGAGCGTAGCGGGCGCGACGAAGTTCTGATCTGTCCTCATCGTTTAATTCAATACTCTCCATCATGATGATGGCATCAAAGTCTCCCTTACTTATAAGATTACTGCGCAGTGACCACTTTACTCTATCAACGCCTTCTTCGTAAGCGTACCGTTTGACCCCTGAAAAACGTTCCCGCTCAAGTTCTTCTTCCGTTTCAACCCCAAGGAACTTTCTAATCGGTCCAGTATAATAGCTTTCTTCGAGCACCGCTTCGGCACTCAAGAGATGATCTTCGGCCGTCACTTCTACCTGTGAGCGCGTATCAGCAGGGACTTCAGGACTCTTCAAACGACGGTTGCGGATGAAGTGAGCGTAATGGGAATCAATTTTATCCAAATCAAAAGTCTTCTCGCGTTCTTCCTGTTCAACAGCCAAACCGACTGCACGCCTGCTCAAAAAGAATTGTAAAGATGAAGCTAGGTTGACATTAGATGAATCTGGATCATCTTTTCTCCTTGGTGTATTTGAAAGATAACCTACATTTCTTCCTACAAAATCAGAAAATTTTTTTGCAAAATCAGCGTGTTTCTGAATGAAATCTTCTTGTCCCAATGACTCTGTAATCGAAAGAGTTGGAACGCCCAACCTTCGAGCAATCTCAAATCCATCCTTAATTGAATGTTCAAATATACGGGATACAACTAAAAACTTTTCTCTGGTGGATAATTTTAATGTGTTTTCCTCAATCTCCTTGAACAACCTCCCCTTCTCTGCCTGAAGTTCGGCAAAATCCAGTGGTTTTTCAGCTGGTGACGCACCCGTTTCGATAAGTTCTCTTGACCTGTGTGATGGCATGGTTATCTATATTATATGTCACTTCTTCATCTTCCTTTTCCTCTTGTAGAAATTCTTTGATAGAAAGTGACAGTCCAAAAATTAACTATCCATCTCCACACATTGAACGACCCAGCTTTCTGTAAACGATCGACCAGAGATACTTTGTTAACCATATCTCAATTCTACCAGCAAGTCGGGATTTACGCATTCACCGAGCTAAAATGACACCGAAGGCCTACTGGTTCTCTGAAATAAATAGACACCGAAAACCGTGGTACGGTGATGAGATTACTAGCCATAATCTACACCACCAACATGGATACGGAATCTACCAAACAATATATGAAAACATTACAGGAGGAATACCTCCAAGCTGACAGAAAGAAGAAAGGCGAGATACTAGATGAATTTTGCAAGAATACCAAACAAGAACGCAAGTATGCAATCAAGAAGTTTAGAAACATAGTGAAGTTGAAGAAAGAGGGAGAAAAACGCAAACCAAGGAAACAATACTACAATGGATTGGTAAAAGCAGCTTTAGCTAAGATGTGGAAGATATTTGACTACCCTTGTGGACAGAGATTGGCACCCCTCCTCGAAACAGAGACCGATCGTATGAGGAAACTTGGTGAACTAGTTTGCTCCGATGAAACAGCAGAGAAATTGAAGACTATCGTCCCATCGACTATTGATGAGAAACTGAAGCATGAAAAGGAAGTCGAGATGCAGAAGCACAAATACAAGAAGAAGTGTGACTCGCTTCTTTGCTCTAAGGTTCCTACTAAAACCAGTGCTGAATTAGATCGAGAAAACCCAGGAGTCGCACAGATCGATTTCGTCGAACATTGCGGAGCATCAGCTGCTGGAGAATATGTGAATTCGCTCTCAACCGTCGACATATTCTCTGGTTGGTGGGAAGGAGATGGAGTAATGGGAAAAGGTCAGGAAAGAGCACTGAAAGCCATAGATGAGGCTAGAAAGCGGTCACCAATACCTTGGAGGGAGATGCATCCAGACAATGGTGGTAACATCATGAATTACCATGTGTATGAGTATGCAATGACAAATGGTATCGACTACTCTCGTTCTAGACCTTACAAGAAGAATGATAACTGCTTTGTGGAGCAGAAGAACTCGACACACGTGAGACAAATAGTGGGACACCTTAGACACGATACCGAGGAAGAAAGAAGGATCATTTCTGATCTGTATCGAAACGAACTACGACTTTACAAGAACTTCTTTCAACCAGTACTGAAGCTCGTAGAGAAAGTTAGAATCAAAGGTAAGATCAAGAAGAAGTATGACAAGGCAAAAACACCATATCTCCGACTCATGGAGTCAGACAAGATTAGCAAGGAGACAAAGATTGAATTGAAGAAAACCTATGACTCGCTGAACCCAGCGGAACTGAAAAGGAAGATTGACACGAAACTAAAGTTACTCCACAAAGAATATCAGAAAAGCAAAAACTCAAAAAAATCCGAGAAAAGTTACAAGAAACTAACACCAACCATAGTGTCTACTTTAATCGGTCAACCAGTGTAGCTTCGGTGTCATTATTAAATCGGTTGACACGGA
>CAINCE010000043.1 GCA_903846945.1 uncultured bacterium
CTATTATTAATTTATAAAATAATTATTTAACGAAAATGGTTTCAGTAAATATACACTAGTGAAATGAGGAGACCTCAACTCCACCTAGGATGATTATCCCACACACACACACACACAAGGACAAGGGTGTGGATAACACATATATTACAGTTGATTGCGCAGGTCTACCCTGCGCAAAATATTTTGCAAATCACTCCTTTCATGCAATACTGAGAGCGATCATGAAGTTAGTTATCGTAGAATCCCCATCAAAATCCAAGACCATCACCAAATATCTCGGTGAGGGATTTGTTGTTCGTGCATCTGTCGGACATGTGAGGGATCTACCGAAATCCAGCAAGAAGGCGATAGATATAGAAGGTGGTTTCATACCTCACTATGAAGTAGTGGCGAAGAAAGAGGTCGTCATTGCAGACATCACTGCTCAGGCTGCAAAAGCCGATGAGATCATCCTCGCAACCGACCCGGACCGTGAAGGAGAAGCGATAGCTTGGCATATAGCAGAAGTATTGAAAGAACGCCTAGGTGCGAAAGTGGGCAAGAAGATGAAACGCATCACATTCCACGAGATCACCAAAGAAGCAGTCCTGGAAGCGATGAAACAACCACGACTGATCGACGAGCACCTTCGCGAAGCTCAAGAAGCTCGCCGAGTACTAGATCGTATCGTGGGTTATGATCTGTCAGGCCTTATCTGGAAAAAGGTTCGTTATGGACTATCCGCTGGTCGCGTCCAGTCACCTGCATTGCGTATCATCATGGAACGAGAAAGAGAGATCCGTGCATTCATACCAGAAAAGTATTGGGTGATAGAAGGTCTCTGGAATACGAATACGAAGGACGAATTGAAATTGAAATGCTCGAAGGAACCTCGCGAGCGTGCCGAAGTCGATCATATTTTGGAAACTGCCAGGAAAGAAGACTGGAAGATCATCGACATAGAAGAAACGGAGCAAAAGAGATCTCCGCGTGCACCATTCATCACTAGCACATTACAACAAGCAGCCAGTTCACGCCTAGGATATTCTCCATCGCGAACTATGGGAATAGCTCAGAAACTTTATGAGTCAGGATATATCACCTATATGCGTACAGACTCGACCAACCTAGGCCAGCAAGCACTAGACCAGATCGGTGTAGTAGTAAAGAAGGAATATGGTGAACAATATCTATCTTTTAGAAAATACAGTACCAAGAGCAAGAATGCGCAGGAGGCACACGAAGCTATCCGCCCATCACATTTCGATAAGGAGAATGCTGGCCACAATGACGAACAGAAGAGACTCTACCGTTTGATCTGGCAGAGAGCTGTCGCTTCACAGATGGCTGATGCGAGGGTTGCTAGAACAAAAATTGTTGCGAATGTTCAAGTAACCGGAGAGAAAGTTCCACAGAAAGGGATTTCGGAAGGAGCGAAGGCGACTGAGAACGAGCTGCTGCGCCAGCAGGCGCAGACAGCGGACCTTTCGGGGGAACTTTCTCTTAGGTTACCTAACTTCGAAGCAAATGGCTCTCGCGTCATCTTTGACGGATGGCTCCTAGCAGATCCAGAATCAAAGGGTGAAGAAGTTACCCTACCAAAATGTGAGAAGGGTGAGCCGATAAAACTCATCTCCATCGACTCGCTAGAAAAGGCCACTGAGCCGCCTCCTAGATATACCGAAGCCGGACTCATTAAGGAACTAGAAAAGAGAGGTATAGGCAGGCCTTCTACTTATGCGTCTATCTGTAGGACTATAGAAGACCGAGGGTATGTAGAAAAGTTGAACAAATCTCTAAAGCCGACTGACACAGGCGATGTTGTTTCCTCATTTCTGGAGGAGAACTTCCCTACTTATATCAGTGATGTTTTTACCGCTGAGATGGAAAATGAGTTGGACGAGATAGCAAATGGTGAGAGGACTTACCTAAAGACTTTGTCTGACTTCTATGGACCATTCCAAAAAGAATTGAAATTGAAGGCGACCACAGCAAAGATCACCAACCTCGGTATAGCTGATGCGAAGTTCATATGTCCAAAATGTGGCAGTCCGATGGATATCAAACTCGGCCGCAATGGCAAATTCCTCTCATGTTCCAAGTATCCCGAATGCGATGGCGCACTCACCTTAGAAGGTGTTGAATTCAAGAAAGATGAACCTATAGGCGTCGACCCAGTCGGTGGTCTGCCGATCTTCGTCTTGAACGGTAGGTTTGGTCCGTATGTTCAACTCGGCGTAAAGTTGCCGAAGATGAAGAAAGTTAGAGTGAAGAAGGTGAAGATAATGAAAGCAAAGATTGTTAAGGACTTGAAGGAAGTTGACCAGAAAGGGCTTTCGGAAGGAGTGAAGACGACTGAGAACGAGCTGCTGCGCCAGCAGGCGCAGACAGCGGACCTTTCGGGGGAACTTCCTGCAAGTCCTATAATACCTACACCGATCAAACCTCGCATGGCTTCCATCCCCAAAACTATGGACCCATCGAAGGTGACAGTTGCGGATGCGATGAAATATTTAAGTTTGCCTCGAACTCTCGGAAAGGATCCGAAAACTGGAAATGATATCCTCGCTTCGGCTGGTCGTTTTGGTCCATATATAAACAATAATGGCGAATATCGCTCTATCAAAATCCCAGATGATGTTTATGAGATCACTCTGGAACGCGCACTAGAGATGTTAGCTATCCCGAAAGCTGTCAGGAAAGGTAGATTTGCGAAGAAAGTAAAATAGATAATTCTACAGCGAAAAATCCTTTAACGAATACATATCTTCGTTGTCCTGCTTTTCAATATCCGCTGGCGCACGGTCGTCTATAGCTTCGAGTGGTGCAGAATTTAATTCGACATTCCCCTCCACATCGAAATTGGTATTGGTATTTATCGCGACTCCATTACTTTGAATTGCCGAATCGGCAGTCTGACCAGCAACCGCAGCAGATAAATTTGCCCCTCCTTTCTCATTAATTGAAAGTCCACCATTAACACCAGTATTCCCCCCACTTGAATTCCCACCACTTACCAATTTTTCCAAGAGTACTCGGAGATCATCAGGACTGAAGAAATCGATAACGACAGTCCCACCTTCTTTTACCCTCTCTATCCTAACTCGCGTACCGAGCGTCTCTGTAAATGATTTCTCCATCTCCATGATCGCTGGATCTAAGTACTTCCCTTTGTTGCGAATCTTTTCTGTGGCGACTCGGCGTGACATCGACTCTGCTTCGCGAACAGTCAGTTTCATCGACATGATCTCCTTGAATAGGACCAACTGCTCCTCAGGCCTGTCGGTCAACATGAGTAACGGTCTCGTATGACCTTCAGAAATCTTCCCATCTGCGAGTGCATTTATCATCTCATCTGGCAAGCTCAATATACGCAATGAGTTGGAAACATATTCGCGACTCTTGCCTACTTTCTCGGCTACTTGGGATTGCTTTAATTTGAACTCCTTTACCAATCTATCGAATGACCTTGCACGATCCACAGCATTCAAGTCTTCGCGCTGGAGGTTTTCGATGATAGCCATCTCTAACTTTACTTGAGCATCCTCCTCTCCGTTCCTGATGAGTACTGGCACCTGGGAAAGTCCTGCGAGCTTCGATGCGCGGAGACGACGCTCACCAGATATGAGCTCGTACTCGACAGACATGCCACCACCATCTCGATATACCTCCTTCCTCGTCACCACTAGTGGCTGGAGGACGCCGTACATCCTGATGGACTCTGATAGATCCTTGAGTTTTGCCTGATCAAACTCCATGCGCGGCTGATATGGGTTTGGATGAACCTTTTCGAGTTCGATCCAGAAGATGGCGTTATTCACATAGGAATTTTGATGCATAGTGTTATATTAGTTAGGCTTCATATATCTCTCTTAACAAAACTTCATTTTGGCTCTATAATTATAGCAGACCTCACACCTCCTTGGAAACTAGAATTATGAAGACTCCCATTGCAAATCCGAAACTCATGCCCACACCTGTCGGCAAAGAAATGTTATCTGTTGGCGGCAGCATTCCTGCCTCAACCAGACATCGACCACCATTACATACAGCGCAGGATGTTACTGGACCAGACCACCTCGATGAGGAAACACTGACACGCTTTCGTTATTTCAAGAAAGAAGGACCTGCCAAGCCACACCGACGCGAGTGATCATACGAGCTCCACCTGAAATACTGCTCACCTTCATACACTTACAAACGTGTATACCGATTGCCCTTAGTCAGTACTTTGGGCATTTTTATCTTGATGACGAGGCCTCGCCTTGTTTGTCGGACAGACAGTTGATTTTGGCTGTATTTCGAGTACACTATACTGTGAGTTGCCGGAGTGGCGAAACTGGCTATACGCAAACGACTCAAAATCGTTCGGAGAAATCCATGCGGGTTCGACTCCCGCCTCCGGCACAACTTCGCTTTCACTATGTTCAAGCTTCGTAGTGCAGGCACGATGAACCATGAGAAAGCTAAATATATTCTCCGTTTTGATACGAAAAGATTCTGTTATGACTCGCGAACCAACAACCAAACTCCTCGTCATCCTAGGCCCGACCGCAACAGGCAAGAGTGACCTCGCCGTGTCCTTAGCGAAGATGATAGAAAAGGAAAAGCGCGGCAGCTACTCTGGGGCGGAAATCATTTCTGCTGATTCTAGGCAGGTTTATAGAGGGATGAATATTGGCACGGGAAAAATTACAGCACCTGAGATGCGTGGCATCCCGCATCACCTACTAGATGTTGCCGATCCGAGAAAGCAATTTTCAGTAATAGAATGGAAGAAGTTAGCCGAGCGATCGATCAGGGACATCGTCGCACGCGGAAAATTGCCGATCATTTGTGGTGGAACGGGTTTTTACATCGACTCGCTGATACATGGCAACGATTTTACCGGAGTGGGCGCAAACGAGGAATTACGAAAACAGCTCAGTGGTAGATCGGCGACAGACCTATTTGATATGCTCCAAAAACTCGACCCTATCCGTGCACAAAAGATGAATGATTCTGACAGCCAGAATCCTAGAAGGCTGGTTAGAGCTATAGAGATAGCGACTGATCCCTGTATTCAGACAGCTCCTCACGGACCCAACGAAATATTGACCATAGAGTCACCCCGTCATATCAATTATGAACCCACTATCATCGGACTCCAACTACCAGATAAGGATCTTCGTAAACGGATACATGACCGACTCCTGAAGCGTATCGACAGCGGGATGCTCGACGAAGCGCGACTACTTCATAAAACTGTGAAGACCGGCGGCTCTGGTCTCTCATGGAAAAGGATGGATGATCTAGGGCTCGAATACAGGTTTATGGCACAGTTCCTTCAAGGAAAGATGTGCCAAACAGAAATGACTGAAAGACTAGAAATAGCGATCTCACAATATGCAAAACGACAAATGACTTGGTTCAAAAGGAACAAGGAGATCAGATGGTTCGAGACTGCACGAAAAACTGCCGGAGATATTCTCGCGGCAGTTTCTCATGATTTGTTTAGGTAGTTTACCTATTACCTTGCGTCTCTATAGCTCGGAAGGCGGCTGCAGTATTTGCATATCTGTTAGAGGCAACAACTGCCAAATCATTATTATTGTTTTCTATAGCAACGCACGCCTTCGTAGAAGGTGTACATCCGATCTCGAGTGACAAACCAGTACCAACATCTGTGGTTGCAGGAACCCATGTTGCCTTACCATTGTTGGCTTTGGCATTTGAGATCGTGCGAACCAATACATACTTGGCAGGATTGTCCGAAACTTTCTTTATAAGGTTAACACTCACTGTACCTGCAGTAATACTTTTCGCAGTCCACAGGACCTTTTGGGTCTGACCAACTTCAATAGTATTCTTTACAGCAGCTTCTCCGGTCTGTATATCAAAGATAGCTACAGCACCTATGATGGCGGCAACTACGATGATGAAACCGAGTGAAATATGCTTATTGGGCTTAACGTTCTTTGTATTTTTTGACATGTTTGTATAAATAACGCGTTATGTTAATAACGACGGTATTATAGCACATGTCACGCATTTGTCAAGCTACAAAGCTGTATCCACTCACATCTCATGATTCCCGAGGACTTCTTCGTGACCAATGTGCCACTGCATTTTCCAAATGAGGAGTGAATCCTTGGAGCGAGTCCTTTGTGAAAATGCTGGTAGATTGGGAGCGAACCCGCAGGGATGAATGAGATGTGAGGGGTTACGCAAAGCTTGCTCTAGCCTGAAGTACAACATCTCCCTAGTGTAGAATAGCAGTATACCCTTAACAGAACTCAGGATTCATCTCCGTCGAATAGAACATTTCTCTGTCTTTCTTGAACCACATTGTTGCTAGCACATAGATCGAATATGTGATAAAGAATGCCGCAGCAACATCGATCGTATAATGATAATGTCCTAGTAAAACTACCGTCCCAAAGAATAATGACGCTGTGATAAATATATAGTAATAAATCTTATTAACTTTCCTAAACATGAGTGCCATCAGGAATGGGAACCCTGTATGTCCAGAAAAGAATAGATCACTTCCAAAAGTCAGACTCCTCATCCAATCTCCGTTGTACCCAGGTGGGATCACATATGGATACGGTCCGAGATGAGTCATGGTGGTAAATATCGCCCGAATGACGATGAACAATGCGATACTCTTCAATGCGAACGGAATTCTCTTTGGTTCATGTAGTAAGAGGGCGATAAAGAATATCCACACAAAAATTGGTCCATAAACAAATACCATGTCGACATCATATGTGGGAATATTACTCAATATGATGTCTGTGACTTGGTTGCTCGCAACATCGCTCGCGTATATCGAAGTGTAGAAATTGAATGTAAATGCGGCCGCCAATGCTAGGAGGCATATGATGAACGATACGACAAATTTCCTATCACGAAATGCATACTCGTATTTATATACCAAAGCTCTCATGACATAATGATACATGAAAATGTCGCATCATGCTATCATTATCTACATATCATGATATCCATCGTCATTCCTACTTTCAAAGAAGACAAATACATTCGAGATTGTATCCTGCAATTTCGTGCTCTAAAGATACCTCATGAGATCATAGTCTCAGATGATGGTAGCAAGGATACAACGGTGGAAATAGCTAGAGGGCTAGGAGTCAGAGTTTTGACCACCGAAAAGAAATACGCGACCATAGCCATGAATAGAAATGCGGGCGCAAAAGTAGCGACTGGTGACTATCTCGCTTTCTTTGATGCAGATAGTCGTGTCATGGATGTAAATTCATTTTTTAGACTAGCGCTGGCAGATTTTGTAAATATTCCTAACTTGTGTGCTGTTACTGGTTCATTCTGGGTAATACCAACTATCGCATCCATAACAGATAGATTCATCTATACAATATTCAATGTTGTTCACCGTATCAAGAACAATGTCATCCATACTGGCGAGGCACCAGGTAAATTTCAAATGATAAGACGAGATGCCTTTTTGAGAATTGGCGGCTTTCGAGAAGATCTAGTCTCTAGAGAGGATGCAGATATATTTCAAAGATTGAATAGAATAGGTAGAACTTTTGCTGACAAGAATCTCCTTGTCTATCATTCTGGTAGGAGGTCAAAGGCGTTGGGTTGGCCAAAACTTCTCTGGATATGGATGCGTGATGCTTTTTTGGTTGCGATCAGAGGTAAATCCGGCTCAACAGAATGGGTTGCTCATCGTTAGATTAAATCATACAATGATATCGACATGAAAGTCTCCGTCGTCATACCTGCACATAATGAGGAAAAGGGTATAGCTCATACTCTACGGGCTATCTTGGCTCAAGATTATCCTGATTATGAAGTTATAGTTGTCGATAATGCTAGTAGTGACCGCACGAGGGAGGTTGCTGCTGGTTTCCCCGTGATAGTAGTCCGCGAGTCTCGCAAAGGATTGTTATGGGCACGAGAGAGAGGTCGTAAAGAAGCCAAAGGTGACATCATTGCCAACATAGATGCAGACTGTGTTCCAGACACTGACTGGCTCTCTAGGGGCGTCCGGCATTTTACTAATGACAGGCTCGGTACCATCTCTGCGATAAGTGGACCTTATGATTATCATGATGCCAAGTGGTTCTTTAGAAACTTTTCACTATTAACCCAAAAATATATTTACAGGACAGTTTCCATCATTCTCCAGCTTCCCTTCATAAAGAAAGGTGCCGTATTGATCGGTGGCAATAACATGATCAGAGCCAGTGTGCTCCGAAAGACCAACGGCTACAACACATCACTCACCTTCTATGGTGAAGACACGGATACAGCCGTTCGTGTCGCAAACTACGGTCGTGTTATATTCAGTCCTAAACTCATAATGAAAACCTCTGCCAGAAGATTTCACAATGAAGGTATCATCACTCTCGAAGCAAAATACTTATATCACTTTTTCAAACATATATTTGCACGGAAAAATACTGATATATTACCCCGCTAGACATGTCCATGAAATACTCGGGTACTTGCACTATGTCCCCATAACTCGATAGTAGCGTGGTACTATTTACTGACAACATCCTCGCTGGATTTACTTATCTGACCCCCGACATACTTCCTGTAACCATTTACCGCGAGCAGTACCAATATAAATAGAGCTACCACTGATATCTTGCCGAGTATCGAATCAACTTTCATATATATATCACCTAGGAAATATCCAGCTGCCAACAGTAACCCAGTCCAGAAGAACTGACCGAGGAAGTTGATCATGATGTACTTAGCAAACGGAATTCGAACCATTCCAGCAACCATGAGCGTCACTATTGCCAACCCAAATCCGCTGGTCAACTTGGAAAATATCAGTATCTTTTCATGGTACTTGTGAAATATCTTCGTAGCTCTCTCGATATTCTCTGGCGTTAGATTGAAATATTTCCCAAATCTCCTGATGAATCTCGACGCAAAATGTCGCCCTACTTCGTACCACAAGACATCACCGATGAGATCACCTGCCATCAATGAAAAATATATAGGCCAAAATGGAAATGCACCTATCTTGATAAGTGCACCAAAAAAGATCGACAGAATAGGACCTTCTATACAGGCGACCACGATGATCGCTGCATATATGAGCACTTGATGTGTCGTTGAAAAATGTATGAGCCATGCTTCCATGCGGGCGATGAGGGAATCGAACCCCCAACCGACGTTTTGGAGACGTCTATTATACCATTTAACTAATCGCCCTTGAATCGCAAGATTTATGATAGATGAGATAAGATGTACGATCTATCACAAATCGAAGGCCCTTTTGGACCTGACTCTATCATATCTCATATATCGTATTTCGTAAATCTAAAATCGTAAATCGTAAATCCCTCGTCCTACTTCTTCCCTTCCTTGAAAACTACATGTTTGCGGAGTTTGGCACTGTACTTTTTGAGTTCAAGTTTCTTTTCGACGGTCTTTCTGTTCTTGGACGACCAATAGACCTCGCCGGTTGATTTGTTTCTGAGTTGTATTAGTTTATCTTGTGACATGGTATTGATATTATTCTTGAGATAGAAATATAACCTATTTACTGATGAATTGCAAATGGCGCGCTGATTTGCCCCCTACCTACCCGGCTTAACCTCCACACTAGTATATGTGATCTTCTTTGCTCCAAATATCATGTCTTTGATATCCACAAAGAAAGACCCGACTCCAGCGACCAGAGACTGAGCCGGCGATCCGGCACGATCTACAACCTGTGCTACTGCCTGGGACGAAGTCGAGCCCCACGAAGTAAATGATGCTATCCAAAAAGCAAATATAACAGCAGTGACTCCAAATGATGTCCAGAAAGCATATCGCTTCCGAATATGTTCTGGCTTTGCTTTCAGATTTTCTAGATATGATTCGAGTGCCATGGTCAAATTATACTACTCTTTTTCTAGCACCACAACATCGGCTTCCTTACCTTCTAGATCTTTCTTCTTTAGCGTGAGCTTACTTTCTGGTTTTGGATTCTCACCTGCTTCCTTCAGGAATACCTTCAACGCATCCTTACCTCCGACATCTCCATAATGAATAGGTATGATGATCTTCGGTCCAATGGAAACTGCTAGCTTATATGCCGAGGATGCACTCAACACACCATCTCCACCTATCGGCACAAATAGGATATCTACTTCTTCTATAGCTTCATCCGCGTCCTTTGGTAACTGTTCTGTATTGATTGCGCCCAGAAAACAAATATTCATACCTTCTAGAGTGATGGAATATATAGTATTGATCCTATTCTCCCCAGCCTGACTTGCGGACTGGCCATCGTATCCAGACTCGGAAGCAAACCCCTTTATAAAAACGCCTTTCACTTCGTACTCACCGGGACCACTCACGATAAATGGCTTCTTTTCTCCAAAAGTGACCTGATCAACACCATTGAAATCAGAATGATTTAGACTTATAAGTACGATGTCTGCTCCAAACTTTGAAGTCTTCAACGCTGAATCTTTCGAGACGGGATTGAAGGCCAGAATAGTATCGCCGAACTGTACTTTTACGAATTCTCCTCCAAGGTAATTGATGATCATGATACATGTAATGATAGCAAATATTGAACATTTCCAATAGCTTGACTATCTATCAATACTATTATATGATGATTCATAGAGGTATGCGACATACGCCGTATATCACAGTAAACAAAAATTTGGCGAACGAACCGAATGAACAACAAAGATACAAAACGCATTCTCGTCGTCGATGATGAGAAGATGCTGTTGGATATAACAGCGCAGATTCTAGAATTCAAGTTCCCGGATTACACGATAGACACAGCCTCGTCCGTAGAGGACGCAGTCGCACTCATCGGTAGGTTTAAATATGACCTCATCATGACGGATTACGGCATCAGGGAATCAACAGATGATGGTGGACAGCATGTCTGTGAAGCCGCCAGGAGCAAGGATCAGAAGGTGCCGATCATCCTCTGTACCGGATCAATGACCGACATCGATGCAGTAGACACAGTACTGCGTTGCTGTGCTGAGAAGTATATCAGTAAACCGTTCGCGATGAATGATCTGATAGGGACAATATCCGAACTACTCAGGACGCACCAAAGTCTCGCCACAGTCTGACTCTAACCGGTCTCAACAGCGGCGAATGACGATGATTTGCCACCTCACTTCACCCCCACCTCGCGGCCAATCCGCATGGTGGGAATTTTTTTGCGCATTGTACGCAGGTCTACCCTGTACAGCGAAGTGTCGCAAACCGAGACACAAATTCACCCGAAGCTCTGTAGCCTCGGGTGTGACGCATTTCTGATTACGTTGGTTGTAGCACCTTCTCCTGAACTAGCCCAAGATTTCGATCGAGATTACGAGCGATCTCCATGAGGTCTTCTCGCTTCGATCTTCGTATGGTCGGTGCAGTCACAACAACTACTACCTTGTTCTTCCGGTCTGGCACCGTCTCCGCCTTGCAAAACGGTGCTGATTGGGGGTCAAACTGGCATTTTGTCTTCCATTGACCCAATGTCGATTGCGCTTTTTTCATAAATGCATGAACTTTTCTTATACCCTAGCTCAAACTACATAATATAGCAATAGTCAAGTGACAACTCCCCTATTTCGTGCTAGATTCACACTGGTTCAGTCGTACCCCGCAATTATCATTATTAATCTAAAAAGCGGAACGCATCGTCATATATTTGTGCAAACATTCTGATGATTCAGAAAACGGCACAGAGACAGACGATCAAGAGCATTTAACAAAATGTATAAAAAGAAAACAGACGGTTATAGCAAGGACGCGAGAGATTTCGATAAGGGTTTGAGAACAGGTGGTGATGAGATAGTCAATGTCAACAAGGAGATGGAGTTAACAGAGGAGCAGAAACTCACCCTGATGGGAAAACTCATCACGGTTATGAAGAATCCTCCGATGATCGGTGACCTAGTAGAAGGTCCTGTCATCGCCATCGAGAAAGCTCAGGTCTATATAGACTTGGCACCTTTTGGTACTGGTATCATTTACGGTCGTGAGTTCATGGTTGCACGAGATGTTATCAAGAAGATCAACATTGGTGATGTTATAGCGGCCAAGATCGTCGATACGGCGCACAAGGAGGGCTATTATGAGCTATCACTCAAAGAAGCTCGCCAAGCACTCATCTGGAACGAAGCAGACGCCGCTATCAAGGAGAAGAAGGTTCTCGACCTACCAGTCAAAGAGGCTAACAAAGGAGGTCTCCTCATCGAATGGCAAGGCATCGTTGGTTTCCTACCAGCTTCACAACTCAAAGCTGAACACTATCCTCGTATCACCGATGGTGATAAGGACAAGATCCTAGATGAGCTAAAGAAGCTCGTCGGTACACGACTACAGCTCACCATCATCACCGCAGATCCCAAGGAGGGCAAGATGATCTTCTCTGAAAAGGGACCCGAGTCCAAGGAGAAGGAAAAGATCGCTAACAAATATGAGGTCGGTGATGATGTCGAAGGATCTATCACCGGTGTTGTAGACTTTGGTGCCTTCGTCAAACTCGAGGAAGGACTAGAAGGACTCATACACATCTCTGAGATCGACTGGGGTCTAGTTGATGATCCTCGCAACTTCGTCAAGGTTGGTCAGAAGATCATAGCGAAGATCATCGAGATCAAGGATGGCAAGATTTCCCTATCATTGAAGCAGTTGAAGTCCAACCCTTGGACAGAAGCTAGCAAGAAGTACAAGAAAGACATGCCCGTTTCTGGTGTTATCATCAAGTTCAACAAACATGGCGCACTTGCCTCTATCGAGGAAGGTGTCGCTGGACTAGTTCATGTCTCAGAGTTCGGTTCTGAAGAGAAGCTCCGAAAGGCACTCGAGCTAGGCAAAACATATAACTTCAAGATTTCCCTATTTGATCCGAAGGATCAGAAGATGGCACTCACTTATGCTGGGGTGAAGTAAAGAGAGTCGATCAAGTCTATAAAGTCTGAAAGTCCTTAAAGTCAAGGAGGTCAGGAATAGAGTCTGAAAGTATATAAAGTTAGAGGAGTCGAAAAGTCCGTAAAGTCGAAGAGTCTACCATGACTCCATACTCTACGGATTTTTTGAGTTAATGGACTTCCCTGACTTTACAGACTTTCAGACTTTATGGACTTTATGGACTTTCTGACTTCCCTGACTTCCGCCCTATATCTTCACTATCGGGAATAGCATCTCACTTATCTTTGGACTAAACCCGTCTGGATTTGAAGTTGTATAAGTGCTGAGACTAGTATCCATTACCATGAGACCTGGATTGAAGTATCTCCTGTCATCAAAGTAGGGACCACCATTAGGACCCTGTTCCCACATAGAACCGGGGTGTATAAAAGGATATGACATACATTTGGTATTATACGTACCGTATGCCATCAATCCTTTCATACCTCTAACCATAGGATATTGAGTATTGAACGAAACCATCTCGGCAGCAGTAGCAACGCGATATCCCGCTGGTACAAAACTCTTTACTTCACTCATACTCGTCCTTGAACGTGTATCCCCCTTAATAGTGATCAACTTCATCATTTTCGTTTGAGTCCCCGATCCTACAAAATCATTGTTGTACTTGCTCCCAAAAGTGTAATCAACCTGGACCGTATAAGGCAGACTCGTAACTCCATAATGTGCGCCCGCCACATGTCCAGTTGTTGGTAATTCACCAGTCGGAAGTGATGCGAACAATGTCGGTGTCCAAGTATTGTCTTGAACGACGATGATAGGTTCGGTCAATATTGTTGCGCTTTGGCTATTGAGAGTAAGAACTCCAACACTGTTCGTGACATTCGAATTACCTATTTGTTTTCCAGAACTGATAAATGGTGCGTTCAGTATAGGGCTTGGTAATGTACTAATAATTGTAGCGTATGACATTGTCTTACTGATCTTTACACCCGACCCAAGGGCTAGACCCGTAACCTGTGAATTGGTCTTGGCAAAAGCTATCGCTTCTTGCAGTTTTGCAAATCTGAATCCTCTCGCTTTGACAGCGGCAGCTAGTTGGTCATAAGAGATGGTATATGCAGTGGAATGACTGAGAGCATAAGTACAGTAAGGAAGTTCGTTTGACAATATACATTTATTTACCGTTGTTGTTGCTGGGTTTGGTATGAGAGATCCGATCGTCAGTGTCCCCATATTTACAGTGGCTTGACCCGTGCCGACAGATGAAAACATTCCCATCGCTACATCATCTACCACTTTCGTTGGCGCATACGCGATCATCATGTCATCAAAAGATTGCGCATAATTTACCGTCACTGGATATGTTCCGGGGATAGCCGTTGCCGTCAGGTCAACTACTGTGTCCGCCAATGGAACATCTACTGTCGCACCAGAAGGTACCGAAATGTTGTCATCTCTCACCGGCGCCGATCCAGTACTAGCTGCTTGCCCTTGAGTCTGTAACAGTGCCTGATATTGTGCAGCTGTTATGGATCCCGCTGGCAGACCTGCAC
>CAINCE010000044.1 GCA_903846945.1 uncultured bacterium
ATCTATCCCACAGGAGTCAAAGTGACGGACGAGGAAATGAAAAATATCAATATAAAAAGAAATAAATTTCACGGGGATTGGAACTACACAATCAGGCCACAATCAGTTAGTTGAGGAAGTTAATTGTGGACGAGCCCTAAGATAGTTATAGGGTAACTGGAATGAATGCTACAGGGTCGTTGGTGAGGAGCGAATTACATTATGAATAAGTTAAAGGATTACTTGGCGTTTCTTCGGGAGAGATATGGATAAATCCATGTTGAGTTAAAAAAGACCGCATCACTCGTGTGATGCGGCTGTACCGAGAGAGGAGGAAACGGTTTTTATTCTGTTCCATGATCGCGGTGAAGCGATGGGATCCAATTACCCGTTTACGAGGACAATGTCCTAACCTGACTCTTCGATACGGAATGGACTACTTGGTGTCAACCCAGCCGCCCATGGAAACGTGCTGACAGCCTGTGATTCGACCGATGATAGTCGGGGTGATGCAGCGAATAAATTCGGCCACATCTTCCGGTTTCTCTCCGATCATTGAGGCTACTTTCGGCCCTTCCCGCCGCCGTTCTTCAAGGGTAGGGATTTGCTTATCCTTGACCGCTTTCATGAGCAGTAGTTTGAGAGCAATTCGCCCCATTGTTTTTTCGTCGATCTTGTCAGACTCACAACGCATTCCATTATTCATAACTTTTCACTTTTCAATGTACTAATTCCACGATTGTTTTCCCTCGCGGACAGGTATCATCAAGGTATTGATGATAGGAGCATTATAACATCTGGGACTAGTATTGTCAACCTGTCACCGACATGTCAACCGATTGACATCCTAAACAGCATATTGTATGATGCGGTTATTAGTACACTTACTAATAATGTCTATAAATACAATGACAAAATCAACAATATCTAGATATATAGCCCTCATATTACCAGTTATCGTCGCTGTGGTACTCGTCGCTATACCGACGAGTAGCGCACATGCGCAGTATTATGGTAGTTATGACTACGGTTATAACAGTGGATATGATTACAGTTACAATAATTCATATTCATACAACACCAGTTACAATTCCTATAATTATGGAGGTTACAATGGTGGTTATTATGGTGGCAATAACAATTGTTGCAATCATTATCAGCCATATCAGTATGTGATCACATATAGTCAACCAACTTATCTCTATTCACAACCGAACTACTCATATCAGAATTACAATTACGGAAATGGTTACGGATACAATTCTGGCAATAACTACGACGGAGGTTACAATGGAGGTGGATATAATAACGGCGGGGGATATGGAAACAATGGTGGGCACGGTTATCAAGGAGGCAATGGGAACGGTGGATATGGACACGGTGGGAGGTAAACTAGAAGTCCGTTTGACTATATTTGTTTCTCAGAGCCCATCCACCATCTCGTGGTACCCTACCAGGAAAGCTTTATTCTGACAAGCGAAGATGTGTGAATATTTTTATATTCACAACATCTGAGTCGAAGTCAGAACAAACGAGTAAATACTCCGCAGCTTGCTGCGTAAAGAAGCAGAGCTTCAACTTAATACCTCGCCAGCTTGCTGCGAGGTAGTTTATTTTTAGGCGAAAAACAAGCTGGAGTTCGAGCCATAATGAATTACGGCGAGAACGAAGCGCAGTTTTGTAGCCAAAAATAAAGCTTTATATGGTCGGGGGAAGATGGTGGATGGGCTCTCACAATGTTACTAAAAAACTTCCTCGGAAGGAGATTTTTTGATATAATTAAAGAGGTAATATCAAATTACTAAAAATAATGAAACGGGGAAGAAACTGTACGATTATATTTTTCGGCATCCTTTTGTCGGGAGGCATCGTTTTTGCTGTCGCCACCCATACCGCTAACGCCGCGACAGGAGAAGTCCAGTTCAGTATCAGTCCTGCGTATCAGTTTGGAACAGCAGGTAGTTATCTGAGTAATGGAAATACTTTTGCAAAGTTATTTGATGGTGACCTCACGACTTCGTGGGATGCGCCAGCAGCGAATGGTGGATATGCTGGAGTTGATCTAACTGTACCAGCCAGAGTAACTGGTATGTTGATAGCACCGAGACAAGGTTATACATCGAGAGTATTTGGCGTTCTCGTTCAGGCGGCGACGACTAGCTCATCGACTGGTCCATGGACGACACTATTCACTACCCCGAGTTATCCTCCTTACTATCCTGCCAGACAGTACGCAACATATCCGATAAATACCAGCGGGCAATATTATAGATACTACAGGATAGTTCCGCCAAATGGAGCTTACGGATCTATAGCGGAGCTCCGTTTCATCGGAGTTGCTTCGAGTACGACTCCATATATACCAGCGACGCCGAACATCAGTCCTGCTGGAGGGAAGTTTGCTCTACCAACCCTAGTTTCGATAACCAGCTCTACCACAGACGCTACTATCTACTATACGATAGATGGGACGACTCCGACATTTAGTAGTGGCGCGCCACAAGGAACGACACAACTCTATACTGGACAGATTCTGGCATCAACTACGGCAACAACTACTGTGAAGGCGATAGCTGTTAGTGCTGACACATATGTTTCAGATGTCTCCAATCCTGTAAATTTCTATATCTCACCTTCGTTCCATCAGATCGTCGACTGGAATGATACTGACGGTCGTCTCATAGAAGGTCATGACGGAGGAGTGAGTTATCTGAATGGAAAATATTATTGGTATGGAGAAAACCTCAATAACAATGCAAATGATCTCGAGCTTCTCGGTATCCAATCCTACTCATCACCGGATCTCCTTAATTGGAAGAATGAGGGACTAGTCGTATATACTGCAGGTAGCTACAAATTGCGCCGTCCGCATGTCATATACAATGCTACGACCAGTCAGTATGTCATGTGGGCACGCAATACCACGGTCGGTAAGAGTTTTATCGCTACTTCGAGTTCACCTCTAGGTCCTTTCGCGGTGGTGAACCAGGCTTACAACAACCCCGGAAGTTATGGTAACAACGATATCGACTTATTCCAAGATACGAATGGTACCGCCTATGTCGTCCTTACATCAAACAATTCTGCGAAAGTTATAGTCTATCAGCTCGCGAATGATTATCTATCAGCTACTGGCACAGAGAACAATGTCACAGTAGCCGCAAATCGTGATGCACCAGTCATGTTTAAACGAGGAAGTGTATATTTCCTGTTATCATCTGGTCAAAATTTGTGGACGGCATCAAATGTAAAGTACGCGACTTCGACTAGCCCTCTCGGTACTTTCTCGGCTTTGGTAAATCCTTTCCAGACTGCGGAAGAGGCATCTACTACTGGTTACAACACTATAGAAACTGATGTCATCCATGTGACAGGACGCACGGACGGATACATATATGCTGGAGATAGGTTTGATAGTTCAGCGGTGGCAACGGGAAGTTTGTACAATAGTAGGTTTGTTTGGTTACCTATAGTATTTCCTACCAACAATACGATGACGATATCATGGGCACCGACTTGGGACTTGGATACTACTTTTTCAAGTTCCGCTCTACCTGCGGCGGCTACTGGGCTCAGTGCTGTAAAGACCAGCTCTTCGCAAGTAAATCTCACATGGACCAATGTTGAGCCAGCGGCATATGCGCTGTATCTCGATAGGGCATCAGATGGTAGTTTTACGCAAAATGTTTCTTCTAGAGTACTCGTTTCTGGAACGACGACCTACTCTGACATGACTGTTAGTGCTGGCAATGTCTACTTCTATCGAGTTCGTACCGTGAATGGATCAGGGACTAGCGACTCGAACACGGGTATCGCTAACTACTCTCTCGCTTCGGATGTTACGCCACCATCTGTGACATTGTTAGCACCATCAGCAAATGCCGTCATCATCGGGAAGGATGTTCTACTATCAGCTAGCTCATCTGACGATATAGGCGTCGCAGAAGTCAGATTCTATGTGAGTGGTAATCTCGTCGGTACCTCGACTAGTACGACTCCACCGAACGATCTTCATTGGGACTCTACTACTGTAACTGATGGGACGAGACCTCTCATCGTAGTCGCTGTAGATGGTTCTGGTAACTCTGCTACGACCAGTCCGATCAATATCATCGTTTCGAACAATGTGCCGATGTTATTCGTATCTACTTCGACCGTGTTCCAACATTCAACTACGACGATCGCCCTAACGGGTAATGCGACCTCATGGACGCCGGGTACTCCTGGTACACCGACATTCACGATCTCTGGTGGCACAGGTGCGAGCATCGTCTCACAGGTTGTGAGTACTGCCACTACATCTTTGATCGTCATTGGTGCTGGTAGGAGTGCGGGGATACTAGTTATCACAGATCCATTGAGTGGTGCAACAACTTCAGTAGCGGTTGCGTCTGATGTGTCTGCACCAGTTATAGTTCTGACTGCTCCAACCAATGGGTCAACTCTGACTGGCACAACGACGCTCATCGCGAGTTCTACAGATAATGTTGCGGTCGCTTCTATTCAGTTCAAACTCGACACAACTACCAGTATTGGTCCGGCTAGTTCGACCTCGCCTTACTCGTACGCATGGTCAACCGTGAGTACAGCCAATGGTACACATACTATACTAGCAGTCGCAACTGATTACTCAGGGAATGTCAGTACTACAACTATAGCGACCGTGACAGTGAATAATGCTGGATTACCTACCGTCACGACTGCCTCACCGACAGGTACTTCAACTTTTTCTGTGATATTCAATGGAAATATCAGTGTTGATGGGGGTGCTAGTACGACAGTCAGAGGATTTAATTATGGTTTGACTACGGCATATACAGCTACAACTTCGGAAAGTGGGACATTTAATATCGGCTCATTCTCGACCACAACGACAGGTCTATCGTGCGGGACCACTTATCATGTACGAGCGTTCGCGATGAACTTGAGTGGCATTGCACATGGTTCGGACAAGACAGTGACGACACTCACATGTCCTATTGCCAGCGCTGCCGGCGAGGTACAGTTCAGCGTTTCTGCACCATACCAGTTCGGGCTGATTCCTTCTTACTTGAACAGTGGTCATGTTCCAGCAAATGCTTTCGATGGAGATGTGACTACATGGTGGGATACGACTGCAGCAAATGGAGCTTATGTCGGACTCGATCTCACTGTACCTGCGCAGGTGACACGCATGAGGATAGCTCCACATATGGGATATACCGTTAGAGTATATGGTGCGGTCTTGCAAGGTTCGAATGCGACGAGTTCAACCGTGGGACCGTGGACGAGTATATATACTATTCCAGCTTTTCCTCCCTATTACGCGCAGAGACAATTGACTGAGATCGCTATAAATACTGGCGGTGCTACTTATCGCTACTATAGATTGCTGATGCCTAACAATACAAATGGCAACCTAGCAGAGCTCCGCCTCATCGGTCTTCCAGGAACTACTACTCCATATCTGCCAGTGCCACCGATTATATCTCCACACGGGGGGAGATATGATCTACCTATCAAGGTTAGGTTGAGTGATATAACTACTGATGCGGCGATATATTATACGACAGATGGGACAGTGCCGGCCTTTAGTGGTGGTGCTCCACAGGGAACTACACAACTATATTCTGGTCCGTTTTTAGTCAGTAACACAGCGACGACGACCGTTAGATCTATCGCCGTCAGTCAAGGTACATTCGTTTCTGAACTTTCTGATGCGGCCCAATTCTACATTAGTACTGATATGAAACCCGCTCAAGATTGGTTGGATACGAGTGGACATCTCATAGAGTCTCATGATGGCGGTCTCTCATACTTTGGTGGCAAGTATTATTGGTACGGGGAGATATTCAATGGAAATGATCCAGAAAATGAGAAAGTCGGTATTTCGGCATATTCTTCGCCAGATCTCATCAATTGGAAAGATGAAGGACCTATCATCTACTCCGGTAGAACCGATCTGATCGAGCGACCTCATGTCATCTATAACGATGTCACTCACAAGTATGTGATGTGGGCACACAATATCATCACCTATCCGAACTCCAGAGTTTACCTGGCATATAGTGATACACCATCAGGACCATTTACAGTTTCTAGTACTACTCTGAATCCTGACGGCATGGGATTGAATGATATGAATCTCTTCAAGGATACCGACGGGACCGCCTATGTATTGTATTCGAACGGCAACAATACATCTTTTGTGATATCGAGACTATCCTCGGACTACTTGAGTACATCCGGTACTTATGTCACACCAGCAGTTCTCGTCAATCACGAGGCACCGGCGATGATGAAGAGGGGAAGTGTGTACTATCTCATGGTCTCTGGAGTCACTGGTTGGCCACCGAACCTTAACAAATATTCCACTTCTACGAGTCCACTCGGTCCATGGTCAACGCCCGTGAGCCCATTTCAACCTAGTAGCGAACAAGATGTCAGTACTAGCTACGATTCACAGGTGACGGACATCCTGACGATAGCTGGAAAGATGGATGGTTATGTATATATCGGCGATAGAAATGACGCTTCCAACTATCAAGGCGGTTCGCTATATAATAGCCGACATATCTGGTTGCCGATGGTCTTTGATGCAGTAGGTAATATGACTATCAGTTGGCAGACAAACTGGAATCTGAACACCGCATTCCCAACCTCTTCACTCGCACTTCCTGCATCTGGATTTACGGTAAATAAAACTAGTAGTGAAGTAGATCTTTCATGGACGAACAATGCGACAACTTCATATACTCTATTCGTCGACCGTGCTACTGATGGTGCCTTCACACAAAACCTCGTATCCGATCTAGTTGCCTCGACGACGACTTCGTATACTGATACATACGATTTTAACCCCTCGACTACTTATTATTATCGTGTGAGAACATTGACTGGTGCTGGGACTTCAAATACCGCTGTTGTCTCGACTGTTCCATCTGATACTACACCGCCAACTGTTTCCATATCAGTTCCAGTAGATAGTAGCAGTGTTGCGACATGGTCAACCTCGGTTAGTTGGGGAGACTCAAATGCCTGCTACTATTCTATAGATAATAGTAGTTTCGTACTGTCAGATTGTGGTAGTGGCACCCTGTCTCTCGCCACACCTTCGATCACTTCACATGTATTAGTTATCAAAGGTGTTGATATAGCAGGGAATAGCGGATATGCCACATCAACATTTACCTACGCACCAGACTTATCTGTCCCTGCTATTTCTGCAGTGAGTACAACTATAGGTACGAGCACATTTTCTGTATCATGGACGACTAGTAAAGATGCCTCGACACTCGCGTATTTTGGTCTAACTTCTAGTTACGGATCGTCAACTGGCGAGACCAATACTTCACCTAGGGTAACCTCACATAATGTCTCGATAAGTTCGTTGGTACCTTGCACTCTGTATCATTATCAACTCATCTCTATTGATGTCTTCGCCGTAGTTGGTTCATCTACTGACAATACTTTCATTACTTCTGGCTGCACAGGCAATTCCTCGGTTCTTTCTACAGATGGCGAATCAGTCACTAGTGCATCTGGTGGTCAAATGGGGGTTGATACTCTAACATTGCACATCACAGCTGGATTTTCTGCTTCATCATCACTAGTCTTCCAGGCAAAAAAACTCGACTCTGTGGCATTTTTTGCGGGAGTTTCTAAACCGAATGGCTTGAATTCCATTGGCATAGATATCGTGAATCTAAAAGCATTTTCTGACATATCGACTGCTGTAACCACTTTTCTCGTACCCTTGCGAGTGGTGATGAGTTATACACTTAGCGATATTTCTGGTATTGATGAAAGTAGCTTGGCTATATATAGGTATGACGGATCGTCTTGGTACGAGTTGGACAATTGTCAGGTGGATACTACACTCCATACGGTTACATGTTATACATCGAACTTTTCTGATTTTGCATTATTTGGAACACCCGCTGTAGTTGTGCCTCCTCCAACTCCAATCCCAACTCCAACGCCGATGTCGTCCACTATCTTTTCTAATTCTAGTGGCGGATTCGTCTCTCTGGAAACTTTGACAAAATTATTGACACCGTCTGCTGCGACTACTGCGTATCTAGATTCTATAAGATTGTTACGACTTGGGAGTCCTGTAACATCGACAGGTAATCATACGGTTACGGTCGATCGGGCGGATCGGTCAAGTCAGTCAAATAGTCAAACGACCAATGATTTGTACGAGTGGAAAAGGTCACTCTATCTGGGTCGAGTTGGTGAGGATGTTAGACAATTACAGATATATCTAAACGGTCATGGCTCTATCATATCTGTCACTGGTGGTGGTTCACCAGGTCATGAAACAACAACTTTTGGTGCAAAAACAAAGTTGGCTCTCATATCATTTCAAAAGAAACATGGCATATTGCCAGCCACTGGAACCTTCGGTCCTGCGACGACGAGATATGTGAAGAGTCACTAGTAGATCATAGCCCGATGTTTGCCGTGACTGCACGCTGTGACTGTACGCCTAGAATATTCTGCATTTTCCTGCTAGTATTTGATGCATGAAGGATATAATTACAAATGCTGGTAAGGCTGATGGAACGAGTCAGTCGACGGAAAAAAAGACGCTAGCCAAGGAGTTTGTTGCACCTAACATACCAGACAAATTCCTGAAGCCGTATGATTCGAAGGCGACCGAGGACCGCATCTATGCTCTATGGGAAGAGAGTGGCTATTTCAATCCGGATAAATGTGTTGAAACTGGTGTGACAGCGAAAGACGCCGAGCCATTTACTATCATCATGCCGCCAACCAATGCAAATGGATCATTACATGCAGGTCATGGATTGGTCATGACGATCGAAGACATCATGACGCGTTACAAGAGGATGAAAGGTTACAAATCTCTCTGGTTACCAGGTCTAGATCATGCGGGTTTCGAAACTCAAGTAGTTTATGAAAAGAAATTGGAAAAAGAAGGAAGGACGAGGTTTGATATCGAGAGAGAAGCACTCTACAAAGAGATTCTGGATTTTACTTTGACAAATTCTGCAACTATCAAATCCCAGGTGCGCAAGATGGGAGCATCGTGTGATTGGTCTAGAGAGAGATTTACTCTAGATGATGGAATAGTTAAGACTGTTTACAATACTTTCAAGAAACTTTCAGATGACGATCTGCTCTATCGTGGTAAACGTATAGTTAGCTGGTGTCCAAAACATCAGACATCATTTTCTGACTTGGAGATAAAGGATGAAGAGCGTGTGGAGGACTTCTATTATTTGAAATATGGACCATTTGTGATCGGTACGACTAGGCCAGAAACAAAATTCGGCGACAAATATGTCGTGATGCATCCAGATGATGCGAGATATGCGGATTACAAGGATGGTCAAAAGATAGATCTAGAATGGATAAATGGACCGATAACGGCGACTATCGTGAAGGATGATGCGATAGATATGGCTTTTGGTACTGGTGTGATGACGATCACGCCATGGCATGATCCGGTAGACTTCGGGATAGCAGAGCGACACGGATTGGACAAGGAGCAGATCATCGATGAACAAGGAAAGCTACTTCCGATCGCAGGTGAATTTGCTGGTGTTCACATAAAGAAGGCTAGACCGATGATCATGGCGAAACTTCAGTCAAAGGGATTGGTAGAAAAGATCGATCATGCATATAGACATGTAGTGAGAACATGCTATAAATGCGGGACGACGATAGAACCGCAAATCCGTAGTCAATGGTTCGTGAAGATGAAACCGCTAGCCGAAAAAGCACTGGCCAGCATAGCAGCGAAGGAAGTCGCATATATACCAGAACATTATGAAAAGATCACGACTTATTGGCTGAACAATATCATTGATTGGAATATCTCTAGACAGATCGTCTGGGGCATACCTATTCCTGCGAAACTCTGTGATGCTTGTGATACTGGTTATGTCGACCTCGATGACATGATTACCAAATGTGAGAAGTGTGGAGGTGTTGTTAGGAAAGATATCGATACATTTGATACATGGTTTTCATCTAGTCAGTGGCCTTTTGCAACGCTAGGATTTCCTAACAATGATGATTTCAAAACCTATTATCCTACTGATGTTATGGAGACTGCTGGCGAGATTATTTTCTTTTGGGTAACCAGAATGATCATGCTCGGACTCTATGTGACTGGCAAAGTTCCATTCAAGACTGTGTACTTGCACGGATTGGTTCTCGATGCCAAGGGACAGAAGATGAGCAAGAGTAAGGGAAATGTTATCAATCCACTAACACTCACAGAGAAGTTTGGTACAGACGCATTCCGTATGGGGCTGGTCGTCGGGAATACTCCAGGAACTTCACTTGCACTTTCTGAAGATAAAGTCTCAGGATACAAAAAGTTTGTCAACAAACTGTGGAATATCACTAGATTTGTTCTAGAAAGTACAGAAGGAGAATTTGTAGAGGCGGGTTTTAGGGAGTTTTCTACTAGTGACAAGGAGCATTTGGATCGCGTGAGTATTTTGACAG
>CAINCE010000045.1 GCA_903846945.1 uncultured bacterium
CCTCCGCTACTGGTTGGACCACTACTGCTCCTACCTCCTACACCGTCTCTGCTGCAGGAACATACACTCTCTACGCATGGGCCAAGGATGCTGCGGGGAATGTGTCTACAGCAAAGAGTGCGGGGGTGATGGTGACTGTAACTGCAGGAGCCACAGTTAATCTAAATGCTTCTCAATGGAACAGTATGTCAGGATCTAGCTTTGTCAGAGGTACGACATATATATTGTCTCCGGGCACTGGTTACAACGGCAAGACTTTGAGTACTCCAGCGAACGGCACATCAGTCATCACTATTAAAGGTAGTGGAACGGGACAAGTCGCCTTCAATGGCCAAGTGGCTTTTAATACCCCTTACTGGGTCTTCGATGGAGTTACAGGAGGAGGACCGGGAAGTTGGGGATCAAACTTTGGTTTTCAAGTTCATGAAACATTACACCCTGTTATATATACTAGTAGTAATGTAACACTGAGACATATTGAATTTTGGGGTAAAGATAGCTCAACTCAATCTACTGACACTGACAACAACGATGGTCTTCTAATGTTAGGAGCTTCCAATGTGACATTGTCATATTACTGGATGCACGGAATAGGGAGGTGTCCGTTCTTCCAATATACATCTAATAGTATCTTCGAGTACGGCTGGATTCAATCTTTTGAGCAAACTAGTACTGCAGTTCATGGAGAGATAGCATCTCTCTGGGGTAACGTCGGCGACACAACGTTCAGGTACAATCTCTTTACGGATATTCAATCAACAGGAGGACTCATGTGGGACAATTCTCTCAATATGAATGCACACATGTATGTCTACGGGAACGTATTCTATAAACCGGCCGGAGTCAATTGGTCAACGGCAAATGGCCTTATTGGTGGTTGGACTGGTGCTGGTGGAGAAAAAATGTATAACGTAAAGGTGTACAATAATACTTTCATCAATGTTGATCAGTCATCATTGAGTACTCTCCCGAACATATCTGGTAGCAATGAGGCTATCAATAACTTGTGGTATAACTCAAATGCACCAGATTTCTCAAAGTTTACGACGCATAGCAACAACCATTACATCAATTCTGGGACTAATCAGGACGGATCGACAGGTAGCACGGGTACGACCAATCCATTTTCTAATTTCGTTGGTCAGGACTTTACTCTAACTGCTAATACTCCATCTGGTGCTAATCTCGGAGCTCCATACAACGTAGACATGTTTGGTCACACGAGAACCACTTGGACGAAAGGAGCGGTCGAATACACCGGCACCACCCCAATACCAGACACCACAGCCCCAGTCGTAGGTACTTTCACCATCCCAGCTACAGCAACATCATTAACTGTTCCAATATCCACCTTCACAGTCACAGACAATACAGGAGTGACAGGGTATATGATCACAACTACAAACACGGCCCCAGCCGCCTCTGCTACTGGTTGGTCATCTACTGCTCCTACCTCCTACACAGTCTCTGCTGCAGGTACCTACACTCTCTACGCATGGGCCAAGGATGCCGCGGGGAATGTGTCTACGTCTAGGAATGCGAGTGTGATGGTAACACTGCCAGTTTCTATTGGAAATTGGTACGTCACACCAAATGGAACGGGTGGTGGTACCTCATGGACTGATGCAGCGAATATCACTTCTGTCTGGACCAAGAATGTTCAACCTGGAAATACTATTTGGTTAGCAGGCGGGACGTATATGAGTGCGATGGTTATAAACAAGAGTGGGACGAGTGCAAATAGGATTTATGTAAAGCGTGTTTGTGCCACGAATTGTGGTGGCATAGTAGACTCTATACCTGTATCCGCCCCTGGATGGCAAGCGGGGTATGACTCACAGGTTGTATTTAGTCTGACTGGTGCAAGTAATGCAATCACCATTTCAGGAAGTTATGTGAACGTAGATGGAAGAGTTTCAAATGGTATCAAAGTAAACGTACCAAATCCGGGTGGTGCAACTTCAAATGCCGTATTCATTGGTGGTAGCAACAATACAGTTTCATATTTTGAGGCTGCTGGTCCTGGTTCGAGTGTTGCTCAAGGCGGGAATAGAGAGGCCTGGAAAGATTCTGGCAGTAACAATGTTTCTATGTACATGAATGCCCATGGACTAAATCAGCCAATCTCTCTGTATCAGACATCAAATACTATCATTGACCACTGCACTATCACTGATACTGGTGGATCAGATACTGCTACATATCACGATAACGTATTAGAGTATCTTGGCTCTTCGGGTGCCACGATCAGATATTGTGTATGGGATACGTGGCCTGATGAAGGTATTATGATGTGGGGAGGACCAACCTATAATACTGCCGTGTCTGGGTCTATAACACTGTACGGAAATATATTCAAGAATGGTTCCCGAGTTCTATGGCCTTCTGGAACGGGTGGTGATAATGGTGGACCAGTATATATCTATAATAATACGTTTATAGGTAACCCTGTTACCATAAGCTTTACAAACATTACGCCATTCAAAGCTGGATCTCAAGTTAGGAACAATGTATATTGGGGTAAAACGTGGTATCCGGCTGGTCAATACTGGACCGGCCCTACAGTTACTGATACTGATTACGAATATTCTGACGGTACTACTGCATTGGGATCACACAGTACAAATAGCGGTACTAACCCATTTGTAAATTACTCAGGAGGAGATTATCACCTAGTCGCAAATGTACCTGCTGGTGATGCTAGCATTCCAGCCCAATACCGAACTGACATGTATGGCAATGTTGGGACGAGTAGAGGCGCTATTCAATACACCGGCACTACTGTAACCGACACTACCAAGCCGGTCGTAGGCACTTTCACTATACCTTCCACCTCTAGCTCTCTAACCATCTCCCCAATCTCTATAACAGCTACAGATGTTGTAGGAGTGACAGGGTATATGATCACAACCACTAACACGACTCCAGCTGCCTCCGCTACTGGTTGGACCACTACTGCTCCTACCTCCTACACCGTCTCTGCTGCAGGAACATACACTCTCTACGCATGGGCCAAGGATGCTGCGGGGACTGTGTCTACAGCAAAGAGTGCGGGTGTGACGGTGACGATATCATCAGGTACATACAGCTTCGTTGATGAATTCGATGGCACCACTTTAGACACGACCAAGTGGGTAGCATTGAATAGGCCGGGGGATGTAAGCAACAACGAGCTGGAATACTTCCAGCCATCTAACACGACTGTGAGTGGTGGGTATGTGAATATCCTCTCCAAGAGCGACACATCACATGCCGGCTACAGTTACACTTCAGATATGATCCAGTGGCCGACCAACATCAACTTCACATACGGTACTATAGAGTATCGTGCAAAGATGGCAGGTGGTACGGGCACGTGGCCGACGATCTGGCTTCTCGGAGCAAGATGTCAGGCTGCCCAAGTTACAGATGGGAATCCTTCCTCATGTCTATGGCCTCAACCGGGATATGATGAGATCGACTTGACCGAGATCATGAACAATGATCATACACATGTAAATCAACAGATACATTCTGGTTCAAACAACGCTGGTTGTACTGCAGCTACTACTGACGTTAGTCAAAACTGGCATACATACAAGACGGTATGGGCGCCAGGGTCACTTACATGGTACATCGACGGTCAGCAGACATGCCGCATCACTTCTGGCGTACCAACCACACCGATGTATCTCATGATATCGACTGCTGTAGGAGGTATCGGAGCTCCGACGGTGAATCCTTCGACTTTGCCGCAAACATTGTCTGTTGATTATGTTCGCGTTACTCCATATGGTACTAACCCAACACCAGACACCCAAGCCCCAGTCGTAGGTACTTTCACCATCCCTTCCACAGCAACATCATTAACTGTTCCAATATCTACCTTCACAGTCACAGACAATACAGGTGTAACGGGATATATGATCACAACCACAAACACGACTCCATCAGCCTCTGCTACTGGTTGGACCACTACTGCTCCTACCTCCTACACAGTCTCTGCCGCAGGTACCTACACTCTATATGCCTGGGCCAAGGATGCTGCGGGGAATGTGTCGAGTAGTAAGTCGGCTAGTGTGACGGTTACCCTACCAGTTACCACCTACACCATCACAGCTACCCAATCTGCTAACGGCACCATCTCTCCATCTGGAGTATCTTCGGTCAACTCTGGCACATCAAAGACATACACCATCACACCCAGCTCTGGTTACCAAGTATCTACTGTAACAGTAGATGGAGTATCTATGGGATCTTATCTTTCCTACAGTTTCTCCAACATAACAGCTAGCCATACGATATCTGCGACGTTTACAGCTATCGGAACAGTGGGTAATGCATGTACAGGAACATGTAAGTACATCACTCCAAACGGTACAGGTGATGGGTCTGATTGGACACATGCTGCAGGATGGTCATCCTTCACTCCAGTTCGAGGTAACACCTACTATGTCGCGGGGGGAAATTACGGAGGAAAGACCTTCAGTCCACTTTCAGGCACAGCATACGTATATATCGTTAAAGCTACGGCAGAAAACTCTGGAGGAGTCGCAGGGTGGGCGTCGACTTATGGTACGACACAGGCTGTGTTCTCTTCATCGGGTAACCTGTTTACCGTTCACATGACAAATCTCTCTATAGATGGTGTGGGTGGAGATGGATCGAGCTCGAATACTTCCGGCTATGGCATCAAACTTATGACTACTGGTAGCGCCAATTCCACCATAACGAGTAGTGGTTATGCATTCAATGGATTGATATTGAAACACTTGGAAGTTCAGTGTCCGGTTCCGAATGGTAATCTGTCAGGTTTCTGTATCGCCACCAACATGTCATGGAATGGCACACCGAGTAATACTCTGTACCAGTACCTCTATGTCCACGGTGGATTAGTCGGAATATTGGTTGATGGAACCAATCAGGTCATTGAACATAGCTATCTCAAAGACATGGCAGGCCAACAGCATGCTGAGATGATCAATGCTGCAAATGTTAACAATCTAACAATCCGATATAACGTCTTCGAAAACATGATTGGTCCTTCAGGTACGACATATATCGAACCGCAATCAAACGGTGGCCCTGGACCAAATGGCGTGTATGTTTATGGAAACGTATTCAGAGCTACACGATCAGATGAGACAACGACCAATGCGTCTGTATATTCTGAAACATCTGGTGAAACAGGAAAAAATATCTTCATATACAACAATACAGTATATGGTCTACATGGTTCATCGGCAGGAAACGGAACTGGTGTAGATTGTGCGTCATCTGGAAATACATGCACCAATGCTATAGCTAGAAACAACCTCTGGCAGAACAATGTTCAGAATCCAAACTTTAGTGGTTTTACCGAATCAAACAATATTAAGAACACTGCAGGTGGAGCTAGCTTTGTGAATGCTGCTGCGGGGAATTTCCACCTAACAGCCAATACTCCAGCAGGTTATGCTATAGCACCAGTCGCAGGTCAAACATTCAACCTCGATCCTGATGGTAATGTCCGCTCTACTTGGTCTATAGGAGCGTACGAGTATTGATAGATAGTGTCGAGTTGCTACGGATTTGCTAGCAAAAGGGGGCTTCGGCCCCTTTTTGCGTTAAATGAAAACTTGTGTTAGAGTGATGTGTATGAATAATAAGCTTTCATCATATTTTTTCTTTATCCTACTATTGGTCGCCATAGTTGCAGCAGTACTCATATTCCTACCATTTCTGACACCACTAGTGCTCGCCGCCGCAGCAGCAGTACTAGCCTTTCCTGTATACAGATCTGTCTTGCGAATGACTGGAGAAGGAAGATTTAGAAAGTCCTTGGCAGCGTTTACGACAGTCCTATTAACATTGGTCGTCATCATCGTGCCATTATTCTTTCTCGTTGGAAGTATCTACGGCGAGATACAGACTCTGTACGCGTCACTCACGGATGAAGGTAGCCGTTCGCATGTCATAGATGTATTGAATTCATTTTCTCAGGCATTTTCGAACAGAATATTTGGTGTTCTACCAGCGTACTCATTTGATTCATTGAATGTTACTGATTATTTGAAAACTGCATTACTATCAATCTTTGCAAACTTAGACAATATATTTACGGGTCTAGTTGGAGTCGCTGGATATGCTCTAGTATTTTTACTCGCCATGTTCTATTTCCTCCGTGACGGCGCGTCACTCATAAGAAGGGTTTTATCTTGGAGTCCGCAACTGAATGACAATTATGTATTCGTCGTGCGTGCCTTCAAGAGGGGTATTCAGTCTATCTTCTTCGGATCACTCATCGTCAGTGTTTTGGAGGGAGTCTCTACTGGACTAGCTTTCACTGTATTTGGTATCCCTGCGCCAGCATTATGGGGGACTGTTGCGGCAGTAGCGTCGCTCGTACCTGGTATCGGAACGAGTTTGGTCGTATTGCCTGGCGTCGCGTATCTGATCATTTCTGGTCAGTACGTCTATGCCGCAGGACTACTCATCTGGGGTTATGCAGCGATCTTCGTCCTCGATCACATCCTAGGACCGCACCTAGTTAACAAAGGAGTCAATGTTCATCCATTCCTCGTGCTACTATCTGTACTCGGAGGATTGGTCACGTTTGGCATCATCGGACTGTTTATGGGACCACTTATACTCGTTCTCTTAGTTACACTGCTGGATATATATAAGGCGGCAGCAGTGAAAGAGATTTAAGATTTATGATTTAAGATTTAAGAATGGAACAAAAAACAACAATAAAATCATTTACAGACCTTAAAGTGTGGCAAGAGGGCCATGCGTTGGTAATTTCTATATATAATATTACGAAGAAATTTCCTAAAGAGGAAACTTATTCACTTACTGATCAAATGAGGAGAGCCGCTTCATCTGTCACCGCAAATATTGCAGAAGGTTTTGGTAGACAAGGGTATAAAGAAAAGTTACAGTTCTATTATATCAGTCAGGGTTCCTTAATAGAATTGAAAGATCATATTTTGGTGGCAAAAGACATAGGTTATCTCGGCAAAGAAGACTTAAATTTATTGGTAGAAAAAGCCAATAATACTCACAAATTACTTCAGGGATTTATCTCAAAATCGAAGACATTCTTAAATCGTAAATCGTAAATCTTAAATCTAACTACCATGGCATTCATAGACGAAATACAATTTCATGCGAAAGCAGGCGACGGTGGTACCGGCGTTGTTAGGTGGCGTCACGAAAAAGGCAAGGAGTTCGCAGGTGCGGCAGGTGGCAATGGTGGCCCCGGAGGTGATGTCTATGTTCGTGCTGTGCGCGATATAAATATCCTGGCGAGACACAAGGCAGTAAAAAGCTTTGCAGCTAGGAAGGGTTCAGACGGTCAGAATCAGAGTATGCAAGGCAGAACTGGCGAAGATTGCATCATTGAGTTACCTATCGGTTCTATAGTGAAGAATCATGCGACTGGCCGTGTCGTAGAACTCCTCGAAGATGGTCAACTCTCAAAGATCTTGCATGGCGGTCGTGGAGGACTTGGCAACGAGCATTTTAAGGCTTCGACTAACGTTAGACCAGAACAGTCTACTCCAGGTGTTCAGGGAGAAGAAGCTGACTTTACTGTAGAGCTGGACCTCATCGCTGATGCAGGACTCATAGGTTTGCCGAATGCCGGCAAGTCGAGCCTTTTGAATGCATTGACTCATGCACGAGCTAAGGTCGGCAGTTATCAATTTACTACTCTAGATCCAAATCTGGGAGCATTGTATGGTGGGTATGTGTTGGCGGACATCCCAGGACTCATCGAGGGTGCGTCAGAGGGTAGGGGATTGGGTCACAAATTCCTCCGACATGTAAAGAGGACAAAGATGTTGTTACATCTAGTTTCGTTGGAGACTCCTCTCAGTGAGATCACACAAGTCTACAAAACTATACGCGGGGAGCTAGAAAAATTCGGCGAAGGACTGATGGACAAAAAGGAAGTGATCATCTTGACCAAGACTGACCTAGTGGATGCTGACACTATAAAGAAAGCCAAAGCTAAGCTAGTTAAATTGAACAAAAATATCCAAGTAGTTTCGATCATAGATGACCAGAGTGTAAAGAAGCTCGGTGAATATCTGACGAAGATGTTGGCTAAATAGTCAACTTCTCCAGTAGTAACTTCTTTACTACCTCTGGATTGCCGGCACCTTTGGTCGCCTTCATTGCCTGACCTATGAGGAATTGAAGGGAAGCCGTTTTACCCGCCTTGTATTCACTAACAACTTTAGGATTGTCTGAGATTATCTTTTCAATGGCTGGCATTAGGGCTCCAGAGTCACTCTTTTGGATGAGTCCATGCTTATCGGCGAGTGATCGTGCCGACTCGGTCGGCGTGCTGATCAGTAGTATTATCAAATCCTTTGCACCTCTAGAAGAAATATCACCAGCAGCGATCATTGTGATGAGCTCGGAAAACGAAGAAGGGGGGATAGTGTTAATGCTGTCAGTTCCTTGAGCATTGTCATTCCTACTATTTCTGTCGCCTCCTTGCGCAGTCAGGACAGGCACAGCTAGGGTGACGCTGTGGGTCTTCAATAGTCCTAGATAATCACTCAGTATGTAATTAATAGTTAATTTTACGCGTTTGGCGTCACTCTCATAAGGTGCGATGACTGCATCAAAATAGTCCGCAATCGTAGGTGATTCTATAAATACGGCAACTTCCTTCTCAGTCATAGAGAAATCCTGCATATATCTATCTCGTTTTACCCACGGTAATTCTGGTAGAGACTTGATTAGATGTGCGCGCGAAAATTCTGTAACCTCGGAAAGTTTCATCTTTGGAATATCAGGATCAGGGAAGTATCTGTAGTCATGTGAACTCTCTTTGCTGCGTTGAGTATAAGTTTCCTGCCTTCCCTCATCCCAACCTCGGGTCTCTTGCTTAACAGACTCACCCGCATCTAACAGGGAAGACTGTCTCTCTATCTCATAGCGGATAGCCTTCTCGACAACTCTAAATGAGTTCAGGTTTTTTACTTCTGTTTTCGTACCAAGAGGACTTTGCGCAGGGTAGTGCGGAGTCGAAAGGTCAGTACCTTTACTGCCTTGTCCTAAGGTCTGACCATACAAAACTGGTGCTACTGAAATATTTGCCTCGACACGCATCTCACCCTTTTCCATGTTGGCTAGACCAGCTCCGATGTAACGCAACAGTAGCTGTAACTCCTTTGCAAATCTGACAGCAGTCTCCGCATCATGTATGACAGGTTTGGTGACAAGCTCCATGAGAGGGACACCAGCACGGTTGAAATTCACGAGACTCTTTTCATGAGTGTCATGTGTCGACTGGGCAGTGTCTTCTTCTAGATGTATGCGTTCGAGTTCAACTCCAGCGAGGGTACCACCTGAGATGAGAGGATATTTATACTGACTGATCTGGTAACCCTTCGGTATGTCAGGATAAAAATAATTCTTTCTATCCCATTCTGTAAAGTCAGCCATCGTGCCTCCGACAGCGAGTCCTACCTCTAAAACTTTTTTTATCGCATCCATATTTAGTACTGGCAATGTTCCTGGATGTCCCATGCAGATGGGGCAAATATTTGCGTTGGGAGTTTCTTCATCTGGGTCGTTCTTGCACGAGCAAAACATCTTTGATGCAGTCTTGAGTTCGGCATGGATCTCCAGTCCGATAGTGGGGAGGTATTTGGTATTCATGATGTAATAATGATAGCAGATATCGATGTCACATAACAACCTCTATGAACAGATTTAGGATTTATGATTTACGATTGAAGATTGAAAAGCCAGGATTTGTGATTAGGGAATATATAAGATTTCAAATAATACCGAGTAGCTGCGTTTGTGATTCTCGTAAATCGTAAATCTTTGCTCTATTTCTTCCTCTTTTTCCTAGCCGCAATATCTGTCAAGAGCACCATACAAATATCCAGACCGCATAAATATATTGACGAGAAAATTCCAGTGTAGGATACGAGAGTTTGGCCTCAGTGCCGAACGCCTCTAGGAGCCTCCATGAAAAATAGGTTAACAGAGAAAACTAGTAAAATATTTCATCGCTCGCTTGCCATCCGTCCGCAATTCACAACCTTAATAGGTCTGTATAAACCACCATAGATTATGTGATGAAATTATGTATGTCTATCAAGGTTTATGTCTGTTGCGAGGCTAACATAGGTAATCGGTCTTTAGCAGGTGTACGAATCATTTTATCAGAATGTAAATATATTTCATTTTGTTTTGATATCGATTTGTCTCAAAATTCCTCATATCGCAGTATAGGGGCTCTAGTGTCGATGGCAATATTTTACGACACAAAATGCGATCAGAATACTGAGATTGAGTTGTCCACAGTTTTATGCGAGAAAAATGGGGTGGACCAGTTATAATGATATCCGAGTCACATGAAACATAACTATATTTCTCAAGGTAATAATTACATCTCGTCCAAGCGAGCTTCCAAAATCTCGGATTACTCCAGCGACTATGTTGGGCAGCTATGTCGAGAGGGAAAATTGGACTGCAAGAGAGTGGGTCATGTTTGGTTCGTAACCGAGGAATCTCTCCGTGCACATATGACGCGTGTCTGGAGCGATGATGCACTCCGTACGAGAGCGAGTAACTTGAAAAGGAGGTTTATCAAGGATCAAGCCGCTCCGAGTTCTAGGGACACTTTGGATGATTCTCTGCAGAAGATTTCGTCGAAGCAGGCAGCTCTATTGTCAGGATATGCGCCAGACTACATAGGTCAACTATGCCGTGAAAAAAAGTTGGATGCAGTCATGATCGGCAAGACATGGTTCGTCGGTGAGGAATCCTTGAAATCTCACATGGAGAAGATCCGTGCCGAGGAAGTTGCTAGGAAGCAGGAAAAGGAAGTCGAGGAAAGGAACAGTGCTATGGAGATGCGAGATCGATCGGTGCAGAGGACTAGAGAGGCACAGGTGGTCAGTTCACGAAAGTCTTTTCCGCATGCTACACAGCCGAGAAAGTCCGGAATATTTTCTGCGAAATCTATCGTCACATTTTTCGTAGTGCTCGGCCTCATCGCTACGGCATCATTGTCAGTCGTCAGACTTATCGATGTACCGAACATCGCTGTGAAGCAGCCGATGGTTGCCGGTGTGTATGAGGCCGCTCAGTATGTGAGCGAACTATTTGCAAGCTCGTTCGGCGTTATTGCACAAATCTTCCGTGGCCAGCAGGATCTCGCCGTTAACTCTGGTGGTTCGTCCAGTGTTGATTCCGCAGGTTCGAGTTCTCTAATTTCGGATAGCACCGGCGTTGCAAATCGCGGTATAGCAGTCGCACCGATGTCCGATGTAAAGAAACAGGATGAGGATATGAAGGCAGCGATACAACAGTCATTCTCTGATCAGGTAAAAGTCGTCCCAGACAAGACTGGTGCCGCTGGCGTTATCACCCCTGTATTTAGAAAAGCAAATAGCAAGGATTTTATGTATGTGATGGTTCCTGTCGATAGTCAGCAGAATTCTAACCAACATCCACCGTGATGTCGTTTCAGAGAACTGCCTTCGTCGACAAAGGCAGTTCTCTGAAACGAGGGGTTTCAGTCGGTCGATCATTAATAAATATATATCAATTAATCTTTATGAAAAAGTTATTAAGTTCACTAAATTATGCAGTTCTCGGTCTAGGAGTTCTATGTATGATGTTCATAACCTTCGAACCAGCCATCAGTCTAGGAGCAACCTCAGACCAGCGTCAGTTCACTATCTCCCAGACAGTTTCCAAGGAAGTAGCGTTCTCTACATCACCGTCCAATGTCACCATGTCACCATCACTAGGAGGCTTGACTGGAGGTACATCTACAGGTGAGACACAGTTCGTAGTCACGACCAACAGTCTGACTGGTTACACTGTAACCATCATGGCTAGCTCAACGACGGGTGCTATGCAAGGCACAGCTAGTACGACGAACTACATTCCAGGTTATACGGCGACTTCACCGGACTACGACATGACTGTTGCAGCTAACAAAGCAGCCTTCGCCTATACCATCCAGTCTTCTTCGACTGCTGATGTTACACAGATGTTCCGTAACTCGGGTTCTACTTGTAATAGCGGTACTGATCATGCAATAGCATCGTTCTATCACTGCTGGATCCAAGCTACTTCAACAGCAGTCACCATCATCAACCGCAGTCTCCCTACGACAGTCCCTGCAACTTCAACGATCGCATTCATGGTAAAAATCAATTCAAACCCGAATCCTATTATTCCGAATGACACTTATATCGCTACGACGACACTTACAGCGACAGTTAATTAACACTATGCAAATCTTTAAACAACAAAATCGCGTTTGCACATTTCTCGGTGTTGTCGCTGTAGCTGTGTTGTTGTTCGGTACGAACAAAGCCAACGCCGCGATCACTATCGACAAGCTCGACCAAACCGTCTATGGAGATTTCGTAGTCGGTCCAGGTAAGACTGAGGTTGAACTTGCCCCAGGTGATAGTAAGACATTTGATCTCACGGTGTCTAACCGTATTGGAAAGACCCGAGTTTTCTCCATAACGGAAGAGGATTTCAAGGGATCGAATGACCCGCAACAAACAGTAACTCTATTGGGAGATGATCGAGGACCATACTCATTGCGTGACTATCTACATGTCGCCACCAGCACTATCACTCTCGCTAACGGGTACCGTGCGCACATACCTGTTACGATATCGATACCTGCTGATGCAGAACCAGGCGGACTATATGGAAGCGTGATCGTAGGAACGGTTTCCGACCCTACATCTGTAGATGCTTCGAGCGGATCAGGTATGTCCAACCCAGTTATCACTCGTATAGGAACATTGTTCTTCGTACGAGTATCGGGCCCTGCCTTCACTGAAGGAAAGTTGACGAACTTTTCTACAGCGGACGGGAGTCGATTCATCTGGAATTCTGATCCTATCAAGTTCAATCTTCTCTACAAAAACACAGGAAATGTTAGCGTCAACCCCCATGGTAATGTCACCATCAACAATTTGACCGGATCGCCAATAGCCACCGTAGAGATCGATCCATGGTTCGCAATGCCGCAGTCGACTCGTTTCCGCCAAATAGAATGGAAACCTCCTTTTCTGTTTGGTAGATATGTGGCGCATGCGAGCATCATGAGAGGATATGGCAGTACGACAGACGAGATGGAGCTAGTCTTCTGGGTCATCCAATGGAAGATCACTCTCATTGTCCTCGTTGTCCTCATCGTCCTCATAACACTCTTGAGATGGATTTCTTCCAAATTCACTATTGTGTCTAAAAAGAAGTAAACAAATACATGTTATTTAACAAACAACGAATGAGAAATATATGTCACGCAAAAAAGGCCGCCGTTGGTCTGGCTCTGCTTTCTATCCCTATCATCTTTGCCCAAATAGCTAATGGACAAGTGATGTCGAGCTCAAATTATAGGATTGAGAGCGATAGTCTGAACTTCGGCGGCGCTCGTTCGGCGTCTGGTTCGTACACGATCGAAGATACTCTCGGTGAGGTTTCTTCGGGTATATCTAGTAGTACCAATTATGCGATGTTAGCTGGTTATCAGCAGATGCAGCAGGTTGGCCTCACGGTCGTGCCACCTTCACCGGTGACTCTGTCTCCATCTATAGGAGGTCTCACTGGAGGTACATCCAACGGATCGACAACATTTACCGTTACTACGGATGATAATGCTGGTTACTCAGTCACGATCCAAGCCAGCACATCTCCAGCCCTCGCATTTGGTGCATATAGCTTTGCAGACTATGCTCCGAGTAGCGCAAATCCAGACTACACATTCGTGAACGCGGCAACATCATCATCTTTCGCTTTCTCGCCGAAAGGTTCTGATACGCCGGCTCGATTCCTCGATAATGGTTCGTCAGCATGCGGCACTGGTTCTGGCAATACGACAGGTGCATGTTGGGACGGATTATCTACGAGCGCGAAGACAGTAGCTAGTCGTGCATCAGCCAATCATCCCAGTGGCACGGTGACGACGCTCCATTTCCGAGCGGCTTCCGGGAGTAGTCATGTTCAGATCGCTGGTAATTATGTTGCGACCACGACCATCACCATCACTCCGTTGTAGGAGGCGGGCGCAAGATTTACGATTTGGGATTTAAGAGAATCGCAAAAAGAGTAAGGAGGAAAGAGGGAGAAAAGAAGAGTAAGCACGGTAAATCAAGGTTCAGGAATTTAGAAGATGAATAAAAATTTGATAAATAAAATAGTAATCGTTTCCACAGTCTTCCTTTTCATAGGAAGTGTCATCGTATTTGCTGCGAGCAGTAGCACATTTACGACATCATTGACTACGACTGGGGTATATTCACAGCCTCCGACAGTTCCTGCAGATCTAGACGCCATTCCGATGTCTCCGACACAGATAGATCTGTCTTGGTCTCCATCAACAGGATATATGTACGGAGTCGATGGTTATCAGGTGTTTCGTGACTCTGTATTCATCGCTACGACAACTTCGACACTATATATAGACAATGATGTCTCACCATCGACCGGATATACATACCAAGTCACGGCATTCGATACGATGATGAATATATCGAACTTGTCTCTACCTGTTTCCACGACCACACTTTCGGTACCGACATACATTCCTGCGGCTGGAAATATCGTCAGTTCGTCTGGCTCGACCATTGCCAATCTCAGTCTATATAATGTCAGCATTGAACCTGGTACAAATCTAGCCAAGATCTCATTTGATACAAATGTCCCGACCAGAGCAAAACTGTTCTGGGGATTGACTTCTGAACTAGAGAGCGTGTCCCTGTCTGGTCTATTTTATGAAAATTTACACGAATTGCAGATCGTCGGTTTGACTCCAGATACAAAATACTATTTGCGTATCCAAGTTGCCGATATTTTTGGACGCTCTATATATATAGACTACATATTCAATACGACCGGTCTCGTTTCTATACAACAGTTGCCAAACCCTTCGAATTTCAGTGCGATAGGCTACAGCGATCATGTTGGGCTTTCATGGGTGAATCCAGAGGATTCGCGGTTCGCAAAAGTCAGGATTGTGCGTTCAGAAAACTTCTATCCACGCGATCAGTATGACGGTGCTCCTATATACGAAGGTACGGCCTCGAAGTTTACCGACAATGATGTTGTCGCAGGAAAGAAATATTTTTATGCGATCTTTTCTGTTGGTAGAGAGGGATCCTTCTCATCTGGTGCGTTGGCACAGGCAGATGTATCAGGTGCAGGTGGGAATGCAACAAATATAAATGGCAATCCATTTGCCACGATACAAGAGTCTACACAGGTCGACCCGATGATCAACACTCTAAAGTTTTCTGACTTTATCTTCATTCAGGATGGTAAGTTGCTGGTTCCATCTCAAAATACTGTCGCGATCAGTGCAGGTGAGAATCTAACAGTCAAACTCGCATATGACCGTGTGCCCGAGATATTGAAAAATATTGTATTTGCTATCAGTGATCCGAAAGATGCGAGTAAAGTGTTTACATTCCTGCTCCGCGTCAACAAGGACAAGACAGACTTTGAAGCTACGATAGGACCACTCAAGGAATCAAATACATTTGGTCTGAATATCATGGTTCTAGATTTCCAGAACAAGGGTCTGAAGAAACTCCAAGGATCGCTAGTGGCATCTGTGGACATGAGTGAGCTCACTTCGGGCCAGAGATATGATGTTGTTACGGTCATATTCTTCTTTTTGTTGCTCATCATCCTCTCGATCATTCTATATTTTATGAAGAAGTTGATGGGGGGAAAGAAGAGTAGTGAGGAATCTGCCGAAGAGAGAAACAAGTAAATATAAACCATAATGGTAAATGAAAGATTACAAATCAAAATGAGAACACACCGGATGAAATGGATATTATCTATCTGCACATTTTTCATCGCTTTTTTGATTTTTGATTTTTCAATTTTCCATTTTGTGACTCAGGCTGCATTTAACCAGCAGATCAACTACCAAGGTAAACTGGCTACCGGTTCGAACATTGCTGTGGCAGATGGTAAATATAGTGTTAGATTCAAATTGTATACGACTCCATCAGGCGGTTCTCCTATCTGGACGGAAACATGGTGTAACACTTCTGACTGCAAAGGTACTGGGACAGGAGCTGATAATAGGATAACTCTAACTAGTGGACTCTTTAGTACGATGCTCGGTAGTACGACCTCATTCATTGGTATTGATTTCAATCAGACTCTATATATAGGTATAGATATCGGTGGTTCTACTGCATCATCTACATGGGATGGTGAGATGTCGCCACGCAAGATCGTTGGGGCGGTCCCAGCAGCATTCATGGCAGCGACTTCTACTTATGCCGTAACTTCAGGAACTTCTAGTATTGCTCTGAATGCAAATACATTGTCTGGACTCGCATCGTCTTCTTTCTTGCGTTCGGACATACAGAATGCAACATCGAGTGCCTCTACTTTCCTTAGCGTTTTGCAGAGTGGAGCAGGGAAGATCGCGGAATTCTTTAGTAGTACTGCGAATAGTGCTTTGGCTATATTGGCGAGCGGAAACATAGGTATAGGCTCTTCTACTCCTTCTGCAAAGCTCGCTCTGCATGATTCATCTGGTGCAGCAGGCACGAATCCTTTATTCGTAATAGCATCTTCGAGTGCGACTGGTACTGGTACTACTACTATCTTTTCAATATTAGGAAATGGGAACATAAGCTCAGCTGGAAATATTACTGCAGTTGGTACTACTACAGCAGGAGGAATGAGTATCGGAACATTGGGTGGCCTCCTCTGGGGAACAAGTGGAGCAGTATCAGCGGTATCAACTTCATCTCTAGGCTTGGCGTCAGCTTCAGCTCTTACATCTCTAACCTCAGCTCTCACGAACGGATATGACGCCAGATGGAATGGTTCATCGTTTGTTAACTCAATGCTTAGCAACAATGGCACATATGCTGGAGTGAATGCCACCTCATCTTCCTTTACCTTCAATGTTCAGGGATCTGCAGGAGTAAACCCATTCAATGTAGCGTCATCTACAGGTACCTCGTTGTTTACGGTGTTGGGGAATGGAAATGTGGGGATAGGGACGACGACGCCGACGAATAAATTAGAAGTCGCGGGCAATGGATACTTTGCTGGAAATCTGACTGGAGCGAATATTACGGCGACAGGAACAGTAAGTATCGGCTCTCATTATGTGGCAGGTTCTGGCTATGCTTTAGATGTAGGCAATGGTCAGCAATATGCAAATGTCCGTCTTATAACGAAGGGGGCTGGCTACAGTAATAATCCTACTGCTGCCGATGGAACTATAAATGATGGGGACAAAATCTTATTCTTCAATGAAAGCGGTGCAAAAACTGGTTATGGAGCAAATGGAAGCAATGGATTATGGATTCAATCTACTGCTAACTTAACAGGTAAATCTTTTTCAATTTGGAATGGAGTCTCAACCGGCGCCCCAGTTGAGAACTTTACTGTTCTTGGTAACGGCAACGTCGGCATCGGCACCACCACCCCATCAAACAAACTCGAAGTTGCAGGCAATGGGTATATTGCAGGGAATTTGACAGGATCTAATCTCACCGCCACTGGTACATTGGCTGTTACAGGCAACTCTACTCTCACCAATGCCTCCACCACCAACTTTACCAACTCAGGTTTCTTCAATGCCACAGGTCAAGCCACTCTCACCAATGCCTCCACAACCAACCTATCAGTCGCCACAGATACATACTTCACTGGTTTGACCAGTACCTTCCTAGCAGTTGATGGGAATCATAAACTGATAGCCACAACAACTCCAGGCGGTGCAGCACTCTCCGGTGGTAACAATGGTTACCTAGCACGATGGACATCCGCTTCAGCTCTATCTACTGGTCTATTCCTCGACTCTGGTACATATGCTGGAGTGAATGCCACCTCATCCTCATACACCTTCAATGTTCAAGGATCATCTGGAGTCAATCCATTAAATATTGCCTCATCTACAGGTACCTCGTTGTTTACGGTGTTGGGGAATGGAAATGTGGGGATTGGGACGACGACACCAACAAATAAGGTTCAAGTTTACGGTTCTGGCGTCATTAATACTTTATATGAAAGTACAGATAACTATGCAAATTTTCAGTTGTATAGTTATAGCGGTCAGGCTGGAGCTGCGAGCTGGTCAATAATGAGTGGCTATCCGAATCAGGGCGATTTTAATATTAGAGAAACAGGTTTTGCCAATGATTTTACAATCAAAAAGACTACAGGTAATCTCGGCATCGGCACCACCACCCCATCCAACAAACTCGAAGTCGCAGGGAATGGATACTTTGCAGGAACGATTACCGCTACATCTACCGCCACATCAACATTCGCAGGCGCTATAAAGGCATCATGTTTCAGTGCAGACGGTGTGACATGTATCTCGGGAACTGCTCTATCAGGTGGTACGGCAAACTTCCTCACATACTGGACAGGTGCAGGAACAGTAGGTGCCACATCATCTCCAGTGGTTGGATACATAGTTGCGACGAGTACGACGGCGACGAGTACTTTTGCCGGTGGACTTACTGTAGGTAACAATGCTGCCTTCGTAGTCAATCGATTAGCCACCGCAAATTCACTCTTTGTTGCAGGGAATGGAAATGTGGGCATCGGGACGGCGAGCCCTACTAATTCATTATCCGTTTCTGGTACTGTAGATACTTATGGTGGTATGGTTGAGTCGGCAAATCTGGTGGCCGCAGCAAATGGAGGGCAGGTAATCTCTGTCTCTTCATCTTTTGGTGCCAGAGATGGGTCGCGCTTGATCGATGGAATTATAACAAAGAGCGGAAGTAATGATTGGTTGGCTACTTCGGCATCAGGTCAGTGGGCAATACTCGCTTTTTCCGGAACAAGTGCTAAGACTATTGGTTCTATGGCTATCTATAATCAGGATGAATATGGTACAGGAGTTAGAAATGTCAAGAATTTTAGGATTGGTATATCAACCACGGATACGAATGACTCAAGCTTCTCGATAATATATAGTGGTATTTTACCAAATTTGGGGGCCCCAAATCCAAATGTTCCCCAAGTTATTTCTTTCTCTCCTGTATCGGCAAAATATGTGAAATTTTATGCCGACACAAATCATGGTGATCCATCTTATATGGGATTGATGGAGATAAAAATATATGCGTTGCAGGCAGTAGCTGGTTCAGTGCAGACGGGTAGTATCAATGCACAATCTATCAGTGGATTCAATTGGCAAATTTCTAACACCGATTCTACTTACTTTAATACTGGTACTAACTTCGGCATCGGCACCTCCACCCCCATGTCTGTCCTTTCCGTCGTAGGTACCAGCACCTTCGCGGGTAATCTCACACCAGCCCTAGACAATACATATTCTTTAGGAAGCTCTGTTACCAATCGTTGGAAGACAGTCTGGTCTCAATCACTCAACACTGGTGACCTGGTGTTTGGTAACAACTTCAGATTATTGGAAGCCACTACTACTGACGGTAGCTTTGCCACAACCACAGGTGCAGCTATGTACTGGCAGAACCAGTTCGGTCAAAACATCTTTAACCTCGACCAGAATGGAAATCTAGCTCTGTCTGGTGACATCTGTACTTCGAACGTGAACTGTTTTGACCAGATTGCTTCGACGACAGCAGCAGTGAGTGCACAGGTCAATTCACTATCTGATTCACTTGCTAGCTCTACGGCCGCTTCACAGCAGATCGGCATACAGAATCTACAACTCGGTACCAGTCTAGCTAACAGCTTTGCTATCATGAATGCCAACTTTGGTGTTCTGGATACGAGGATATCTGACCTAGCTAGTGAGTCAGCAAGGTGGAACCTCGCTAGTGCTACTAGCTCGACAAGGGTAGACCTTGTCGGCAGCACATTCATCAGTCGCGTGGCGGATGCAGTCATAGAATACTTGCAATCAACAGCTATGTTGGTCTTCACCAAGATCACGGCTACATTGGCGGTGTTTACGAATGTTGAGACACAAAACATCGATACGCAAACAGCGTCGGTTACTGATGGACTCAATATGACAGACTCTGCAACAGGACAGATATATTGCGTGAGGATAACCAACGGAGATTTTGCTAGGGTTGCAGGGAAGTGCGGAGAGGTTGCTAGCTCAACGCCGATCTCAGCTCCTACCTCAACTCCTACCTCAACTCCAGTTGTGGTTCCAGCGGTGGCTCCGAGTACACAGGTGGTGAATACAGAAGTACCAGTGGTCGCTCCGAGTACGCCGCCGATCGTAAATGCGGTGGTGCCCGTTGTAAATGCTCAGCCAAATTCGATCTTTCAAAATCCAAATGCTACGACGACTTTGATCACATCCACAACCACCTTCACTTTGCTACCAATCTCAACTTCGACAACACCAATGTTTGTTAGTTCAACGAGTACGCCTCCAGTAGGAACCACGACGACTCCGATAGTGCCGCCTCAAATTGCCACAACAACTATTTCTATAGTGCCGCCAGATGTGCCAGTAGTAGAGCCGAATGCAAATCCTGCCTTGCCAATAGTTCAGCCCGTAGTCACACCTACGACGCCGGCGCCAATAGTAACTCCAGTTCCAGAAACTACAGTTATCCCTGACCCAGTAGTTCCTGCGCCAGCTCCGGGTGAGTCAGCACCTGTTCCAATGCAGTAGTGCGAAATACATGTGTATTTTATCTTGCAGAAAGAAAAGCAGGATCGCGTCAAAATCACAGAATAATCGTGTCATTTTGATACGATTTGTGGTATGATTTGATACGATTATGGCAAATACAGCATCAAATAGAGAAAAACTGATCGCCCAATACCTCCTGATCAATGGAGAAGGTTCTTCATCAGATATTCATTCGTATCTCGTTTCAAATACCGAAGATATTTCATTGGTGACAGTCAAGCGTGATATTTCTAACATGAGAGAGCGAGGAGTTGTCGTGGAAGATGGGGCAGGTCCTGCAACAAGATATCGACTGACACTGAGTGGAAAGTTGATGTTCCCAATAAATGCACATGAGTATTGTTCTATAGAACCAGATCGCCGATATGGGAGAACGGCCTATGATTTTGAACTTTTCGGTGGAGGTGGCAAATTACCAGCATTGTTTTCCCCAGAAGAACTCATAATTCTAGATCAGGCTACAGGTGTATATCGTGAAAGAAAGAAATCTCTCTCGGAAACTTTACAAAAGAAAGAGTTGGAGCGATTTATCGTCGAATTATCTTGGAAGTCATCAAAGATAGAAGGTAATACATACACACTACTCGATACAGAACGGTTGATCGAAAAGGGTATAGAAGCTGAAGGAAAAACTAAAGATGAAGCAGTCATGATCTTGAATCACAAGAATGCCTTTTCTCATATCTATGAGAATGTCAGTAAGTTTACAGATCTAAACAAACTCAATGTTGAGTCAGTACATCGTTTATTGGTTGAGGGGTTGAATGTTACATTCAATATCCGTTCCAAACCGGTTGGTGTTACAGGATCTAGATATCGCCCGCTCGACAACCAATTCCAGATCTCCGAAGCAGTTGAACGCTTGGCGACACTTGTGAACAAGGTCGATAGTGGTTATGAAAAAGCGTTATTTTCAATTTTGGGCTTGAGTTATATCCAACCTTTTGAAGATGGTAACAAGCGTACATCTCGATTGATAGGTGACGCAATGTTGTTGTCGCATGATCTAGCTCCACTTTCATATAGGAGTGTTGATGAGGATGTATATCGAGAAGCTATTCTCGTGTTTTACGAACTCAATTCTATAGTTCCATTCAAAAACATATTTATCGAGCAATACAAATTTGCTGCAGAAAATTACGCGTTATGAAATGTTGTAATTTTGAGATCTATTACTGAAAGGGAGTAATGTCACTATCACCATGCCGCCAATATAGCTCCAGAGATGACGAGTGAGAGTAGTACGCAGATAGAGTCAATGAGTATCAACCTTACGGGTGTCTTTCTCCATAGATAGTCTAGTACTCCATATGGAGCTATGAAACCTAACCATGCAAAGAATCCGATGAAGGCACCGTCAGTCGCGTTGTGAATACCGATCATACTCATGGCAAAGGCGAGGACAAATAGAGTGATGAGAGTGGATAGGAGATGGATAGTATATGAACGCCACATGCCAGCGGCGCGCATAGTGTTGACTTCATTCTCCGAGATCTTGACCAATGTTAGCCAGTCCTTACCAAATAGAAATGATGAATACCAGACAGCACTGATCATGAAGCTGACGATAGCGGCGATAACGATAGCCCAGATGTTGATTGTGAACATGATAGTTAGGGGTTAGTGATTAGTGTACGCCAGTTGGCGGAAGTGGCTAGTGGCTAGTGGCTAGTCTCATAAAATGGTAGCATATGGTGATGAATAAGAAAAACCGCATATTGATCTGGCAGGTTTTCTTCTTGGTAGTCGTTGCCTTGATAATAGTAGTTGCATATCTTCCCATAAAGGCAGTGTTTTCGCCGATCGTGAATGCATCTCGTAATATAACAGTTTCTGTCGATACTAGTACTATAGAGATCATTGCACCAGGAGGGATCATCCGCGCCGAAGTAGCCAATACTCCATCACTAAAGGAACAGGGGTTGAGCGGCAGAGTTTCCATGGATGCCGACCGTGGAATGTTGTTTGTGTTTGCGAAACCGAGCATTTACGGTTTTTGGATGAAGGATATGAACTATCCACTGGATATGGTTTGGATGGACGCAGATCATCAGGTAATCTCAGTTAGTAACGATGTTGCTACTTCCACATATCCTAACGCTATATTTCCAGCCAGCAAGATACAGTATGTACTCGAGTTAAATGCTGGCACCAGCCAGAATTTTGGTATTGCTACAGGTACGGTGTTGAGGTTTACAAATTTCTGATCAGATTTAGGATTAAAATAGTGGCGTATGCGATTCTCGTAAATCTTAAATCTTAAATCTTAAATCCCTGTCTCGGTCAGAATCTGCAGGTCTTGTCTAGTCATGAGAGGCGTTCTCCACAGGGCTATTTTCAATATATTTTGAACTTTAATGAATTTGTGCTGTAAATAGTTTTCCACAGCTAGGAAATTTTTTGAACAGGCGTTACAATGTGACACATAAGTAATCAGCCGGAAAATATTTCAATTCGTACAAATATTTTTTGGAGAGAATTTATTACAATTTATTAAGACATAATTTCGCAGTCCGCCTGCGCATAAATATGCCCAAAAAGAAAAAATCCGCAACTGGAAGTGCGGGTAAGGCACCTTCCATCCCTACGATTATCAAGAGAGACGGTCGAATAGTTGATTTTAACCTAGAAAAGATCACGAATGCGATCTTGAAGGGTATGAATACCGTCCAAGAGGGCTCAGAAGAGGAGGCTCGCATGGTCGCTAGTGGTGTATTCTCTGAACTCGTCAGGATAAAGAAGAAATTCTCCAACTTTCTGCCGACAGTAGAAGGTGTCCAGGATATAGTCGAGACAGAACTCATGCGTGCCGACTTCGTAAAGACTGCCAAACACTATGTTATATATCGTGAGGAACGAGCCAGGGTGCGTGCCAAAGGGTTCGAGATACCAGAGCATGTGAGGAAGCTCGCCGAAGATTCAAAGAGATATTTCAAGAATGCACTAGGTCAGTTCGTATATTATCGTTCATATTCTAGATGGATAGAGGCAGAGAATAGGAGGGAAACATACATAGAAACAGTAGATCGATACATGGGATTTATGAAAGAAAATCTCGGTGACAAGCTCAAAGATGCCGAGTACAAGGAAGTCCGTGAATCCATCTTGAACCAACAGGCGATGCCTTCGATGCGCCTATTCCAATTCTCAGGCAAGGCTGCACAAGCAACAAATGTGTGCGCATATAACTGCTCATTTATCGCACCAGAGTCATTCCAAGACCTCGCTGAGATCATGTACATATCTATGTGTGGTACAGGAGCAGGTTGGGCCGTAGAGAGTACAAATGTGGAGAAGTTTCCTCAGATCATGATGCAGACAGGAGAGAAGATCTCGACACATGTTATACCAGATAATAAAGAAGGCTGGGCGGACTCGCTCACTATCGGCATGAAAGCATGGGCAGCTGGTAAGGATATAGAATTTGACTTCTCACAGTTGCGAGCTGAAGGAACTAGGTTGAAGACGATGGGAGGCAAGTCATCTGGTCCAGCACCGTTACAGAGACTACTATCATTCTCACGACAGATCATGTTGACGAGACAGGGCAAGCGTCTCCGCGCCATAGATCTACATGACATCATCTGTATGATCGGGGATTGTGTCGTTTCTGGTGGTGTGAGGAGGAGTGCGATGATATCACTATCAGACCTCGCAGATGACCAGATCCGTGATGCAAAGAAGGGGGCATTTTACATGACTCATCCACACAGAATGCTCGCCAACAACTCTGCCGTATATATCAACAAACCTACCAACGAAGAATTCTTGAAAGAATGGATGGCGCTCATAGAGAGCCGTTCAGGTGAGAGGGGTATATTTAACAGGGGATCACTGGCTAAAACTCTACCAGAGAGGAGGATAAAGGCACTGAAGGAATACAAAGGATACTTTGATCCATCAGGTCAACACATCATCGGTCCTATCGGAACCAATCCTTGCGGCGAGATCATCCTCCAGTCAAAGCAGTTCTGTAACTTGTCTGAGATCGTAGCGCGAGCAGAGGATACAGAGAAGACACTTCTAAAGAAGATGCGCTCAGCCGTGATCTTGGGGACATATCAGTCAACTCTGACCACTTTTCCTTATTTATCAAAGGAATGGAAGGAACATTGTGATCGTGAGAGACTTCTCGGAGTTTCTATCACTGGTCAATGGGACTGTCCTGCAGTGAGGAAGCCTGGCGTACTAAAGAGGCTCCGTGAAGAAGCGATCCGAGTAAACAAAGAGTTCGCAAAGAGGTTTGGTGTCAATGAGTCGACAGCGATAACTTGTGTAAAACCATCAGGAACATTGTCTCAGACCGTGGATTGCTCATCTGGTATGCACCCTCGACATTCGAAATACTACATCCGCCGCATCCGTATCTCTGCTACTGATTCACTATTCAAGATGCTAAAGGATCAGGGTGTTCCATATCATCCAGAAGTTGGTCAGACACCAGATAGTGCGACTACCTATGTTCTAGAGTTCCCAGTCAAAGCTCCTAGCGGATCTATCTTCCGAGATGATCTCTCAGCTATCGAACAACTAGATTACTGGAAGATGGTCAAGGAAAACTATACGGAACACAATCCATCCATCACCATCTCAGTCAGCAATGACGAGTGGATAACAGTAGCTAATTGGGTCTATGAAAATTGGGACATCGTCGGTGGACTATCATTCCTACCTCGCGAAGATGCTGTCTACAAGCTCGCACCGTATGAGTCTATAGATGAAAAAACATACAAAGAACTTTCGAAGCGTCTAGAGCATGTGGACTACTCAAAGATTATCTCCTATGAAAAGCAAAACGAGACAGATCTGAAGAGAGAGTTGGCGTGCGCGAGTGGGGTTTGTGAGATTGTGTAAGGGGTCATAATTTTTAGTGATTAGTGTCCGCCTCCGCCAACTGGCGGTTGGCAGATGAAGAATCGCGGAAGAGATGAGTTCGAAATGCAGATTTGTGAAAAAGATGCCTCGTACGAAATTACGGGGCATTTTTTCGAACTTGTCAAATATACTTAACAATGGTAAAATGCATTTAGCTGTACTAGACAACTGCCCCGAGCGAGGCCGAAAGGCTGAGTCGAGGGGAGGAAAGTCCGAACATTGCTATTTAGTAGCTAGTTATTAGTGACTAGTGATTAGTAACCACGATATTATAGATATAATATATGTAGCGACCTACTAAGGGCTCGTTCATAAATAACTCCCTCATCCTGCGTCCACTGCATCGTTGGCTAAGGGTACTACTCAATCACAAAATCTTTCATCGTACTTATAGTACGCCTCAAGATTTTGTTCAATCATAGTACCCCTATCCAGCGCGCATTGAACACAATCTGAGGAAGTTATTTATGAACGAGCCCTAATCACTAGCAACTAGTCACTAGCTACTAAAGTAAAGGTAGTGGGTAACGCCCACCGAGGTAACACCTAGAGGTGCGAACAGTGACGCCCGAACCGAAAGGTAGAGGCGCCCTCCGAAGCTTAGGCAGAGGAGGGTGAATCTGGCGATAAGTCGGCTCTACTTCGCTCGCTTCGCGAGCATTGGAGAGCTCTGACAAAAGTCAGGGTGCAACGGCAAAATCCTTACCCCAATGCAAGGTCGCGTCCCGGAGCGAGGCCGAAAGGCTGAGTCGAGGGAAGAACCGCTACAGGTGTGTGGCAACACACATCGCAGACAAATAGTTGTCATTGGCCGCCTTCGCTCGCTTGCGAGTGAAGGCGAGCTGAAACAGAATTCGGCTTACGGTACGGCTATATATGGAAACACCCTGGACACCCCAGGGTGTTTTCTATTTCCTCCTGGCCGGATTTGTCTTCCACAAATCCTCGCTTGTTGCTATACTATATGCATTAATAAATAATATTTATTGTTCATATCATGACCCCAGAAACATTTGTAGCAGGGCAAGTACCTGCAGAAAGAAAAGATACTGCTCGTTTCCGAACTATCGGATTTTATTCATTGCTGGTCACGATCATATTATCGCCGATCGTCTTTTGGCCTTCTCAATATATCGTTCTGGATACGATAAAAACATTCATTATCGGACTCGGGGTCGTCTCTTCCGCGATATTCCTATCCATAGGAGCTCTGAAGGACAAGTCCATCAGTATGCCCCCAAAGAGAGTGATGTGGACGAGTATACTCATGGTTGTTTCTCTCATTATTTCTGCTCTGATGAGTACTCATGCGGGGAAATCTCTATTTGGACAAGGGTTCGAATTGAACACTGTAAGTTTTATCTCCGTTATATTCCTCGCTGGACTCCTAGCATATTCTGTCGCCTCACAGAGATCTGATCGAGTGGCAAAATTGTATGTTGGCGTAGTCGTATCATATCTGGTTATCTTTATTTTTCAGTTTATGAGACTGTTGTTTGGTCCTAGCTTTGTATCATTTTCAGTGTTTACCTCAAAAACTTCTAGCATGATCAGTAGTTGGCCAGATCTCGGTACACTTTCTCTGGTGATCGCCATCATATCTATTTCTGCTATCGCGATGTTGACAGTTTCCAAGAGGATCAAGATCATTTTCTGGATACTAGCCATCTTATCTATCTTCTCAGCTATAGCCATCTTTAATCCGCATGCTTGGTTCGTGATGTTTGCTCTACTCATCGGTCTAACAATCTTATCTACCATGAGACGAGTGCGGTCATCTACGGAGAAAGGTATCGTATCTATGGTAAAGAATATTGCATGGCTACCACTCGTGGCATGTGTTGTTGTTGGCCTGTTCGTCTGGAAGACAAATACGATCATCAATCCTGTAGCTCAGACTCTCAACACATCTTATAGTGAGATGAGATTGCCATGGCCACAGACTCTGGATGTTGCTGCGGGCGCTATCAAGCAGAATCCTATGTTTGGTGTAGGGACAAATCATTTTTCCCAGAGTTATCTGCAGTACAAACCGGATGAAGTCAACATGAGTGATGCGTGGGCTGTAGAGTTCTCATATGGATTTGGACTCATACCAACATTGATCGCAGAACAGGGTATAGTAGGCTTGATTTTGTGGGTATTGTTCTTCGTATTTCTGGGCTTGATCGGAGTAAGGGTATCAAAGACGCCTAGAGAGAGATCATTTGAGAGATATATAGCAGTATCATCATTCGTTGTGACTGTGTTCCTGTGGGTCATAGCTATCATATCAGTCCCTGCTCAAATCATCCTATTGTTAACATTGGTCATGACTGGCATATTTGTCGGGTCGAGTGTTAGTAGTGGTCTCGAGAATGGAGTTACGCTCGTTCCTAAAACCAAGAAGTGTGAATTAGCGTTCCGTATCATATCCATCATATTGATCGTCCTCCTCGCGGTTTGGGCATTGATCTTTATAAAGAAGTTGATCGCTCTATCGTACTTCGGATCTGGAGTGAAAGCACTTACTGTGAATAATGATTCTGACTCCGCTCTCGCATCTTTCCAAAAAGCAGACAAGTTCGATCATTCCGATGTGTACTTACAGGGGCAGACGGAGGCAAGATTGGCCAGGGCAAACCTGATCGCTACCGAGATAGGTAAAGCCAAAGACGCATCTTCTTCTGATCCACTAGTAAAATCTTTTGCTGACACAGTGAATAATGCACTGTTGGATGCACGAGCAGCAATGAGCTATGATCCGACGGATTATTATAACCGCATCTCAGAAGCTAGAGTCTCAGAACTCGCCACAAATCTCAAGATGCAAAATGCTTATGACAATGCCGTCGTCGCTTACACTAACGCGATAAATCTCAACCCAAAGAATCCTGCCATCTATCTTAACCTTGCAAAGCTACAGATAAACCAGAATAAACTTGCTGATTCCTTGAAAACTATTGGCGCCGCTCTCCAAGTCAAGCCAAATTATCTCGATGCAGTATTCTTATTGTCACAGGTATATGCAGCAAATGGCGACCTAGCGAATGCTATCATCGCTGCCAAGTTCGCCGTTCAGCTAAATCCACAAAATGCACAAGTTTACTTCCAGTTAGGATTGCTCCAGTACAATAACAAAGACTATGCTGCTGCAGTTACCGCATTTGAGTCAGCAGTCAAATTGCAGGCAGACTATGCGAATGCACAGTACTTCCTAGGTTTGTCTTATGCTCGTGTCAGCAAAAACTCTGATGCCATCACTGTATTCCAGCAGCTAGCGAAATCCAATCCTGACAATGCCGAGGTTGCTTCGATATTGAGCAATCTCATCGATGGTAAGTCCATATTTTCTAGTCCACAATCAGTTAGTGCTCCAGAAAAACGTTCAACATTGCCGATAAAGTCTAAAAAATAGACATGGTGAAACGCTGGTTTTCCTTTATTGGTAGAGAGATACGCGGCCTCCACGAGGCAGCGTATCTTTTGGCATCGTTCGCATTCCTCTCGCTCATACTCGCCTTGGTACGCGATAAAATGTTGGCGTATACATTTGGCGCAGGACATGCGTTGGATATCTATTATGCAGCATTTCGGATTCCTGACCTCATCTTTGCTACAGCAGGATCACTCGTTTCCGCATCTATATTACTGCCGTATTTCATCGAGAGATTTGAGTCTTCCAAAGAAAATGGAAAAACATTTTCTAGCGGCATCTTTAGTGTGTTTTTTGTGCTGATGATCGTCGTCAGTGCAGTTGCATTTTTCTTGGCACCGTGGCTAGTTCCAAAGTTGTTGCCTGGTTTTGTGAATGACCCGGCACTGGGTGATCTCATACTGTCGATGCGTATCATGTTGTTGTCACCATTCTTCCTCGGACTTTCAAATCTATTTTCCAGTCTGACGCAGATGAACCACCGTTTTCTAGTCTATGCAGCGAGCCCTGTTGTATACAATGCGGGCATCATTGCAGGTGTCTTGATCGGTTACCCGGCGCTGGGGATCACTGGACTAGCTTGGGGAGTTGCACTCGGTGCTTTCTTTCATATGGCTATACAGATTCCATTCTTAGTCAGTGAAAGATTGTTCCCCAAGTTTACCTTTGCAGTCTCTTGGCCTGATATTCGGAAGATTGTCTTTACGACATTGCCTAGAACTATCACATTGTCTGCAAATCAACTGGCTTCTTTCGTGCTGGTTTCGCTCGCATCTCTCATGTCTGTTGGATCTATCTCAGTGTTTAACTTCGCATTTAACCTGCAATCAGTTCCGCTGACCCTGATCGGCGCTAGCTACAGTTCGGCCGTTTTTCCGACGCTCTCACGCATGCTGTTCAAGGGCCACATTGCCGAGTTCAAGGAAAAGATGATAGCTTCGGCGCAACATATCATCTTTTGGTCTATGCCGATAACTATACTTTTCATCGTTCTGCGAGCGCAGATCGTTCGAACTGTGCTCGGAGCCGGAAAGTTCGACTGGGCTGATACCAGGATGACGGCGGCAATGCTCGCAATCTTTGCTATATCCACGATAGGGCAGAGTCTCATCGTTCTATTTGTCCGTTCATTTTATGCCGAAGGGAAGACTGCGAGGCCACTCATCATCAATGCTATCTCCGCGGTTACTATCGTAGTTACCGCATACCTACTCGACAAGGCGTTCTTCGCATATCCATTGTTCAGATACTTCCTCGAGTCACTGATGAAGGTTGATGGTCAAGTCGGTTCTAGTGTATTGGTTCTGGCACTGGCATATACTATCGGGGTGGCACTGAATACTGTATTGCATTGGATAGTTTATGAGAAGGTGTACCCAGGATTTACCAAACCGGTATTCAATACTCTGTTCCAGACATTTTCTGCATCGGTCATCATGGGCTATGTGGCATTCCAGTCGCTGCGACTGTTCGCCATGGTCTTTCCACTCACAAAGGTCTGGGGAATATTCTTGCAAGGTTTCTGTTCGGCGATATTTGGCTTGGTCGCCTTTGTCTTCATGTTGATGCTACTCAAGAATGCTGAGTTGGTGCAAGTATGGAGGACATTGCACAAGAAGATCTGGAAGGTGGCAGTGCCTCCAGCGGAGGTGGAGCATATATAGAGGAAATTTGACTTTCCACTCAAAAGGGAATACTATCTAAGTCTTCGCAGCGTCACATTTGACGGTCTGTGCGTTCCCCCCACAAAGCGTTTAGGCTAGGGGGGAGTACTGTTTATGTTGAGAAGTTTGGATACTTCTAGGGCAACAGTTGCTAGCTTTTCCTTACACAGTCGTCCATTAAAAGTTGATAGACGCGCTTTTGAAATAGATCTAATCTGTTGAACTAAGATTGAACTATCAGATATACCTCTATTGTCGATAATTTCTGAAGCCTTAACAATTATGCGATACGGTTTTGGTTTCAAATTTGATGTAATAGGGATGATTACGGCCATGTTCGAATATTTCTTTCTGTCATCACAACCGCAAGAGTCGAACTGGTCGTGTGTAATGTGAGACAATTATACTACCAGATGGATAAAAAGCAAAAAACAAGGGTAGACCTTGTCGTGTCTTTGTAAATCCTGATTTTTCTGCTATATTCAGTGAGTAATGAATCCGTCCAATATACGTAACTTTTCAATAATTGCACACATAGATCACGGCAAGTCTACACTTGCTGATAGAATGCTGGAGATAACTGGTACTATCGAGAAACGCAAGATGCAGGAGCAGGTTCTAGACTCTATGGAACTCGAGCGTGAGAGGGGAATAACTATCAAGATGCAGCCAGTCAGAATGTTGTGGACAGTCAGGGGTCTATGTCCGCCAACTGGCGAAAGGTTCGAGGTTATAGAAGGCACAGATAGTTCGGAAAATGGTACTAAACCCTATACCCTAAACCCTATACCCTATGTTTTGAACCTCATCGACACCCCTGGACACATAGACTTCTCATATGAGGTTTCGCGAGCACTCAAAGCCGTCGAAGGTTCTATTTTACTCGTAGATGCCACTCAAGGCGTTCAAGCACAGACATTGACGACACTCAATATGGCTCGTGAGGCAGGACTCAAGATCATACCAGTCGTGAGTAAGATCGACTCACCACTCGCTAGTACAGACGAAGTTGTTTCTGAAGTTTGCCAGCTTCTGGGTTGTGACAAAGAGGAAGTCTTGAAAGTTTCTGGACGCACTGGTGAAGGAGTTGCTGATCTGCTCGATGAAGTCGTTCGTAGAGTGCCACCACCACGGCAGGATC
>CAINCE010000046.1 GCA_903846945.1 uncultured bacterium
ACAGGTATCTCTAATTTTGAAAAATCACTATGAGTATTATTGTCCATAAGAATTATGATGAATTATTTAGTCTTGATAATATTTTTAGTGCATGGCGAAAATTCAGGAGGGGAAAGACAGGTAATATGGATGTAATGGTTTTTGAACTTCATTTGGAAGACAATCTATTCCGCCTTTATACTGATTTACAGAATGAAACATACAGACATTCACCATATAAGCATTTTCAGATCTATGATAATAAGAAAAGGGACATATATAAGGCAGAGGTGAGGGATAGGGTGGTCCATCAGATTATTTATGACTATTTATCCCAACTATTTGCATCTGAATTTATATCTGACTCATATGCCTCGAGAATATATAAAGGTCAATATAAGGCTATAAACGCATTTCGCTATTTTATCAAGATTGCTCAGGATCATCATAAGCCATGTTTTGTTTTGAAATGTGATGTTCGTAAATATTTCGACAACATAGACCAGAGTTTGCTGTATAGATTTATCAGCAATAAGATTATAGCGCTTCAAACATCATCGAAGGTTAGGATCATATCTACTAATCAAGGTGGGAGACGGGATAATAGACTTTTGACGGTGATAAGAGAAATAATAGAAAGTTATACATATTCTGGTCTAGGTAAGGGTGCGCATCAACTCACATAAAATGACTGGAGAATGATCGTATATTTAACAAGTTTTTTATAGATATGGTATACTGTATACATGAAAAACTGGTCCACCGACACACGAGAATTGAGTAAAAATACGGATAAATTCACCAAATGGAGACTGGAACAGCAGATCAATTTTGGTTTGGATGGTGAAAGACTCATTTTGGCTGACCTGAAGAAATTTTGGAATTTGCTCGATATTGATCCTTATAAGAAAAGGTTTTTAGCACTTTTTATCTAACAAATTTCTGATGAAAAAGTCTATTTTATCGGCAAATCAAAAAGGAATACTGATGGCGATTAGCAGAGATAGGATGATCTGCGACAACTTTTACTTGAGTGGTGGAACTGCACTTGCAGAGTTTTATCTTGGTCATCGCTTATCTGAAGACTTGGACTTCTTCTCTGAAGGCGAGTTTGAATCGCAGAGTATTTCAATTTTCTTCGAAAAAATAAAGACCGAGTCAAAAATAGTACGAGTTGAATACCAACAAAGTTTCAATCGCAACCTATTTTTCCTGGAATTGTCAGATGGGGACAAGATAAAGACGGAGTTTACTTATTTTCCATTTTTAAGAATAGAGAAGAAACAAAAGATTGGAGACCTTTATATAGATAGTTTGCTCGACATTGCGGTAAATAAGGTATTTACTATTTATCAAAAACCCCGTTCTAGAGATTTCATAGATCTATATTTTATGTTGATTAAATATAGTGAGTTATCTCTAGATGATTTGGTCAAAAAAGCACAAATCAAATTTGATAATTATCTGGATCCTATACAGCTCGGATCTCAATATATGAAAGTATCAGAATTGAAAGATTTGCCACATATGCTTGTAGAGATAGAGAGTAAGATTGTAGAGGATTTTTTTATCGCTGAGGCAAAGAAGCTTTCGAAGAGTGTTATCATTTGATACAATACTACCCATGAACTTTGAAGCAACAACCAACATGGCGAAGTCTGTTGAAAAGACGGGAAAACCAGAGAAATCTCAAGAAGAACTCCGTGCTATTTTGGAGCAGAAGCTCGGTTCATTGAAACCTACTCTGCAAGAAGGTATCAAGGAGTACAGGGCTGCATTGAGTGATGGTACCTTCGAAGATGCAGATGGGGAACCAGCAGGAACTGGTGAAGCTAGGAAGGAGGCAATGCAGGTAAGGATGACAACTATCGTAGATCGAGCAGAAAAGATGAGAGCTACACTAGATAGCAAGGAAACCCTGCCTCAAGCAGGGGATAACATCTCCATCAACTACACCTACACCAACCCCCAAACCAACACGGTAGAACACCAAGAAACCATCGATCTCTCTATAGAAACCAAGCTTACTGACTTCATCTCCTTCTACAAAACTACTAGTGTCGACCTACCGCCCGACTTCGAAGACACTATGCGAGATATATGGGAGAGAAACTTCGATGAGATACAGAAATCCATCGAAGAGAATGGCTTCAACGATATACTCATCATCCCATCAACTCCTGATATCGGTGACCTATCAAAAAAGATGAAGATGGAGAGTGGATACTACGATGGTATCAATTCAAACACTACTGTCCAAACCTTAGACGGCATACCGTTCACCAACCAGAACTCCGACAAACCACGCATCATCCTGTACCACAACAGAACACTACCAGAAGTCCAAACTACCACAGGTCTAGATGTCCACTTAAATATCACTGCAGAAGATGCCATGAAGCTATTTAAACAGCATCCAGATAAACACATGACTCTACCTGATTTCCTGATCTTGGAAGCGAAAATCTTCAAAAGATCAAATATACACATTTCAGACTGGAATCAGAAAAGCGGTCAATGGCTCAATACACAGTCCGGCGCTCTTCTCGTCGACTCGTACTGGAACCCCGACAATCGCATGCTCGATGTGGATGCCTATGCGTCTACGCGTCAGCGTAGCCGTCTCGGTGTCCGCCCCTCCCGCTGTTTCTATTAGAGATAGTTAGCTTGTAACTTGGGATTTGTATTCTATTTTGGTTTGAGTTTTACTTTGTAATTTGGGGTTTTGTATTCAGTTATTAAGTCCTGTTCCTCGGTGAGTACGGTCTGTGAATATAGCCACGGATCTACCGAGGCGCTCGAGAGAACCACAGATGGTATGGGTTCAATCCCTGCCATAAGGTTTTAGGATACAGAGTGATAAGTTATAGAAACAGCAGTTTTGGTCTAGGGTAGTAGCCCTGATACATAGAGTCTGGTTTCCAAGGATGTTTGGATAGACCAAAGCTAATGTGGGGCGGGCACTCTTCTCGTCTACTCGTACTGGAACCCCGACAATCACAAGCTCAATGTGAATGCCTATGAGTCTACGAATCAGAATAGCAATCTCGGTGTCCGCCCCTCCCGCTGTTTTAAACTGCGTTTCGTGAATACTTTATCCAACCTTGCGTCATTCTACCAGTTTCTTGGAGCTTTGCTTCCATTGCCAGATAGTCCTTTCCATCGATCAATTTACAGTTTAGAGATATTCGGAATAGTATTTTTAGAAGTTCTATCTTTGAGTTAGCCCTCATCAAAGTTTTCTCTCTGTCGTATTTGGATGATTGGTTGGCTAAGATGAAAATCTCTATAGCTTCTAGAATAGAATTTTCTATCTTCTCGCCGAGAGAGTATCTCTCATGCTTTGTGAATTTGAAGATCAATTTATGAGTTATCTCATAGATGATGAATAGCTTTAT
>CAINCE010000047.1 GCA_903846945.1 uncultured bacterium
AAAAAACCACTTATCAGGGCTTACCTTAGCCGTAAAATTGACAAATTTTAAGAATTATCAATATGTGGCTTAACATAGCCATGAATCATTCAAAATCTGCTTATTACGGGACAAGTCTACTCTCGGCGCAGGAGACCTATTTACAAATCTTGATGTACCAAGATTTGCGAGAAATTTGCATAAATTTTGACGTAGTTGAGCCATTCTACGCGATCAAAGTTGCAAAATATTGGTACATCAAGATTTCAAAAGTAGGGTTTTATCGGAAGGTCGTGTCCCCCCACCGCCACAGCCGTCGGACACACGAAATCCTATGAATTTTCCTCCACACCCATTACGATTGTCTACTCATCAATTTTCCCATGAATTTTTAGACTTTCATAATTGGATTTGGCAAAAAATCCCTGGAGGGCCGAAACCTCCCTCAACTCCTGACTCGAGATCTTCGAAGAATACTCGGCAGTTGACGACCTATCAGTCCCCCTACTTCCCCTCCTTCGCCACCTTCTCTAGAACCGCCCTTTCTGCCCTCTCAGCATTCTTGTATTTCTCAATATCGTTGATATATTCCATGAATGCCGCAGATAACGGAACAGCGATCAGTGCTCCGAGAACGCCAGCCAATTTTGCCCCGATGACGAGAGCGAGAATAACGATGATAGGAGAAACGCCGACGATCTTTCTGACCACCAATGGATAGAAAACCTGGCTTTCCAGCTGATAGATGATGAGGTACAAACAAAATAGCAAGATCCCGATAGCCAATCCACTATCTGTAAAAGCGAGGAGGATAGGTGGGATAGACGAAATGATAGGACCAAATACGGGGATGAGTTCCAACAATGCTGCTAGCAATGCGAACAGTAGTGGATGTGCGACGCCGACAGATTTTAACAATATGTAGACCAATATTCCCACCACGATACCTAGAATGATCTGCCCCTGCAACCATAGAGCGATCTTGCGCTGCGACCTCTTCCACAGATCGATGATGTAATCATGGTGCTTAACTGGTGCGATAATCCGTAGGAAATCATCCACACCATCTTCCTTGACCGCCAAGTAAAATGAGAGCACAACTATCAAGATAAAACTGAGCAGACCACCAAATATCATGCCCGCAGTCTGGAATATATTGTCACTGGTACCGACGACCATAGACCTTAGCTGATTCACGATATCTGAGAGTGATAGTACATGCTCACCAAAACTATATGAGGAACCAATATTTATACCGATATTATTTATCGGGCTCCAGAGCTCTTGGAATGAAACTGTCTTAGGTAGTGATGCTAGGAAGTTCGTCGCATCAGAGACGATGAGTGGCATGAAAAATATAAATATTCCCGCCAATATCATAGCCAATACGATGTATATACCGATAACACTAACTATCCTATGAATTTTTCGTCTCTTCAATCTGCGAACGAGTGGTTCGATAGTAGATGCCAGAACGACAGCCGCGACCATGACCACCACCACATCTGATAGATAGTACAGAGCGAACAGTAGGACGAGGACCAGGAAAAAGCGGATGATAGTACTGGTACTTACATTCACCTTGGTCATCGGGGTTGGTTCATGCATAGATATATTTAAATTGGTTAGTAATCAATAGGTATCTCATTACAAGTCTATTATAGTGATACTCAACCAATTAATCAAACTTGAAATACGGCTTGAAAACAGCTTCATCTTTGAATTTCCCGATGATAGCCAGATTGAGACCATTATTTACAAATATTTCCCGAGCTAGGTTCTGAATATCCGCCGCTGTGACTTTACTGATCTTTTCCATGAACTCTTCCGGAGTATCTATTTTCTTCTTCAATATTTCTTGGAAACCACAATACTCCGCACGAGATTCTGAAGTCTCTAGTTCGAGCAATGTCGTACCAGATATATAGTCTCTCACTTTCTTGAGCTCAGCCTCACCGACTATCTGATCTTTCAATAGTTTACACTGATTCAATATTTCCTTGATCGCCTCCTCAACACGGGCATTATCCACACCAGCAGAGATAGTGAGATCACCGTGATCTGTAGACGCATCATGGGATGCGCGAACATAGTAGCATATCCCCATCTCATCTCGGAGTTTACTGAATAGTCTAGAACTCATTCCCCCACCGAGGATAGTAGTGAGGACAGTCATGGCTGCCAACCTCTCATCAGATATGGGAAAAGTTCTCGTAGCGATGACGAGGTGCGTCTGATCCGTTTCTTTAAATTTAGTTTTGACTGCCGGCTCCACCTGATTTTCGACGACCGCGAGCTTGGACTTCTTTTGACCAGCCACCGCCGTAGCGAAGGCTTTTTCTATCTTTTCAATTGTTTTCTTTTCGTCAAATGAGCCCGCGACCAGAACTGTCGTAGCGGAGCTTACATAATGGTCCTTTCTGTACTCTACGAAATCTTCACGGCCAAATGAGCGTATATTATCCTCAGTTCCCAAGACACTCCACCCCGCAGGCTGGTCACCGAACATGAGTTCGGACAATACATCGTGAACATGTCGCTGTGGCAAGTCATTGTACATGCGGACTTCTTCGATGATCACACCCTTCTCTTTCTTGATCTCTGCTTCCTCGAAGAGCGGGTTCATATACATGTCAGATACAACATCGAGAGCTTCGTCCAGTCGTGTTGCAGCAACCTTGGCATAGTAACCAGTAAATTCTTGAGTAGTAAATGCATTATAATGAGCACCGAGTGAATCTAGTTCCCGTGAGATATCACTAGCTTTCGGCCTCCTAGGTGTCCCCTTGAAGACCATATGCTCGAGAAAGTGCGAGATACCGTTCTGTTTCTTCGTCTCATATTTGGACCCAGCTTCGACCATGACCAGTACCGTGACAGAAGGATTGTCAGTCATGGGGACAGTGATCACTCGTAGTCCACTCTTTAGGATGGTTTTATTGAATTTCATAATGTAAATGTACCACAAATACAGACTTTAAAGCTAACTCGTGCGAGACGACCTCATATACCTCTTAAATCCTGAGGACATTCCGTGAGCGATCTACCATTGCATTTTCCAAATGATGAGTGAAGCCTTGGAGCGAATCTTTTGTGAAAATGCCGGTAGATTGCGAATGGAGCCGCAGGGATGAAAAGAGGTGTATGAGGTTGTGTCGTATGTTAAGATATCTTCCTCTTCAAATATTTAAGTAGTTCCCCTTCAGCCACCCTCTCCTGCTTACCAGAGTCACGATCACGAACAGTGACACCATTTCCCTTTTCAATAGTTTCGAAATCCACAGTGACACATAGCGGTGTACCGATCTCATCTTGGCGGCGATAGCGTTTGCCGATATTACCGTTGTCATCATAGTCAGTCATAGGTATTTCAGTTTGGATAGTCTTGAATATCTCCTCCGCTTTCTTAATGAGTTCCGGCTTGTTGCGAAGAAGCGGAAATACAGCCACTTTGAATGGTGCGACACTAGGATGCAACTTTAGATACACCCTCTTCTCACCACCCATCTCATCTTCTGTGTATGCGTCACAAAGTATCGCTAATACAGTTCTATCCAATCCGAACGAAGGTTCGATGACATGTGGTATAAACCTTTCCTTTGTTTCTTCGTCGTAGTATGAGAGATCGACTTTACTAAAGTCAGAATGCTGCTTTAGATCAAAATCCCCTCGATATGCGAGACCATAGAGCTCCTTCTTACCAAATGGAAAGTCATATTCAAAATCTATCGTGCGCTTCGAGTAGTGAGCGCGGTCAGCTTCAGGAACCTCGAGTTCATGAACTTTGGAAGCAGAGAGACCAACATCAGACATAAAACCTTTCATTTCACTTCTAAAATATTCGAAAGACTTCTCCCATTCACTAGGCTTTACGAAATACTCTATCTCGATCTGTTCGAATTCTCGTGAACGGAAGAGGAAATCTCGAGGAGCTATCTCGTTTCTAAACGCCTTCCCTATCTGTGCCATACCGAACGGAAGTCTCGGATGCTGAGTATCTAGAATATTTTTGAAGTTAACGAACATTCCTTGTGCCGTCTCTGGTCGCAGATATGAGATAGAAGAGTCATCTTGGATAGCTCCAACATTGGTTTGGAACATCATGTTGAATTGGCGCACATTTGACTCGTTCGAGGTGCCACAGGATTCACACTTCCAGTAAGATTTCGTCCCCGTATCTGCTGTAGGATTACCCGTGAGTCCCGAGCCATCATCTTTCGCGGATATCTTTTCGACTTGGTCCGCCCGGAATCGTTTCTTGCACTTCTTACACTCTACTAGTGGATCAGCGAAACCAGCAGCATGACCGCTCGCCTGCCAGACCTTTTGGTTCATGAGGATAGCCGCATCGACTTCGTACATATCGTGACGATTGTCAGAAAATCTCCTAAACCATATATTCCTGATGTTTTTCTTGAGTTTTACTCCGAATGGTCCATAATCCCATGTTCCAGCTAGTCCCCCATATATCTCCGATCCCTGAAATATGAAACCCCGTCGCTTGCAAAGGGCGACTATAGAGTCCATTCTGTCTTCTTTTTTATTCATTACAGTATTCTACACTTAAAAAGGTGCTTGTTACAAGCTACCTCACCACATTCCCATCACCGTCCTTGTAGCTCGGGTCAGTACTGAAACGGGTCGTCAGATTTCCTTGACTACTGGTCAGGGTGCTATTGGTAAATGAGTCTAGCCCGCTCAGAGTTGCTTCGTTGACGAGTGTTACCGCCTGACCGATCTGATTGATCGCGGGCACAAACGAGACCTGGAAAGCGACTTCCCTCCTACCTTGAGAATTCAAAGTGTAAGTCCCAATATTACCTACCAGCCAGGTGACTTTGCCCGTATTCGTATCATAAGTTACATTCTCCGTACTCGGACTAACATTACCGAGCCATTTCACATATGCCGGGAGTATCGTAGTCACTTGACTGTTACCTATCGCGTTAGATGTGTTATCAACATCCCATATCACAGTATAGCTAGTGGTTTGTTCTGTCTTGGGCGGTACAGGACCAGTATTCGTAAATGGTCCGACGGTGCGAACAACTTTTCCAGACAAGCTAACACTAGAAACAACACGGATATTACGAGAGACCGTCGCCGCCAGATTGCTAGAGACATTGGTCTCCTGAGTTCTATTGGCCGAAACATTCGCAGAGATAGACACTTTCGGATTGACTAGTTGGCCTACAGATGAACCGAAGTTCTTTGGTGTGATCCTGAATGAAACAGTTCCTTTCTCCCCCGCACCAACAGAAGCGAATTCCGTATTTGTCTGTTGATTCCAGAGGATCTGGTCGGACGCTGATTGGAATATTCCTTGTTGTGGCTGTACTGACATCTTGTCATAAGCAGTACCAGATATTTTGGCGGTTATAACCATATTTGAAACTGCCACAGGTAGATTGTTCTCCCATTGTATTTCGATCCTGTCATCCGCACCAAACTGACCGATATAGTCCGCACCTGGATTATCTCCATTTACCGACATAGATAGCGAGATAAATGGTTTCTGAACGGTGATATCCTGCTCCACAGCTACATATTGAGTGCCGATATTTTTCAAATCAGTTGAACTTTGAGCACCAACAGCGAAGCGGAAAACTCTAGTATCATTGTTTTCTCCGGTGATCTTTCCATGTATCTTGATATCTCTACTAGCACCAGGTGGTATATCCCCTATCTTCCAAGTCGTATTGTCTGTCTGCGGCTTGATATCAGATGATACAAATGTATAACCAAATGGGTATTGTGCCTTCATAACTATATTCTTCAATGTTTCCTGGGAGTTGGACTTCAGACTAATTTTCATATCGAACTCCTGCCCAGAAGAAACTTCCTTGAATGTATCGACTGTGAGACCTATCGGCGAAGAATTGATGAGGACATCGTATGATTTGTTCTTGGTAAAGAGTGAGTTCGTTCCTTTCACTTTGTAAGTAACAGTCACGACGATGGATTTTTGCATATTTTCTTCACCGAACATGATCGCCTTTACAGTCTTGCCTGACGATCCTCCAGCTGACACATCACCTATGAGCTCACGGAAATTTTTCATTTCCTTGGTAGAGTCTATAGGGTCAGTAGTACCCGCAGGGAAATCCACTGACAAGTCTGCTGATTGTAGATCGACATTGTTATTGTTCGTAATGACGATATCAAAAGGTACGACCGTGCCACCAGGTATCGATACTGGGCCATTTACTTTGATGTCTATATTGTTCGCGGATATGAGATTACCACCATTTAGAAATAGATACGCACCGAGACCGAGTGCTAGCACGCAAAATACCAGTGAACCAATCAATATCTTTTTCAGATATGACATTGAACGATCTTCATAATGCTGGTTCAGGACCGGTTCCTCTGTCACATCTTTTGGTTCATCCCAGTCAGTCTGGACTTCTGGAGTCGTGTCATTATATCGAAGCTTTCGACGCGTTCGCACATCCGGAGAACTTCTAGAGTAGAGAGTCTTCTTCAATTCTTCTATAGAGTTGTTACTGTCAGAAGGGGGCACTGGTATAGTTTACATCATAACATCGACTCCTTCAATGCCTTATTTATATGTTGATTTAATATTGTCCTCTGACTACTGAGTGCCCGCAACAGTTCGGGTGTTATCTCTATTGATCTCAATCGGTCGGAAATTCCCGCCACTTCCCCTATATAGCCGAGTGCTGATAGCATCCTCGCGACGACCAGTGACTCCAGCGTTCGCATTTCTTCATCATTTAGTTTCTCATACATTGAAATGGTTCCATCATTTAGATTTTCTCGCATTGAAATGATGTCTTCATTCGGCTCGCCGAGCATTTTGATAGAACCACCAGCCATATCCACGATCAATCCTACAGTAAGATGACCCACCAAAAACTTCCAGCACTCAAAAACGATATCAAAGAGTTCCGGATGCGGTTCCTCGCCTTGTAGGAGTCTCCTCAATAGTAATGCGATACGCGCGATGAGCTCCTTGTGTTCAGATCTTAAATCATGAATCGTAAATCGTAAATCTTGTGACTCCCCATTCGCACTCGTCAGGCGCCAAAATTCCTTCCCCCTCACCAGTGAATAGGCGCCGAAGGAATACTCTTGCGTGTAATAGCGCAGTTTCGATTTCTCTAGGCGAATACCCTGAGCTGTCGCATAGATGAGACCAAAGTCACGAGTAAATATGGTCAAAACTCTTCCCGCATCAGCATATGGACGCGATCCTACGATGAATCCTCTAGTTGTGTGGATGGAATGCATGAATGCCGGTGCTATGTGACGCGAAGCGGATGCAACACTGATGAATATTTATGAAAACTTGACGAAATATGTAGGTATGCTATAGTAACACCAGATTTCTTTCCTTTCGATTTTTAAATTTCCGGCAAGGAACTTGTTCCGACTCCGAGTTCCGCGCCGTGAGCCTCAACGGGTCCCATAACCCTTGAGTTGTGGCACGCTTCGACGTATTCCTCCCGTCGTTGCGTGCCCTTTTTTATACTTGTATTTACCCTCCATGGCTACTCTCACCCCAAGAACACTCTCTCCAATATTCCTTTCTCTATGATCTCTTTTGGATCTCCTTCGGCATATATCTTTCCCTTATCCAATACATAAGCTCTCTTCGTGATCTCCAATAATGATTTTAGGTTATGCTCCACGACGAATATGGCAGTCTTCCTGCGCTCATTTATTTCACGAATCTTCTCGAAAACTTCTTTGACTATCTTTGGAGCTAACCCCAATGATGGCTCATCGAGCAATAAGACCTTCGGATCCGGCATAAGTCCTCGGGCAATGGCGAGCATCTGCTGTTGACCGCCTGACAATGTCCCCGACTTTGCCTTGAGTTTCCCCTTGAGGGCTGGAAATAGATCTAGAACATTTGCGATCCTCTCTTTTCTTTCAGCGGCACTCCTCACATTGAATCCACCTATCTCCAGATTCTCGAGCACAGTTAGATGATGAAAGACTCTTCGTCCCTGTGGCACGAATGACACACCCCTTTCAACCACTTCATATGACACAGGTTTAAATGGCTGCCCTTCCCAAAGCACCTGACCAGCATCTATCGGAGCGAGTCCAAATATCGCTTTCAGTATCGTCGACTTCCCCGCACCATTCGGCCCCATGAGTGCCACTATCTCTCCCTCGTCTATAGAAACTGACGCACCATCGAGTGCCTTAACGCCGCCGTAGTGGACATGGATGTTTTTAAGTTCAAGAAGGGTTTCGGTAGAAGTCGTGGTCATGTAAGTAATGTTTGAAAGATAATTTTCGGCAACTTCACATTTTACATATTAATATGTAATAACATTAACATATTTTTGCCTTTCAATCCCCCAGATCGCTCCTGATTTCTTCACTCCACCTTCTCCCTATGTCCTCCTTGCACACCTAGTAAAGTTGACTAATATTTGGTCAACTTTACTAGGTATAGGAAAAATGTTACTCCCTGCGCTGCCAGCGCAGTTTTAACATCTCCTCAATTCAATATCTCCCCACTATTCCTCATTCCCCTAACTTCACAAATTTACCGTCTTTGAAGATGTGTCGTTCAGAAGCCGCCAGTCGTGTTCCATTCTCATCAAAACCTACATGACCAGAAACACCGTCGATATCAGATTCCTGAATCTTGGAATTCCATTGATCCTTCGGTGTACCCAGGAGGCTCTTCACAATAGTGATAGCATCGTAACCCCAATCTGCCCCAATCAGAGGATTGCTTCCAAACCGTGCAGAATACGATTGCTTAAACCCATCTGACGTCAAGTTCGGTAGATTAGTCGAGAGACAACCTTCAAATGTACTTGTACCTAGAGCCTTTATGTAATCAGCTAATGCAAATATATTTGTGACCGCATCAGGATTTGATGCCAAGATCTTTGTTACTTCAGATCTAAAGTCCGTCACACCCGTAACCTTCGTCTCATTTACTAATCTACTTGGCGCAACTACTCCCTGTTTGAAATAGTCCGCATCAAAAAGGGAAAAATTCGCGTAGTTGAGCCATTATTTTCGGGGCGACCTACCATACCATCCTCCCAGACTACCTCAGAAAGTTGACTAATATTTGGTCAACTTTTATACTCTACAGGAAGGAGCTAATGGCCCCCGAGAAGATATCCGCTAAACCTATGAATTTCAATAATAAACCCTACGAAAAGAGCGCTGGATCAAAAGAGAATATAGACCAAACCATGGACATGATGGGTCTTACTGATGCTGAGAGAGCGATCATAACCGCGACGAGTCAGTATGCCCGAAGCATTTCGCAAATTTCTAGAAAGACAAAGGTACCTCGCTCTTCCCTTCTCTATATATTACGCAAGCTTCAGGAACGTTCTTTGGTACGAGCCGTAAGACATGAAAATGGTAAATGGACAAAATGGGTATCTACAATAGATAAAACGATTCGTCATCTGAATTACGTTTCACATAAGGGAGACCAGTTAGTCGAGGTCTATTACGGCTCAGCGGCAATATTTGAGATGTTTGAAAAGATAATCATACTGCCCAAGAATTCTCGTCTGTTAGCTCTCCAACCTGATAGTTCGATACGATATGCATTGCGGAAGAACAAAGTAGATGATTTCTTGCGTGTCAATAAAGGGATAAAGAATAAAGCGCTGATCGTAGAAGGCATCGTCCATGAGAAATCAGTAGGGACCATCGTAACAGAGCTCGGAAAAGTGAACGGGCAAAAGATATTTGAGAGTTTCATCGGACGCTTGGAGGACTATGTAAAGATTCCTGACGACTTCGCCGATGTAGAATCTGAGATATACATATTTGGCGGATCAGCTTACATCATCAATTGGCACAAAGAGACAGCGGTGAGCATTCACGAAGAAAACATGGTTGCCCTGCTCAGAGCCATGTTTTCTTGCGTAAAGGAACTCGGCCAGAGATACAGCCAAAACGAGAAGATGAAACTTCACTCCCCCAGATAAGCCTCCACCACATCTCTCCTAGACAACACTTCCGCAGGCGCGCCCTCAGCCAGCAATTCTCCAGAATCCAGAACATAGATATGATCTGAAAGTTCGCGAATGAGATCCATATTGTGTTCAACCAAGATGACAGCTTTGCCTTCCGCACGCAACTCCTTCATCACAGCAGTCACTATCTTTATCATCTCTGGAAATAGTCCGGCAAATGGTTCATCGAGGAAAATGATATTGATATCACCAACACCACTATGTATCATGGCGAGTACGCGCGCGATCTCGAGGAGTTTGCGTTGGCCATACGAAAGATTCTTAGCCAACTCATTTCTTTTTTCCCACAATCCAACTTTCTTCAAAACTTCTTCGGCTTTTTCCAGATGAAATGCTCCATGCTTTTCGAACAATGACTTCCATATACTTCGTTCTGTGAGCACCACCAATATATTGTCTAAAACTGGCATCTGCTCAAACAACTTTACATCCTGGAAAGTCCTAGTCATACCGAATGTAGGTACTTCATGCGCATAAACTCGTTTCAATCCTTCACCACCTGAGATAACGATCTCCCCACGATCAGCTCCGATCATGCCAGTCAATGTATTGATGAGTGTCGACTTCCCCGACCCATTCGGTCCGATGATTCCCGTCACCTTCCCCGCCTCAAAACCTATAGACAGTTTATTGACTGCATATACGCCGTCGAAGTGTTTGGTGAGTAGTTTGGTGGAGAGAATGGGCATAGATCGTGATGGCTTATACCTCAAAATACTAACCTATTTAGTACTATATTTCCAATGAGTTCGTTTACTTACTCCAAGGTACCAACATACCACCCTTCATCACCTGAACAACAGTATTCGTATCCTGCACAACATGATCAGCCGTAAATGTGATCGTACTATTCGGCGTGGTGAATGTATTATTCGCAATATATGCCGCAACTCCTGACACATCGCCGGCACTATCACTCGTAGCATTAGCAATTCCCTGCGCCATGACATACAGTGCGTCGAAGTATTTGTCAGCAGATTTCGTTGGTGGGATACCATACTCATTCTGATATAGAGCAGTGAACTGCGGTGAGGTAATCTCCCAATTCAATACAACGACATTGTTGAGCAAGCTCTTGTCAGCCTCGCTCGCGAATGCATCTAGAATACCATTGTAGGAAATGATCGTAGGAGCAAATCCCAACTGTTTCGCCTGACGCAAGAAGATGAGTGGATCATTTGCCACCATGTCTAGGAAAACCGTATCAACATTTTCACCTTTCAATTTGATGATCGTCGTTTTAAAATCATTGTTACCGATCTGATTATACGGTTCATCGATGACACCACCACGACCGAGACCCTTCATAACACCATCTAATGTCTTCTCTATCTCTCCACCAAAAGTAGACTTAAAATGAACGACTGCTAGTTTCTTTACCGGACTTGCCGCTAGATACGGCTGTAATTTCGATATGGTCTTATTGAAATCAGTGAGCATAACGAAGCTCTGATCATTCAAGTCAAATCCGCCAACTATCCTGAAGTTTGAAGGTGAGATGAATGCTATCTTATTGGTTAGGGCAAGAGGAATTAGTGGTTGCGCTGTAAAATCAAATACTCCGCCAATGATCCCTTGTACATGATTGACGCTGACCAATTTATTGAATGCCGAAACGCCTTGCTTTGGATCCGTATGATCATCCTCTATGACGACTTCAACTTTTCTACCATTTATGCCACCGGCATCATTTATCGCCTTTACAGCTAGATTGATTCCATTTTTCCCATATTCACCCCAAGGCGCAGCGTCCCCAGTTAGCGATAAAACAGCACCTATTTTAATAGGTCTAATATTTGATTGATTACGGTTCGAACTACCCGAAGCCGCGAGTGCAACGACGATCAATACTATGATGACTCCAATCACTAACCAAAGATATTTCTTATTCATATATGTAATTTAATGGGCCGGTTGTAATGTCAGGATTGGGCCGTAATTCCTATACCCTAATCCCTATCCCCTATACCCTCTTGTAATAATGACTTGCATCTATATTACACCAATGTTAATCTTTGTACATAATTCGGCGAAAAGCGAATAATACATAAACACAGCATGAATACAGCCTTTCTGGACATATTCGGATTACCACCCAAGTCAAAACGAGTTCTATTGGACGTGATAGCACAAGGTATATCATCTGTAGCAGTGATATCAAGGCGCCTAAATATGCCCAAGTCATCCGTCTATGATGCTGTCATTCCCCTATTGGAGCAAAGCCTCATAAACGAGTACAGCGATAACCGCGGCAAAACATTTGGCATATCAGACAGTGGACAACTCACTCGTGCACACAAGGAGAAGATGGATGAACTGCAGAAGGCACAGACTTCCCTGCTATCCTTCATCAGTCATAACCATGGAGACAATACCGTCGCCAAACCAACGGTTAAGTTTTACTCTGGCAATCTAGGCATCAAGCAAGCCTTTAGAGATATACCATGGCAGAAAGATATCACCGAAACTTTCATGGTCTGGCCGACGAGAGACATGATCGACATAGACGAAGAGTTCTTCAAATGGCATGGCACTCAACGTTTCAAATACAACGTCTTCATATACGCTATAGAGAAGCATGCTGACCGAGCTATTCAAAGAGGCACCAAACATGAGTGGCTGAAGAATGACAAGAAGAATCTAGTCAGCGTCAGATATCTCCCCAAAGGCGTTGACTGCAAGATGTCCTTTTGGCTCTACGGCAACAAATGTCTGTTTGCCTCTAGTGGAGCCGAGAAGATAGCATTCACCGTTCACAGCCGAGAGTTCTGCGAGATGATGAAGCTGCTTTGGAAGAGTATGTGGAATGAGTCGAAGAAATAACAAAGGCCTGGAGTTAAGTTCCAGACCTTTATTAAAGTAGATCATTATCTAATGATTATAGATTCACTATCTTCCCTCCCTTAATAACTTTCATCTGTGTCTCTGGAAGTCTATTACCTGTAGAACCAAACTTTATCTGACCGCTAACCCCTTGGAAATTCGCATTCTTCATATTAGCAACCCAAGTCGCCTTGTCTGGTGAATATGTTTGTACGAGCAGGTTAAATGAATCGTAGCCGATATCAGATAGGAATGGTGCATCAGTTCCATAGCGAGCCTTGTATGCATCTTTGTAAGCTTGTGTATCGTCGAGTTTCATACCACCAACAATACTGCCATTGAGCACATTGAGATCGCCCATGATTCGTTGATAGTCTGGATAGCCTGAAATAAAACTCGTGTCGAAGAATATCGTCGGCTTGTTTTTCACAATCTTCAAGAACTCTTTCATGAATTGTGCACCTTGCTGTGGGAACATAAATATTCCCACCGCGGCAGGATTGCCAGACGTAGCTTTCAACGCATGAGTACGGAAATCAGTCTCAGCAGAATCAATGATGATATCAGTCGTCTTGCCTTGGAAACCTTCCTTGAAAGCAGCGACGAAACGGATCATGGCATCGATATTCGTGTAAACTAGTGTCATTTGAGTGAATCCTTTACTCTTCATATATGCACCATAGTCTCTCTCCGAAGCGATACTATCTGGATATATTCCAAATACATTATCATCTGTTGGCACACGTCCCTGCTCTCCACCTTGAGCCACTGGGATACCGAGCTTTGTGACAGAATCATAGATAGCGTCTATCGAAGCGGTTGAGACATTTATGAGAGCGTCTATCTTGTCTACATTAACCAGCTTCTGATATGCACTCACAGCTTTACCACCAGAAAAACCGTCGTCTTCGATGATCATCGTGATAGGCGCATCTGGATGAGCTGCGTTGTATTGTTCCTGGGCCAAGACAGATCCATTTCTAAAGTTCTCACCTACTGCAGCATATTCACCTGACAAGATACTGATCAATCCTAGATTGAGACTTTTCGCGGGTGTAGATTTCTTCGTTCCGTAGTAAACACCACCTATTATGACGAGAACCACTATAACTATTGCCCAAATGTATTTTTTCATAATAATAACTATTGTAAATTATGTTAATGCAACTAGAATAACCTATATTTCCTCACCTGGCAAATAACATTATAATTTGTGGACACCCAAATATTTCAATATATGCCTCATTATATAGATATTTTTGATTTTGCGTAGATAAGTTATCAAAAATATTGACTATTTCTAAAAACCAATGTAGTATGCCGATTATGGACAACCCCCTAATATCAGGACTAACAAATCTTGGCTTAAATGAAAAACAAGCCCAGGTCTATTTAGCGTTACTAAAACTCGGAAAAGGTTCTGCATATGCCATATCTGAGCAATCAGGTCTGAAGAAACCGACTACATATGTCATATTAAATGAGCTCATAGAAAAGGGCGCTGCACAGCTCATTCCAAAAGTTGCCAAGAGACTATACAAACCTGTACCACCAGAGACGCTTATAAACAACGCGGAACAGCGTATGAGCGAAGCCAAACAACTGCTACCCGCCTTGAAATCTATCGTTACCACCAAACCAGACAAGATCAACGTTCTTCACTATGAAGGCTTAAAGGCTTACAAGGAAGCTTTATACTACAGGATTGACGAGTGTGTAAACAAGGAGATAGTTGGCTTTTACGCACAGGCTAGTGACATGTCACCCAAACTCCTGGCTATATGCGAAGAATACAACACCTTTTGTGCGAAGAACAATATAGTAAACAAGACATTCGTGCCAGATCATCCATCACTTACCAATTTTCGAAAGACTGACGAACTATTCAAAAGAGTCACGCAAGTACTTCCCTATGATATCTATTCATCCTCTGTTTCTATCGATACATTCTCCGATATAGTCAGGATCGTATTGAACAAGAACAATCAGATGGTCATCATTGAAAACAAGGAATTCGCGAAGACCATACGAGAGATATTTGACATGTTATGGATGAGTCATCATTGATATTACGACTCATTTTGTAACTATTAGAATGCAAATTCGCTCAAATCGCCTTGCACTACCCAATACTTTATGCTGTAATACTCAACGGACTTCGACAACCACAAACCTCTAACCAAGAAAGGAAGTTTAGTTATGACTTCGATACCAGTTACAGATCTCCAAGGTCACCAACTCAGCAAGTTCGGCTTCGTTCATGTCACAGGACTTTCGATGGAAATATTCGAGGGGGGTGCACTAACCGCCAAATGCCTGCTCGCCAGCCAGGCAGATTGCAGACGTTTCTCCATCCACTACGATACACTCTTTGTCGTGACAGAAAATGGTGAGATCTGGGTCCACCAACTCCAGCATGACGATCCGATAACACACGACATGTATTACATACAGCTGGAAGCACTTCTCTGCCCTCTTGGTGAAGGAAAAGCCATCATTGCAGATCCTTGGCGGATCAACTATCTGTCCACATACGATATACTGACTCGCCTCGCTGATCCAACATGGAACGAAACGGTCGGAGGCTTCCCCCTCGTACGGACGAGAGATTAACAAGGTTAGCCGAGAGAGCTCCTTTCTTTCATACAAAAGCGCATTGATTTCCCAGTGCGCTTTTTCTATTTTACAAGTGAGATTACTGATCCTGGGCAATTTGTACCGCGCCATCTTTTACGATAAACAATGTGTACACTGCTCCATTCCTATCATTATTCCCATCAAAGCTGATCTCCCCACCGGCCCCGTTATACTTAACAGTATTGAGATACGATCTGATCTTTGCAACATCTTCCCCATTTACTTTTAACGCCTCCGCGATCAGATGGATAGTATCGTATGTCTCGACACAAACAGTCGTCTGAGGACAATCTTGTCCATATGTATCTTTGTACATTTTCAAAATCAAATCTGTCTGACTATTACTAGGAGCTACATAATTCGCCCCGAGTGCACCGTCCAGGATATCCTTGTGCTTCATGACCAAGTCTTTCGATATAGTGACATTGTCGTTTACGAGCAATCTCGGTCTGAAGTTCAGATCCTCCATCTGTTTGAGTACTACTTCAGCACTCGTCACTGTCTGAGGATTTATGAGCAATATATCCAACTTCTCAGATTTCAGTTTCGTAAGTTGCGTCCTTACATCAGTTGTTCCTGTTGGAAACGATTCACTCATAACGGTGATGCCAGAATCTTTAAGGAAATTATCTAGGTTGATCTTGATACCTTTCGCATAATCAGTTTCCTCATATATAACCCCGACTTTTTTGTAACCAGCTTGTATGATCTTATCCGCGAACAATCTTGACTCATTTATATCAGATCCCCAGTTTCGGAATATGTACTGAGATATGCCCGTGAGTTTGGCCCCCGACAATACATCCGACACAAACAAAGCATTCCCATCCGTTAACATAGGAGCTAAGCTCGCCATGGTTCCTGTGCAGGCGGCAGAGGTAAATATCTTTACACCATCAACAGAATTTAACTGTTGAAAAGCGGCCACAGCAGTCTTCGGATCACATTTATGATCCTGAAAGTCTATCTCAAATTTCTTTCCGTTTATACCCCCCCATTAATGATCTCCGTTACAACCATCTGTGCGGTTTTTTGAGACGGTTCGCCGTATGTTACTAACCCACCAGTAAGTGGATATAGTGCACCAATCTTGATAGTTCCTGTATCTCCTCGTTTTGAACTGATCCCTGCGATAAGTATGACGACAACCACTATCCCAACTACTGTCCAAACAATTTTTTTGTTCATAGATATTTTGCCGAATATATTATTAACTTCCTAATACTACAACTTAAATAATGCCCTCGCAATATTGACTCAACTCACCCCTCTGATACAATTCCCCTATTCAGATCGTAGGATTTTTCTCTGACCTCAATCAAACACCATAATATTTCACTCATCGGATCTGACGGTGGGTCTATTTACTAATAATATTATTAACTAATCAACAATTATATGGACAAAGCACTAGACACAATACAAAAGAACCTAGAATCTATTAAGCGCGTATCAAATGATGATCACCCCATGGAATTCTGGTCAGCTCGTGACCTCATGCCGATGTTGGGGTACACGAAATGGCAGAAATTTACAGAGGTAATAGAAAGAGCCAAGGCAGCTTGTAAATTGAGTGGTCAGAACATAGATGATCATGTTACCGGCGCCGGTAAGATGATAGCTACGGGAAAAGGTGCCACGCGTAAAATCGAGGATTTCTTCCTCACCAGATATGCCTTTTACCTCATTGCCCAAAACGGCGATCCACGCAAACCGGAGATAGCTCTTGCACAAACATATTTCGCCACACAGACTCGCAAGCAGGAATTACTCGAACAACGAGATATGGAATCAAAACGCCTCGATGCACGAGCAAAGCTCCGAGAGACAGAGAGTAAGATAGAGTCTACAGTATATGAGAGGGGTATAAAATATCCTGTAGAATTTGCAACCTTCAAGAACAAACATATCGAAGCGCTATACGGAGGTATTTCTGCAAGTCAGCTCAAAAAGATCCGAAAGATTCCTCCGAAAAGATCTCTGGCGGACTTTGATAGCCATGTAGAACTCAAAGCAAAGGATTTTGCATTGGCGATGACAGACCATAATATCAAAGAGAAAGATATTCGAGGTAAGGAGGCGATGAACACAGAAGTCGTCAAGAATAGTAGAGAGACACGCCAGGCACTGCTAAATAGAGGCATCAAACCTGAGCACATAAAACCAGAAGAGGACCTAAAGTTAGTCGAGTCCAGAAAGAATAAGGAAGCTAAACGGATTGCCGGAAAGGCAAACACGCCAAACCGAAGGCTACTGAAATAGTTTACAACCTATATTACTTCACCACTCCTCCGCTCACGCTTCGGAGGTCGAGAAAGGTTCGGGAGGGCAAGCAAACAATTATAATCTGTACTCTCCAACAAGTCCTTGTGGCCTATAGAGCATGAGTAGTATCAATATAACACCATAAGTCACCTGCCTCATCTGTGCTGCGATATCACTCGGGAAACCGACGAAGCGCAAGATCTCTGGCAACAATATGAGACAGACTGCTCCGAGAACAGCTCCTTTGTTGTTCGCCAAACCTCCTAGGATGATAACGGCGAGGATGAAGATGGACTCCGTCAAAGTGAATGATGATGGATCGATAAATGTTATATAGCTCGCGAAGAGTGACCCAGCAACAGCAGCCATACCAGCAGAGATGACGAAGATAGCTAGCTTGTACCAGAGTGTTCTGTATCCAAAGACGGATATAGCTTCTTCATCTTCGCGAATGGCTTTCAATACGCGACCAAATGATGAAGTGGTAATAAATCTACATAGGAAATATATAGTCCCCAAAATGACCACTGACAAAACTAGAAACCAGATGTTCTCAGAAAATGTGAACCCAAATAATGATGGTCGTGGAATTCCAGGGATGCCGAGTGGTCCACGGGTTAGTGACTGCCAATTCAGGAATATGCTGTAGATAATCACATTGAAACCAAACGAGCCCAGTGCATAATAGTCATCTTTGAATTTGGAAAGTACGAAGCCGATCGCTAGGCTAATTATTGCCGTAATGACGATTCCGAGTAACATCGCCAAGAAAAAATTCATACCTGTCGAAGTGAGCAGTATCGCAGTGACGTACGCACCGATGCCATAAAATGCCGCCTGCGTTACAGAGAGCAATCCGGTGAATCCTACAACCAAGTTCAGTGACAGCCCGAGGATGCCGTAGATGGAGATCAGTATTGCGATGTGTATGAGGTATTCCATGTTTAGAAATTAGGTAATTAGAAATTAGAAATTGAAGTCATTTTATCTTCGTAGAATTCCTTGAGGTCTGAACAACAAAAATATTATCAAGACCCCGAACGCTATCGCATCCTTCCATTCCCCAGATATCTGCCAGATACCAAAGTTCTCTATGAACCCCAGTAGGAATGCGCCGAGAACGCCACCGTAAACATTACCGATACCACCGATGATCGACGCGATCACACCCTTGAGTAACAACGACAATCCCATCGTCGGCTCTATTCCCGTATCGAATCCTACCAGGATTCCAGCCAAACCCGCTATAGCAGACCCCAAGAAGAATACCCAGCCGATAACTCTCACAGTATTGATACCGACGATCTTCGATACTTCTTCATCGTCCCCTACCGCTTTGATAGCTTTGCCGAACAGTGTATATCGGAACATGAGGCCGATAGCAACCATGATGACTATTCCCAATACGAGAATGATGAGTTGTGTCTGTGTGATCACTCCGCCAAATATATTGTATACCGCTTCGCTGCCAGCACTGCGTGAGAGTGTCTGGAATTGGCTGGTAAATAGGATAGCGACTATTGATTGCACTGCTGTCATCACTCCGAGTGCAGCAACGAGCAATACCATGCCTGATGACTTTCTGGCCCGTAGTGGTGCGTAGACGAGTCTGTAGATGAGTAAACCGATAGCGCCAGAGATCAGAATGCCGAGAATGATGGCAATGTATAGATTTAGCCCTATTCCCTTGTAGAAATAAAATACCGTATAACCTCCGACAGCAGCTAGTGCCCCATATCCTAGATCAAAGAATTTGGTCGTGCCATAGATGAGATTGAAACCGAGTGCGACCATACTGTAGATCGCTCCGGCGATGATGCTGTTTACGATGAGTTGCGGGATGATGTCCATGGGATGTAACAGTCACAAGTATAGCCATAAATCGTCAATTTGGAAACATACAGAACACATACAGAACACATACAAGCCAAACATAATGGCCAACAACCGTGCGAATAGGTGTCAATAACGGCCATCACCTTCACCTTCCTCTCGAGGGGGTACAAAAGTTGACCAACTTTTGGTCAACTTTACTAGGTAGGCAGAAACATGTCCCTAACCCGCCCAACTTGCCCCCTCCTGACTTCCGCACGCCACCCCACCTTCCGACTACGGTGTTATCGTAACTGGCACGCCGTTCTTGATCATACGGACAACAGCTTTCGAAGCTACTAGATGGTCGCTACCCATACTCATACCTGTACCGAGCGCACCATCGAAACCTTTTATACTCCCAATTCTAGCATTTATCTCAGTCCCCTTAGGAACAGTTATACCATCACCAGCCTTTTCAACAGATTGAACGATCATGTTCAATGTGTCGTAACCATTTGCTGCACCGAATTTCGGTGCCGTGCCATAGGTTTTGGTATAGAGATCCACGAACCACTGAGCTGCATCTGCACAATTCACATACCACATACCTTCGAACAGCGATAGTTGATCTGAGAACTCAAATGTCTCCATGGTACTTACGGGAGTTTTAACTCCAGCAGTACGCAACTGCTTGGTTACTGTCTCTAGTTCTGGTGATGATAACTCTAGTACATATAGATTAGCCCCGAGGTTTTTCACTTTACTGATCTCTGTCCTGAAGTCTCTAGTCCCCGTGACTATCATCTGTGTTGAGAGCACCTGGATATTTGTTAACTTAACACCATCTAGAAATGCATTGATGAGAGCGGCTGAACCAGGATTGTCTTGCTGACCGAAGAAGACAATCTTATTTATGCCGCGTCTTTGCAATTCCTGGACGAATAACTTTGCATCCTCTGATGCAGGAGTATAGTCAACATAATTGTACTGACCAGTCGCAACATGCGGATCCGATGCAAAGTCGTTGATATGTGGAACTCCTGCCGCCTCCGCTATAGGACTTACCACATTACCGACTGGAGAGCCAAATGAGATGAGAGCATCAACCTTATCAACACTGATGAGCTTATTTGCCGTCGTCGCGCCGATAGAAGGCTTGAAACCATCATCCTCGAATACGAGTTTATAATCATACTTCAGATTTGTCTTATCCAGCTGACTATAGGCGAGCTCTATAGCATTCTTATTACTTTGACCGAGCATTGCCACATCTCCAGTGAGAGGCAATGTTACACCTATTATAACCGTCGGTTTGGAACCTGTTTGACCAACATGGCTAACCCCCAATAATCCACCACTTTTAGCTAATATACCTATAATACTAGCCAAAATCACGATACCTATAACCCCTAACATGATCCTTGTTGTTTTTGTCATATATTTACTATTAATTATTAATGTGTTGTTATTATATCAGGTATATACATTTTGTTATCTTTAATGATGTTTTCTTACCATGATTGTGGCTCTACATAGCGCTGTACAGAGTTATCCACAGTTTTTGTTCGTAAGAAGTGACAAAATGCCCTATATTTGATACAATAGATTCATCATGAAAAATGAAATCATCGTCCGTCAATTACAAAAAACTGGTCTAAATGAAAAGACCGCTATAGTATTCAGTGCATTACTGGAATTGGGCGGTGCCTACCCTTCTAGAATAGCCGAATTAACCAAGTTAAATAGGAGTACTGTATACAAGATCCTATTGGAATTGTCGGTCAAGGGACTTGTAACAGAGATAGAACGAGGTAAGAAGTTGTTCTATCAGATCGAGAACCCCGAAAAGCTGGCGCGTTACGCAAAGACCCAGGCTGACATGGCTGATGAGGCATATAAAAAGACTCGCGAACTCATCCCTGAGCTCGAGGGTATATTTGCCATGAATCCCAACAAGCCCATCATCCGCTACTTCAGCAACTCCGAAGGCATCATTTCCATCTATGAGGAGATGGTCTCAAAAAACAAAAAATACGAAATGCTTTCCTTTTCTCATGGTCAAGCCTTCAAAGACTATCTACCAGAAAGATCCCTATTCAAATTCATCAAATCCAAAGAACGCATCGGCATAACTACACGAGCCATAGTCCCAGATACAGAGGAAAATAGGAGTTACAATGAAGAAGTATTCAAGGGCCTAAAGAAAGAAGTCTGGCCTCTCATCAGATTCGTGCCAAAAGAAGTATTCCCCTTTGAGGCAGAGATAACCTTGTACGACAACGACAAACTAGCCATCACAAAACTCACCAGTGAAAAACTGATCGGTCTAGTCATCGAGGACAAACTCATTCACGATATGTTCAAAATGATATTTGAATTAGTGTGGAAGTCAGATCAAGTAAAGGAATAACTTACCGTAACAACGCTGACAGTTACCTTCCTCCCGAGGGGGGTACAAAAGTTGACCAACTTTTGGTCAACTTTACTAGGTAGGCAGAAACATGTCCCTAACCCGCCCAACTTGCCCCTCCCGACTCCCCCTCCCTACACCCCCAACTTTATCTGCAATCCACCAATATTTTGGAATTCACCTTCTACAGTAGCAAACTCAATTCCCCTTAATGAAGTCGCCGCAGAGATCTCACTTCTATACTTCTCCACAAAAGCCCTGCCCTCATCATTCGTCTCGATCTTGAGACTAACCTTGTCATTCACGGTGAAGCCTCTATCTTTGCGCATATCCTGAACAGCACGAATGAGCTCGCGAACAACACCTTCTTCACGGAGCTCTGGGGATATAGTCGTATCCAGTTCTACTTCCGTCGATAATGTTGCATTGAAGTCAACTTCTTTGACATTAACCTCGTCTCTGACCAAGTGAACAAATTCAGCATCCCCATGGATCGTACCAATCCCCACCTTACCGACCTTCAGCTTTTGTAGCGGCTGTCTGACATTTATCTTGGCTTTCATGCGCGCTTCCAGCCCTCTAGATGAAACTTCGCGAACGACTCTCATATTTACCAGCAGCTCTCCTTCCACTTTGCCAGCAGTTGGCCACATTTCGAGATGAACACTCTCCAATTCACCACTCATCCTACTATAGATATCCTCAGCCAAGAACGGCATGAACGGAGCGATCAATTTGGCAATCTCCAACAATACGAACATAGTTGTCTCCAATGCGAACTTTTTATCAACCATGTCACCACTCTTGAACCTGTCTCGTGATCGTCGCAGATACCAAGTAGACAGATCATCAGTGAGATCCATGAACGGTCTCGTCGCACGATCGAGTTCCCCTGCTTCCAGAGCTTTCGTAACTAGCGAGATAGTTTCATTGAGTCTAGAAACGATCCATCTGTCTAGAACATTGGTACTCGTAGCATTACCGACAGAGTCGCTCGCCACACTATTCTCACTATACATCTCATAGAAAGAAACCACATTCAACAATCTATTTAGCAATTTCTTTGTCACTTCATCAACACCTCTCTCACTGAAACAGAGATCTTGACCATGAACTACGGGGGACGACAACAGATAATATCGGAGAGAATCAGCTCCATACTTTTCCACTATTCCCATCGGATCGGGATAATTTTGCTTGCGCTTGGACATCTTTTCACCGTCTTCAGCCAATACGAGACCGTTCACAACTACTTTCTTGTATGGAGTCTTGCCGAACAATGCAACACCGAGAACCATCATCGAGTAGAACCATCCGCGAGTCTGATCCAGTCCTTCTGCGATAAAGTCAGCAGGAAAACCTATAGACTTCTTTAACAATCCCGGATGCGGCTCGAACTTGTCACGATTTTCGAAAGGATGATGCTCCGAGGCGTACGGCATAGACCCAGATTCGAACCAGCAGTCAAATACATCCGGAACTCTGACCAACTTATTCCCCTCCTTTGTCATCAACTGCACCTCATCGATGAATGGTCTATGTAGGTCGAGCTCATAGTCAGTGTTGTGTGGCAATGGTACGAAATCGAGCTTTCTAACTTCGGCATTCTTCATAAAATCTCCAACTAGACGCAGTGATTTTGCACTCTCTATATCCATCCCCATAGCCGCAGCACAGAGCAACATTGCTGGTGTCTCATGAGTAACAACTAGTATATTCTTACCTTCATATTTTCCCTCTATATCATAGAGGAATTCTCCGGTACGCTTCTTTATATCCATATAATCCTCCCCTCCCTCAGGTCTCCATAACCAACGATCTGACGCTGTGTGTGCACGACCTAGTTCCGCAACACTCTTGCCCTGAAATACGCCAGGGTTGTATTCTGCTATGCGATTATCAACTATTAGTTTATCGTCACCCAAGCCGAGTGCGATTTTCACCATCTCTGCGGTTTCTTTTGTGCGCAATATTGGCGAGACGAAAATGAGATCAATCTTCAATGACCTCAATTCCTTCACTGCGCCAGCCACCTGCTCTCTACCTTTTTCTGTAAGGTGATGAGTCGTAGTCACACTAGAATCCAATACATTCAATGTATTATTCTCCGCCTCGCCATGTCTCATCACATGATAATTATTCTTGGCGTGACTATATTTCCTCAGATCTTCTACGGAACCTATACAATGAACGCCACTCTCGTTGACTAGTTCACTTCCTACTCCGGGATCCTGAATCTTTTCTTCCCTCCATACAGGTATCGGCGCTCCCCAAAACCTAGACCGAGATATCGCCCAATCCCTTGCACCCTCTAGCCAATTACCAAATCTCCCCTCACCGACTTCGGGTGGCACCCATGTAACCTTCTTGTTCTCAGAGACTAGCTTGTCCTTGATATCTGTTACTTTCACGAACCACGATGAAGTAGCGTAGTTGAGCAACGGCGTATCGCATCGCCAACAATGAGGATATGAGTGAACTAACTTTTCTTTACTAAATAGCTTGCCCCCATGCGCTAGCCATTTGATGATCTCGATATCAGTTTTTTGGTGAGCATCTTTTTCTGCATCAGTATCCTTGGGTTTTACATGTAAACCAGCAAAATCAGTAACTTCACTCTTGAATACACCGTCCATGGTTACATGCTGGACGAATGGCAGACTATTTACCTTCATGAGATCATAGTCATCTGCACCGAATGCTGGCGCGATATGTACGATACCAGTTCCATCCTCTGTCGTGACGAATCCTGCCGCATATACCTGCCATCCATTCTCATGATTTTTTAATTTCTGGTTTTTTGAATAATGATCGAAGAGTGGTTGATATCGTTTTCCTACCAGATCAGCACCTTTGAATTCCTCGACACTTTCATACTGAGTATCTTTCAAAACCGACAAGCGAGATTTAGCCAGAATGAAATATTCATTGGCGATCTTGACCTTCGTATATTCGATATCCTTCCCTACTGCCAAGGCGACGTTTCCTGGTAGAGTCCACGGAGTAGTCGTCCATGCCAAGAGATATGTATCTGCCACATCCAGAACTCTGAATTTGACGGTGACAGATATATCAGTTATATCCTTGTAACCTTGTGCCACTTCAAAGTTTGATAGGGTAGTTTCGCACCTAGGACATAGATTCATCGATTTGAATCCTTCATAGATGAGTCCCTTATCATGGAGTTGCTTGAATATCCACCAGACACTCTCAGTATATGTTGCGTCCATCGTTCGGTAGTCGTCTTCCATATCCACCCAGCGACCTAGTCGAGGAACTATCGCGCGCCATTCATCTGCATAACGCATCACACTCTCCTTGGCAGCAGCATTGAATCTGTCTATACCATAAGTAACGATGTCTTTTTTTGATTTCAATTGGAGCTCTTTTTCTATCAGATTCTCTACCGGCAATCCATGACAGTCCCACCCCCATTTCCTAGGAACATGATATCCTTGCATCGTTTTGAATCTCGGCACTACATCCTTGATCACTCCCGCCAAGATATGCCCGTAGTGAGGCAAGCCATTGGCAAATGGAGGACCATCATAGAATATATATTCCCCCTTCGGAGACTTCCTTTCCAAAGTCTTTTCGAATATCCCCTTCTCCTTCCAATACGCCAATATCTTCTCCTCGCGTAATGCGTGCGGAGTTTTAGAAGTTATCGGCGTAGTCACTGGTGATCCTGTAGGGTCTGTCGACTTTACAGGCTTTGCGGGTTTTGTCGATTTTGCGGGTTCCATATTGTCTATATTATCTATTTGTTCAGCCATATATTTCTGGTCAGTTGGGTGAATGTGACTATTCTAGCACTTTTTACATCTTCTTTGGCACCTCTATCCCTAGCAACCACAATCCTCGTGTCATCGTCGTGAGAAATGCGCGAACCAACTCTACTCTGTAAGCCGTCAATAGGTCTTTCTCATCGATGATCGTCTGGTTTGCATAGAACGCATTGAATGCGCCCGCCAACTGAACTAGATAACCTGCAACATGCTGAGGTGCATACTCTACCCTAGCTCGTTCCACAATATCTGGGAAACGCACGATCAATTTTTCGAGAAGACCAACAGTTTCTGGTAATTTCATATCGGACTTTGCAGAAGTTGCGGAAGTTGCAGAAAACTTGGAAGTTTTGGAAGTCCCGGAAAATGTACCACCTCCCACCTTCTCCAATACAGAAGCAGCTCTAACTGCCGAATACTGCAGATATGGTCCCGAATCCCCTTCGAATGAGATAGACGCAGCTGAGTCAAAAACAACATTGCCACCTATAGCCTGTCGCAATATCGTGTACTTCACCGCACCGACGGCGATCATGTCAGCGATCTCTCCCACATCATCAGCCGAGAAATCCCTCCCAGCGACCTTTTCCATAACCATTTTCTTTATATCCCCGATGAGTGCATCCGCCGTCACGACATTACCCGTCCTCGATGACATCTTCCCCTCTGCAAATCGTAGCATTCCATGGCCGATATGCATGGTTTTGCCACCATTTTTCGCGTCTATCAACGAAAATACTTTGGTAAGCACTTTGAAATAGTCATTCTGTTCATTGGCTGTAATTATTATAGATTGCACCGTGTCTGGAAACTTCTCAAATTTTGTAACATTGAGTCCAACATCCTTGGTCTCATAAGTCGGCAATCCGCGGGAATTGATAAATACTCGAGTATGCAGTCCATATTCCTCACCTTTGAACACGATAGCACCGTCACTTTCTTCAAAAACTCCAGAAATATCACTCGTCCCATCGTTCAATAGTTCCTTTGTAGAATTGTTCAATTCTGAATCAATAGTACTTTCAACTTTTTCCTTGCCTCTGATATTCTCCTTAACGATCTTCAGTCCCACAGGTGCCATCTCAGACTCAAATATCGTCATATCGAACTTGGTCCCCAGCAACTCATATAGCAGATCAAAATGTTCTAGACTCCATTCCCTACCTTTGTCGTATAGATCATTCACAGCATCATCAGATCGGTCATATATAGCCTGATTCAACTCATCGATCTCATTTTTCACCAATGGATCTGCATCGTATGCATTGGTACCCTCGACATACATCTTCCCCAAGAATGCCGTTCTCTCCTCTATAGGAGCCGCTTCCGAAGGAATTTCGTCCAGATGCTGTTCCATAGCCCAGATAGATTTCGCGATATGGAGACCGATATCAGATGGATAGCAGATGCGTACAACCTTTGTGCCAGTATTTTCGATCAATCGAGAGATAGACTCTCCTATAGTATTAGACATGATATGACCGATATGGAATGCCTTGAATGTGTTTGGATCGGTGTATTCGATGAGGACTTGCTCAGACTCTCCTTTTGAGCTAGATTGCCTCGTCGACTTTTCCCCAAATAGTTGGTGACTTGACTGGTTTAAAGATGTCCCTTTGAGCGACTTTTCATTTGAACTGCTTTCTGATAGACCAACGACACCCAATACCTCCTTCGCAAACACTTCATCCTTCAATTTGAAATTGATAAATCCAGGACCCGCCACAGATATTTCTTTTATAAAATCAGCCAAATTCAATTCCGCAACGACCTTCTCCGCCAACTCTTTTGGTGATAATCCCAATTGCTTTGCATAAGCTAGTGCCACATTTGTCGAAAAGTCTCCATGTTCTGGGACTTCTGGATAATCCAACTTTACCACAGGATCTGATATACCAACTTTCTGCACAGCCGTTTCGATAAGTGAGATTATTTTCTGTTTCATACATCAATATTAGCAGAATTTGGACCATTACACTCATATTGACAATATCAGGAAAAGGAGTATAATACGGCTAGGCTAGGAGGTTAGAGACTGGATCTTCTATGCATTCTATTGTTCGTGAAATGGCCACGCATGTTTGTATGAACTGCCTGGCCGGAGTACCGAAACATACCTGCATGAGCCATAAGGTAAAAAGGGGCTATCGGTTCCTCCATCGATGAAATGAAAAAGACTGGCCATTCTAGCGCCGAGATGTTAGCCATCCACTAGCATCACCGTGCAGCGACTTGTTCATTGCAATCCCCCCCTTCAGTCTCAAAGTACCTTCCTCAGCAAAGAGAACGGCGAACACGATTAGTGCCATAGTCGATCGTATAGTCGTTCACTGAGGAAGGTGGTGTCACGAGTGATCCTTTAGGACATCGTGATTTTTTCATACACAAGTAAATATTTACAAGAAAAGAGCGCGATACCCTATGGTAACGCGCTCTCAATGCATAGACGATTCACTTAACAAACAGAACCGAACTGGGAGGAAATTGGCCGGCTGTGGTCAAAGGATTTGAGACCTGAAACCTATTTACTGACGGTCTCGAACCATGATGACAACGATTGTGTCTTGCGACGCCGGCGGTTTTTTGTTTGGCTAGGGACCGCAGTCCTGTTGCCTGGGAGCCATGAGGCACCCTATACCCCTCATTATCTACCATTGAGGGAATGGCTACTACGATATGACAGGAGCTTTCTTCGACTTCATCGGAGAGCTAACTGCTACCGCGGAGTATTGACTGTCCATGAGAAACATTACACCTATGCGAGAAATATTGCAAGTAGTTATACACAAGTTATCCACAGGTCGATAAATGTTAGTAAATTGACCTCCCAAAGAAACGAATTTATGCAGCTCTCAAAATTTTATCTATCCTCTGTGCGATCTTCTTCATATCCTTCTCCTTCGCACCACGAGTAGTCTCCGCAGCAGTTCCGAGGCGTATTCCAGATGGATCAAATGGTGATCGACTATCGAAAGGAATGGCATTTTTGTTTACGATGATACCTGCCGCTTCTAACTTTGAGCTAGCATCCTTGCCAGCGACAGCACCAGCCCCCTTTTCATTCTTCACTCCCCCATTCCAAGTATCGACGAGGATGAGATGGCTGTCAGTGCCACCTGAGATGATCCTCCAACCAGCCAACTTCAGCTCCTCGGCCAATACAGCTGCGTTCTTCATCACCTGACTAGCATATTTCACGAACTTCTGGCTATCTGCTTCTTTGAGAGCCACCGCGACGGCCGCGATCTGATTTATATGAGGTCCACCCTGGAGTCCCGGAAAGACTGCTTTGTCTATCTTCTTGTCTAACTCCCTCATATCACGCTTCACAAATATGAGTGCCGCACGAGGACCGCGTAGAGTTTTATGAGTCGTCGTAGTCACGATATCAGCATATGGAAATGGAGATGGATATACGCCGCCCGCCACGAGTCCGGCGATGTGTGACATATCAACCATGAGTAATGATCCTGCCGCATCTGCCACTTCGCGCATCCGTGTCCAGTCTATAGTCCGAGGATACGCTGTATAGCCACAGACAATGATGGCTGGTTTTTCTCTCATAGCCATCTCGCGTAGTTGATCATAATTCAGTACTTCTGTGACTTTATCAACACCATACGGAACCTGCGTCCAGAATTTCCCTGTCGCAGAAACTTTATGCCCATGAGTTAGATGACCTCCTTGATCTAGTGACATACCCATAATCTTCCCTCCTGGTGGGATGAGTGCTGTGTATACGGCCAAGTTCGCTGGTGATCCAGAGAGTGCCTGGACATTTACATGCCAATCTGTTGGGTCGAGTTTAAATAGTTTGAGTGCCCTCTCCCGGCATAGCTCCTCGATCTTGTCTACTATCAGATTGCCACCATAGTATCTCTTACCAGGATAGCCTTCGGCATATTTATTGGTGAGTTCCGAACCGAGTGCCTCCAATACATCCTTGGACACATAATTCTCTGATGCGATCAGGTTCACTACTTTCTTCTGACGTTTCTTTTCCGCACTTATGAAGTTTTTTATTTGGGTGTCTTTCATAATATAAATACTAGCATAATGTATAAAAAAAGGGGCCCACCGATGCAACGCACATCAGCAGACCTTACCCAACCACAAACCACTATCACCGAACCCACAAACAAAACAAACAAACTAACATCTATAGTTATACCATAGATGTGGACAATTATGCAAGGGGTATTGTGTCGCATTCACCCTCACCGAATATACCTATTTCCCTGTACTCCCAAACCTGCCAGACCCTCGCGAAGTCTCTGACAACTCATCGACTTCTTCGATCTTTGGTATTTCTACAGGAAATATGACGAGCTGTGCTATCTTGTGCCCTTTTTCTATCTTGTAATCCTCACTTCCTAGATTTATCAGATTTACATTGTATTCACCTCTATATCCAGCATCATATACACCACCCATAGTATGAACTCCACCATTTTTCGGCAAACTCCCCTTATCTTTCACTATCGCCGCATAACCCACCGGAAATTCCATTGCAAAACCAACAAAAAATATCTTTCTTTCACCAGGTTTCAATGCATAGTCCTCCGTTGCATACAGATCCATACCGACGTCGCCGGGATGAGCGTAGGAGGGCATCGTTGCATCTTTGTTGAGTCTTTTGATTTTAATTTTCATAAAAGTAATTAGATATTCGTGTCATTTCCGCGATCCTCCAGCTGGCGGATGGAATGCATATATTATAGCGTAATGTTTAAAAGAAACGAATGCAATGCATAGCGAAGATTTGTGAAAGACTTTATGATACTATTTACATTACTATTAATAATACTTCCCCAAACTACAATGAAACCATATGCGGACCGTACACCAGACACACAGTATCAGAGCCTACTCAGAGAAATCCTAGAGAATGGTGTGAGAACTCCTAGTCAGCAGGGCGTTGATGCGCTCACTGTCATCGGCCCTCGATCACTCCACTACAAGTTCGATAACGGTGTTCCACTCATAACTGAGCGCAATCTCAATCCAAAGACTTCTGAGACTCTCCCCGTAACTATCTGGCAGCAAGCTATCGGTGAAATACTCGGATTCATGAATGGGGCCAGAACTCAGAAAGATCTAGAGAAATTTGGTTGCTATTGGTGGAGATGGTGGGTCACAAAAGAGAAATGTGAGAAACGCGGTCTCGAAGAAGGAGACCTCGGTCCAGGGTCATATGGCGCCGCTTTCCATGACTTCCCTACGAGTGAAGGTGCGCCTTACAATCAACTCAAGAATGTCATTGATCAAATAAAGGAGTCCCCTCATTTGCGAACTCACTTCATCACTCCATGGATACCTCAGTACATGATGCGCGGAGAAGGAAAACAACAGAAGGTTGTCGTCTGTCCATGTCATGGCTGGATACACATTAGAATCATAGAAAACAAACTGACTCTGCATATGATCCAGCGTTCAGCTGATGTTCCGGTCGGATTACCCCAAAACTTGATCCAATACGCAGCACTCGCCTTAGCTATCGCACATGTCACAGGTACAGAAGCATACGAATACGTCCATAGTTTCTCTGATGCACATATATATGTCGACCAGGTCGACTCTGTGAAAACCATGCTCGAACGCGAACCCCGACGCCTCCCAACACTCACCCTAAGTACACCTCATGATGACATATTCGATTTCCGTCGTGAAGATTTTTCATTGACAGACTACGATCCGCATCCAGGTATAAAGAAGATACCAGTAGCCATCTAACATGGAAAAGAAATTCATCAATGTCGAGCATGTCCGTCGTGAGGACCAGAAAGTGGTCATGGATCAGATTGCAGCTGAAAAACACTGCCCTTTTTGCACAGAAAATCTCGTCAAATATCACAAGAAGCCCATTCTCAAAGAAGGTAAATATTGGATATTTACTGACAATCAGTGGCCTTACGAAAAGATTACGAACCAATTATTAGCAATATATATCACTCATATCGAGCACATTCAGGATATGGATCCAGCAGCTGGAGCAGAACTGATCGAATTCTTCAAGGAAGAAGCTACGAAAAGGAACATTCCAGGTGGTGGCATCGCTATGCGTTTTGGGAGTAGTCCACATGGATCGTATGGAAATAGTGTTATGCATATTCACGCACATCTCATAGAACCTGATCTAGAAGCCCTGGCACCTGACGAAAAATGGAAATTTACCTTTGGTAAGTCTGGGAAGAAAGGGTCAAAATGATTAAACTATTTCCCCGTCTTTACAAAGATTATCTTCACTCCCCTACTTTTCAATATCCTCTCACCGTCTAGAACACCGTAACCATCAGCATAGAAAATTTCCTTGATACCAGAATATGCGATCAATTTTGCGCACGGTGGACATGGAAATGTCGTGGCATACATTGATGCACCTTCTAGGGAGATACCCACCCTCGCTGCTTCCGCTATCAGCTTTGCCTCACAATGAAATGATGTAGATAGTTCCACATTGATACCCTTGGAGAAATCTGCCCTAGGATCACCCTCCACATATGGCATCTGTTCATTTGGTACGGCATGATTGTGCGTTTTCATGATAACTATCCCCCCCTTTACCACTGCAGCACCTATATGACGCCACCAGTCAGAACTCTTCCCTGCATCCCCCTTCAATTCTTTAATAAGTTTCTTATCAAATGACTTTATCGATACTTCCTGATCCGCATTCACAGGTTGACCATCGAAAGACTTGTGCTTGTCCCAACGTAGGAATATAGAATCGAAATTCACTTTGGCATTCAACAAATATTTGTCAGCTAGATTCTGCATTACATCCTCATCTGGCATTATGAATTCAACATTTGAACCACCTTTTATCGATCCTTCCCTCTTTATTTCCGCATTCTTCAAGCTTATCCCATCTATTTTCTTCAAATCAGCTTCTCCTATGACTTTTACTTCTTTGAATATACCCAACGAATCGATAGCCTTCTTCATTAGCAGAGGATCAATAGCTCGAAGATCTTTGGTTAATTGTTTATAATTCTTGGAAATGTCAGTACCGATCAGAAATAGTTCCTTCGCATATCGATGTTTGTTAAAAAAGCGCAGATACCCTTCATGGAGCACTGGGACATACGCGACAATTATCTTTTTATTATCTGTCCCTTTTTTCATACCTTACTTGCGCTTGGCCTCTTGATAACCCATGAGAGTACTACTGATCATGTCTGCCACCTTGGGAAGGATTGCTTTTTCAAACTTCTTCGCGAGAGAGAGCTGGAGTCTACGGATCTTTGCACTAGTAGAGGTTGTAGCCATCGGTTTCAAGACGATGATCTCGCCACAATATTTTGCCATTTCCTTCATTTTTTGTTTGCCATTTTTCTTCACAGTTTCATCCGTAACAATGAGAACATCAGGTTGAACGGTCTTTATGAGGTGCCACCTAGGCATATTTAACTCTTTTACGGTGACAATGTCGACTGGACGCAGGTGTGTGACCATCTCCAATCTCTCGGTTTGTGGAACGAGAGGACGATCTGGGCCTTTACGATGGCGAACCTTTTTATCACTGTCCACCCCAACAACGAGGAGGTCTCCATGCTTCTTTGCTTCTTCAAAATATCGTGCATGGCCGATATGGACCATATCATAGGTTCCTTGAGTGAGTATGATCCTGAGTCCTATGCCTTTACAGTGTTCAACTAGCTTTTTGAGTTTCCCGTAGTCAGGAACAAAACGATCATCAAAGTTTGAATTGATTCCAAATATACCTCCATTCGTGCTGTATCGTTTTATAGACATGTGTGTATGTAAAGCTATCACAATGCGAGTCATGCTACAATATAGACATATGCAGATAAAATGTTTCCTCATCTCCTGTCTCACCACCGACGGCTACATCGGCAAACATTCTACACATGCCGCCATGTGGACCAGTAAGGAGGACAAAAAGAGGTTCATAGAGATCACCAAACGCGCCGGTGTCATCGTCATGGGTCAGAATACATGGACAACACTCGGTGGGAAACCACTCAAAAACCGTTTAAATATCGTCTACTCCCCTACACCACTCACTCCAGTCGAAGGGATGGAGGTAACAACCAAGTCTCCGGCTGACCTGTTAGCCGAGCTCGAGTCTCGTGGATTCAAAGAAGTTGCCATATGCGGCGGTTCGCAGATATATACGATGTTTATGAAGGCTGGTTTGGTAGATACACTGTACCTCACGATAGAGCCCGTCGTTTTCGGTGATGGTATGAGGTTATTCAAGGAAGATATGGACTACAAGTTGAATCTAGAAGAGTGTACGAAGACGGAGACTGGGACGTTGTTGCTGACTTATAAGGTGGTGAAATAAACTACCTCGCAGCAAGCTGGCGAGGTATTAAGTGGAAGCTCTGCTTCTTTACGC
>CAINCE010000048.1 GCA_903846945.1 uncultured bacterium
AAGGATTCTATCAGAGTCAATGTAAATAGTACTGGATATGGTCTCTCATTTGTAAAAGGGGTCGTTGATGCTCACCATGGTCGTGTCTGGGCGGAGTCAGATGGCCAAGGAAAAGGCTCTTCATTCTATATGGAGTTGCCGTTGGAGGAATAAAATATTGTGATATTGACATAAGTTTGAAATATTAGTAGAGTTCGTAATAGGAATTTGATTCCTTGAAATAAACAAAAAACTCGAATTTAGAAAGATTGATTGTATGAAAAGATTGTTGTCCCCGATTGATGTGCAGATAGAAATTACTGCACTATGTAATCAGAGATGCCGCCATTGCTACAACTATTGGCGTCACTCAGACACACCTCGGCCTAACGAAATGTCTTCGGAAGATCTTGGGTGTGTCCTTAGGAAATTGAAAGAAGCTAGAGTCGTTCAGCTAACATTTACTGGAGGAGAACCTCTTTTACGGCCAGATGCATTGATGTCGTCAATGTCTGAAGCACATAAACTGTGCTTAGGTTTTGGTATGAATAGTAATGCGACTTTGATAACCGATGAGGTTGCCCGTGAACTGAGTTTGGCAGGATTGCAACATGCGCTAGTCTCAGTTCTTGGTCCACCGGCTATACATAATATGCTTGGCGGTGGTGCGGCGAGCTTCGATAAGACCATGAATGGTATCAGTCATCTAATGCGGCACAACATTCCAGTATCTACAAACATGGTGGTTTCAAAAATGAATCTCGATGTTATGTTCGAAACGGCTCAATTGCTCAAGTCCTCCGGCATTCAGATGTTTTGTGCTGGTCCGATGGTTCCTTCTTGTTATGATAATATCGCCATGTGCTTGAGTGGTGAAGAAGTCAAGCGATGTTTGAGCTCTTTGATAAGAATTGAGAAGGAACTAGGCTTGAACATTGACATATTGGAGCCATTACCGAGGTGTATGTTCAGCAAAGAGGAAGACTCTAGTTTTGCCAGATTCTTTGGTAATCGCGCGTGCTCGGCAGGTGTGTCGACGTGCGTGATATCATCTTCAGGAGATGCTCGTCCATGTGTCCATTCTGATGTTGAATATGGCAATCTCTTACGAGAAGATTTTGATCTGATATGGAAGCGAATGTCTAGTTGGGCTGATGTAGAAATATTGCCAGATAAATGCAGAAGCTGTTTGGCAATAAACGTTTGTGAGGGTGGTTGTCGGATGTCAGCCAAAGTTACATCGGGTCAGTATAATGGACAGGATATGTATATGTCCGATACGATTATTGACCACGATAGAGCTTGTGTGTTAGAATTGCACGAGAGGGTTAGCCAAGAACCGCTGGCTATTGATGACGCTTTGAGTATCAGTAGTCGTTGCGTTATTAGGCGGGAGGTCGACTCAGTCTTGATATGTTCGAGCAATCGTTTTGAACGCATGTCTCTGGAAGGGTTCGAGTTTGTCGAGCTTTTACAGGGAATACATGATTTCACTGCGAAAGAAATTGCAGAGACAATTGGCTGTGATGTGGCCGAGGTTCTGCAAGTGTTCGAACGGTTGTTAATATCAGGTATCCTTCTAAAATCAAAAAGAAAGGAGGAAATTAGAACATGAAAAAAAGTTTGATGAACAGATTCTTTCTTGATCGCCGTGAAGTCACTAAGCGCGCGTTTTCGGATAACGATCCGGTCATACGGGCAACAAGTCTGTTAGTGAGAGGTAATTCGTGCCAATGCGTCAATTGCCAATCATGCAACAACAGTTGCAACCGTTAGTTGCGACAGTAGTTTTGGTTACAGACAGTGAGGGGGATCCGACGATTTCCTTTACTGTTTTTTTATTATGATATACTATGAATATATGAAAAATATCACTATTCTGAATGATAAAATAAAGGACCATGATACTTTGGAACAAAGAGCCGAGATTGTTTTTAAGCGTGTAACAGAGTCATTTAATCTCTCAAGTCTGCCTAATATAAGCATATTATTCCATACTTCTAGGTTAAGTTTTGATAAAAGTCTAGGTAGAAAGACAGAAGTTTGGGAAGTCGGAAATACATCGAGAGATAACAAGATTGACATAATTCACCCTGATTGTTTCGCTAAGCTATCAAGCCACGCTGATTCAGAATTCGATCAAATTTTGGCACATGAAATAGCTCATATTTTTATCAACAAATTAGCATCCGGCAATCAAGTTCCATTTTGGTTGAATGAAGGATTGGCTATGAATATTGCTGGTCAGGTTGATAGGTATAAGACTGGTAGTGATTCGATGTTTATTGACGAAAGATTTACTAGTCATTTGGCTAATAAGAACGATTGGGATGCGCGGGTTGAGTTTGGTGCGTATAAAATAGCATGTCTTTTTACGGTCTTTTTGATAGAAAAGTTTACATTGGATAAACTTCTGGAAGTAATTAAAAAAATTGAAAAAAATTATTACGCACCGCATTTTGAGGAGTCTATTCTTCAGATCTTAGGAAAATCCATTTCTGATTTGGAAAATGATTTTGTATTTTGGTCCAATAGGATCTCCTAATTGAGATTGAATACGGGAAATCAGACATCTGTGAATTTATAGTGATATTTTCCCGAGACTTCTTTTTTGTAAATAGATGAGCTATAGTTGCCAAATGAAACTCTCGAAAAACAACGACAAATTTGCGAGTTACTACAGAGCTATCGAATACTTAGAAAGTCTCGGGAACATCGGAGGTGGCTATCAGAAGACAGATCTAAAGTCTCATCCACGACCAGAGATGTATCTGGAGAGAATGCAGGATTTTCTGGACCTCCTAGGGAATCCTGAGAGGGGATCTAAATATATCCACATCACTGGTACCGCAGGAAAGGGCAGCGTTGCCGCCACAGTTCACAACGAGCTCGTGAAGGCGGGAAAGAGGTCTGGTTTGTTCACATCCCCATTTACTGTGAGCACTATTGAGAAGATCCAAGTAGGGGATAAATACATCGACCCATTGGTTTTTGCTGACATCACAGAGTCGATAAAGCCACAGATAGATGAGATGATCAAGCGTGGTAGACATGGAGCACCCTCATATTTCGAAATGATGTTGGCAATAGCTTTCATATATTTCGAGAAGGAAGAATGCGAGTATGTCGTATTGGAAGTTGGATTGGGGGGAAGATATGATGCGACAAATATTATAAAAGATCCTCTAGTTACAGCTATTACCAATATCAGTCTAGATCATACGCAGATATTGGGGTCGAGGACGACTGATATCGCCTTCGATAAGGCTGGGATCATCAAAAATGGTAGTCAATTCTTTACGACGGAGGCAGATGGTCGTATATTGGAAATATTTCAGACAGCCTGTGAGGAAGTTGGAGCAGGATTCCACCCTATTCTAGTAGCTGGTTTAGAATATGATGCTCGGAATAGGATACTCGCAGGACATATTTGCGAGAGTCTAGGTATCGTGAGATCAGCCGGAGAGATCGGGGTATCACCGAGTCTGCCTGCTAGGTTCGAGATCATGGAAAGGCAACCACTAGTCGCGATCGATGGTGCTCACAATCCATCGAAGATCGAAAGTACTATTCAAAATTTGACTAGACAGAGGTATAAAGAACTATCAGTGATCATAGCTATTTCAGCGGACAAAGACTGGAAGACGATGATGAGAATGGTCGTACCACTAGCTTCGGCTATATATGTGACGAAGTTTAGCACTCCAAATAGACCTTCTGTTGACATGGAACTACTCTTCGAGGAGGCAGGGAGATATGCAAGTGACAAATGTTCAGTGTATCTAAACCCGGACCCAGTGAAAGCATTTCATGAAGCTCGAGAGACGCTAACCCTAGATGATGCATTATTGGTAGTCGGTTCATTCTATCTGGCAGGTGACATCCGAGCGCTATATTGTTCGGAAGAGAAGATATTAGAGCAGAGGAATTCGTGTGTCAGGGAAGTCAGTCACGCCCACTAGTCACCTTCACTGTTCTTTGTTGTAGTTCCTGACTGTAACTAACTAAATAACTCTCGGTTTGTACTCCGACGGAGCTTTCGATAGTAACCAATCAATCTGTTCCAATGATAGGAGACCTTCGTGAGCACCGATGTATTGGGCTACAGACATGGCGTTCACTGGCGCGGCGATGAAAGCCTCGAGAGGGGATCGGCCGAGTGATAGTAGAGAGATGAATGTGGAGGCATATGCATCACCGCAACCTGTGCGCTCAAAGGCTTTGCGTGGGTCAGGGAATATAGGTATATGGTAATGATGTTCACCATCATACATATATGAACCTCTCGTTCCATCAGTTATGAGGACTATCTTCGGACCATGTTTCGCTATACCTATAGCGAGTTTTTTAACATCTTTCTCATTTACCCGCAATATGCTCTGAGCTTCTTCTAGATTGAGGATGAGGACTTCTGTTCTCTTTGTTAGCTCAGCCAATTCTTCTACACCTCTGCCGATCTGGTATGTACCTGGCTGGAAAGCGAGTTTGGTATTTGGTCTAGCGTCTAGGTATTCGGTGATCATCTTTTCATATTCGTCACCATGCGAGGACAGAGATGTGAGATATATCCACTTTGGAGAGATGCCAACTTTGGGATCTAGGGCAGTAAAGTTGTGATCATAATCTGTATGATTGACCAATATAGTTCGGTCGTCTTCATACCACAAGACAAAATTGCAATTGGTCGGTTTGTGCGGATGCTCGGTTACATTTCGAGTATTCACTTTTTCTTTCTGTAGTTTGAGTAAACTCTCATGACCATAGTTGTCACCACCGAGGTTAGATATGAGTGCAGACTGTACGCCTAGTCTAGCTACGGCGATGGCGGCGTTGGAGGCACCACCAGATGCGTAGATCATCCGGGAATATTCATAAGGTATCTTTGCTCCAAATGGTAGATAGATCTCACACCCATCTTCATTGATCCTACAATGGAGTTTGGTATCGTGCAGCTTGATAAAGGCATCAACCGTCAGGTCTCCTATAGCGAGTATGTCGATAGCTTTGTGGAACATAGGTTAAGTATAGCGAGAAGTGAGGAATTATGAAAGCAAGCTTTCATTATTCCTCGTTTGTCGCTATAATAGTAGTTAATGAACCTCCGCGAACACATATATGAGGCAAATAAGAACGGTGTAGCTATCGGGCATTTCAATGCATCGACATTGGATGGCATCATCGCTATCGCTGACGCTGCACAGTCCATGAAGGTTCCAGTCATCGTCGGACTATCAGAAGGAGAAAGAGACTATGTCGGAGTGAAACAGGCTGTCGCCATAGTGAAGAGTCTCCGCGAAGAACGAGGTCAGCCGATATTCTTGAATGCAGATCATACATATTCTTTTGACCGTGTGAAGGAAGCTATCGATGCTGGGTTTGATTCGGTTATATTTGACGGTGCACAACTATCATTGGAAGAAAATATAAAGGTTACGAAGAAGTGTGTGGAGTATGCAAAGTCAGTCAGTATCGAAAGATCGAATCCGCCAGCCGGTGGAGAAGGGTCGAAGGACTCGCGAAGTTCTGAAGTAATATTGGGGGGCAAGGGGAGTTATTCCAGTATCCTCATAGAAGGTGAACTCGGATTCATCGGCACATCATCAAAGATATTGGATGCGATCCCAGATGGTGCAGTCACTCGCGAGGTAGAGATGACGAAACCTACTGATGCAGAAAGATTTGTTCGTGAGACTGGAGTGGACCTACTTGCGCCAGCTGTTGGCAATGTTCACGGAGTTGTGCGCGGAGGAGATCCCGCACTCAATATCGGAAGGGTAAAGTTGGTCGCAGACGCTGTACCTGTTCCACTCGTATTGCATGGTGCATCAGGAAACACGGCAGATGACATCCGAGCCGCCATAAGGGCTGGCGTAGCAGTAGTGCATGTAAACACTGAACTTCGTATCGCATATAGGGGAGGGCTGGTATTGTCATTGACGGAAAATAGGGAGGAGTTATCCCCATACAAATATCTAAAGCCAGCAAAGCTCGCCATGCAAAAGGTCGTCGAGGAAAA
>CAINCE010000049.1 GCA_903846945.1 uncultured bacterium
ACAACATCTGAGTCGAAGTCAGAACAAACGAGTAAATACTCCGCAGCTTGCTGCGTAAAGAAGCAGAGCTTCCACTTAATACCTCGCCAGCTTGCTGCGAGGTAGTTTATTCATACTCAATCGATAAGGAAGGGGAGTATTTCAAGAAAGAATTTGGCAGCGATCCGTGGCAAGCGTATGAGCAATTAACAATGCGTTTGATCGAGGCGGCTCTAGCAGAAAAAGAGATTCTTATCTTACTTGCTGATCATGTCACAACGCCGAAAGATGTACGATTCGAAGTAAATGTGAAAAAGAATGTAAACAGTAAACTGGGTAGATTGGCGCTAGCTGGGGTGTGTCGAATAAATTCACGCTCTAATGATTTGCTACAGTTAGTTGACCTCTTAATTGGAGCGATCAGTTACGATTTGAAAATGAAGACTGGAGCAATAGAAGGTAATAGTTCCTGTAAAAAGGAGTTACTCGATTGTCTGAAAAAGAACCTAGGGACAGATAGTTTTATGGATGGTTTCAAAAATAGGAACTTCAATATTTTCGTCGACAAGGATATGAAGTTAAGGCTACCGTTGCCGCCAAATACTGAGGTAAATGAAAAAGAGCAATCATCCTAACGGTTGACGCCCTTCCTCGGTACAGTTAGAAGCATATACTAGGTTGAAAGATAAAGCAAGCTCGATTTTATCCACATGTATGGTTCAATATAATGGTTCCAACAGCGTCCCACCCGGTCAGCAATTGAGAAATATAATTTTAGAAATTAATATGATAAAATATTGATTTATGAAAACACAGATACTATCAATCCGCATATGATAAATATATACTCTGAAATTGGAATAGGAAATAGCTCGCTCGTCTCGACAGAATTTGAAGATGGGGATAGGGAATACCGAACTCCGAGGTTCATAATCCCGACAAATATATCAGGACTATATGTTCGCCTCTGGATCGGCAGAAATGTATATATATTGTCATCAAATCACGGTTTTGAAATAACTCATAAAGAAAGAAAGAGGTTCAAAGCCATATTTGGTATCAGTGGTGAAGGTAAGACTCTGAAATTTACTTCGGAGTTGGTTGATCGGATATTGTCGGGAGAGAAATTTTCAACATGGCGCTTGTTCGATGATAAGGACTTGAAGATAGGTAACAAGCTCATATTTATCAACAAGGAAAATGGTCAGGCGTTTGGTAGAGCGAAAATCATCAAGCTAGTGACAAAGGCATTTGGAGCTTTGACTGACGAAGATTGGGTTGGACATGAGAAGTTTTCATCAGAAGTAGAGATGTATGATACTTATAGTAAGTATTATGGTAAGAGCATAGGAAGTGATACAGAGATCAAGATCATGACTTTTGACTTTGAGAAGATATGATGCACTGAGATCATTATGTCGAGCCTCAATGACAGAGTAGATATATACTCCATTTCTATTTCAGCTGATTTTGTGATAACATTATACATATGAAAAAAAATACCATCATCACCATAGTCATAGTTGTCGCCATTATCATCATTCTCGCACTAGTTATGCGCAGTCCAGCAAAGATCGCCACGACGGATCTGGGTACAGATACTACCAACTCGACCGACGCAAATAGTACGACGAATCCAAATACATCTAATACAGTTAGTACTTCAACTTCGGCATCAAACTCTCAAACGAACACATCCCAGACTATTTCTGATCAGTACGGTACAGCTACAGTCATCGGTCACTCAGTTGCTGGTCGCCCTATCAATGCTTATACCTATCTGTCTACGCAGGCAGGCAGCACAGGTAGTAAAGAGATTCTATTCGTCGGCGGTATTCATGGTGGATACGAATGGAACACAGTTCTAGTTGCTTACCAGCTCATGAATTATCTAAAAGCAAATTCGAGTACTATCCCAGCGAATCTCCGCGTGACAGTTATACCAGTCTTGAATCCTGATGGACTCTACGAAGTCGTCGGAACTACGACAGGTAACTTTAGTGCATCTAATGTTTCATCGGACTCAACTACTGTTACGGCAGGTCGTTTCAATGGAAACAATGTTGACCTAAATAGAAATTTTGATTGTGACTGGCAGACTAGTGGAAAATGGCAGAGCAAGACAGTGAGTGGCGGTTCTGCAGCGTTCTCTGAGCCAGAGAGTATGGCGATAAAAGGATATGTGGAGACAAATAAGCCCGTAGCTGTCGTTGTCTGGTACAGTGCAGCCGGTGGAGTCTATGCATCGAATTGTCATGATGGAGTTTCTGCTGATACGAAAGCGTTGATGAACAACTTTGCTGGAGGTTCTGGATATCCCGCTAGTGATAATTTTGACTCTTATGCAACTACTGGCGATCTGACTAATTGGTTAGCAAAGATCGGTACTCCAGCGGTGAGTGTTCTCCTTACCAACCATACAGATACCGAGTGGACCAGGAACTTGGCGGGTATAAAAGCTTTACTCATATATCTCATGGGACAATAGATGATGCGTCCCAACCGTACAAAGTGGCTCATATTTGTCTTTCTGTTTGTCGTCATCATTGTCGCAGGCCTATGGGTTATGTTAGATCAGTATAGCCATGCACCAGCGCCGATAATACCTATCGCAGCGGTGAGAGAGAATCCAACCCATACCGTTATTGGCAAGTCTGTGCAAGGGAGAGATATTGACGCATATACATATACATCAGTGCAGATAAGTACTTCCTCGCCAGCTCGTGCGTCAGCAACTTCTGTAGAGTCGAGCTTATCTAATATAAATGGTGATAGTGGTCAGAATAGTGATAGCCCCAAGCATCTACTATTCGTCGGCGGTATTCACGGTGGATATGAGTGGAATAGTGTCATATTGGCGTACACATTCATGGACTACCTCAAGGTTAATCCTGATTTTGTCCCAACCAACTTCACCATCACCGTCATCCCATCTGTAAATCCTGATGCTGTGTTTATGGTAGTCGGAAAGGAGGGTAGATTTACATCAGAAGATGTTTCGACTAGTACCAAAGTATTGGCGCGCGCTAGGTTCAATGCAGACAGTGTCGATCTCAATAGAAACTTTGATTGCAAATGGCAGCCAAAAAGTACATGGCAGTCGAAGACCGTGAGTGCTGGTACTTCTGCATTTTCAGAACCTGAAGCGAAGGCTCTACGAGACTATGTGGCAACTTTTCAACCCGAGGCAGTAGTCTTCTGGCATAGTCAGTCAAATGCAGTCTATGCTTCGCAATGCAAAGGTGGCATTCTCCCAGTCACACTCGACATCATGAATGCATATGCGAAAGCATCCAAGTATCCTGCGGTGAAGACTTTTGATGCTTATGTGACTACTGGCGCGGCAGATGATTGGTTGGCTTCGATAGGTATACCTGCTATCACTGTAGAACTCTCCTCTCATAACACTATAGAATGGGCACGAAATCTGGAGGGAATAAGGGCGCTATTGAAATATTTTGGTGAGACTACAATGTAGACAATAGAAAATTCCATCAGAGACCTCTCTGATGGAATGAATAGTAGCTCGCAAATGTTCGCTTTTCCAAATCACTGTGTGTCACTCGTTTTGGAGCCAATTCTCCAGGTGGTAGTTCGCAACAGTAGTCTCAGTAATTTCACGAAGATGTCTAAACTTCGCAGCTTCCGAGATTGCCTCGGGGAACTTGTTCGGGTGAGTACAAACCGTCATCACTATGAACCTGACGAACTCCCAATCTGGACATTCGATCAAATTGTAGTAAAGAACTCGGAGCATCGCACGAGCATATCTCCAATTGATCTGACTCGCCCTCTTTGTCCCGTGACCGAGCCTCTTTTGGAGGGTGCGACACCTATCGTAGTAATGTTCTCTGGAGTACAACTCTGATAGCAGTCTGACATAGCCTTTGATGAGCGCTGACTCATTCATTGTTGGATCAAAGTTGAGCTTGAACTGGTGCGTGTTGTTACCAGATGACTCATACCTGAGCCGTCCTTCCTCTTTGAGGCGAGTGTAGAGCCGCGTACCTCTGATGGCTGTCATGAGTCCTAGCATAGCGAAGACGATGCCATTGTCCTGTATGAAACTGAACATCGCAGGAAATGCTGTTGCACTGTCACCATCAGCACCGATGATGAAACCGGCGGTGACATTGAGTCCTGCTCGCTGGATGGAGGCGACTTTTTCGCTGAGGTCGCCCTTGTTCTGGCGTTTGCCCATGCGAGCGAGAACTTCAGGATTGTTCGACTCGATGCCGATGAAGACTTCTTCGAAGCCGGCACGAACCATGAGATCCAAGATTTCCTTCATATCGTCATTTGCTAGATTGATACTAGCCTCTGTAAAGAATGAGAAGGGGAATCCATGAGACTCTTGCCATTTCAATAATTCGATCAGAAATAGTTGAACACCCTTTCTGTTTCCGATAAAGTTGTCATCGACAATGAATATGGACCCTCGCCAACCTGTCACTCTGATCGATTCTATTTCGGCGATCATCTGAGCCGATGTTTTTACTCTCGGTGCATGACCAAATAGGTTGACGATGTCGCAGAACTCACAATCAAATGGACATCCTCTCGAAAATTGGACCGCCATAGACGAATATCTTCCCATCTCTAGCAAGTGCCACAGCGGTATCGGTGTGGTAGTGATAGCTGGTTTGCCTTCAGCATTTAGTTCTACTGATGAGCGGCTACGGAGAGTGGCCTCATCATAGACTCTCTGTTCTCGGCGGCAGATCCAATCCTCGATGAATGGGCGCAGAGTTATCTCTGCTTCACCCAGTATGAGGATATCAGCACCCATCGCGAGTACTTCGTCTCGATATGAGGTAGGGAATGGTCCACCGACGATCGTGGTCTTGTGTAACCTTTTGGTATGCTCGATGATCTGTCTTACCGACTCGCTCTGTACTAACATGGCTGATATCATGACGACATCAGCCCATAGTATGTCGCTATCTTTTAAAGTACGGAAGTTTAGGTCGATGATCGGTCGCATCTCGAAATATTCCTGTGGCAGCATCGCTGCTATCGTCGCCAACCCTAGTGGTGGCATGGTTGAGTCGAGTCCGAGTATTCGGATCGCGGCTTTGAAATCCCAGAATGACCTGGGTATCTCTGGATATACGAGTAAGACTCGTGTTTTTCCATTTCTCATCTGTTACTCCTTTTGTTGATGGTTTATACAGAAATTTAGAGCCCTTTTGTCAATGTTCTAACGAAAGAACAGCTCAAATCGCATTCTAGCATAGGTTGAAAAATTATGTTTGGTCGTAATACGAGGCGAAATATTGATATTTCCAACTATCTTTTCATCATCGATTTGTCGGAGAGTGTAAAACTGATGAACGGTTCGTAGTTCAAGTCAAATAATATTAGGTTGACATGCTTTTGCATAGTGATATCCTGACAGCAGAATGAAAACTATTGTCAATCATTGTGAGTTGGAACAGAAACTACTGGAAGCGTTGAAACAGTCGTTTCCGGGATTGGACATCCTCTGTCATGTAGAAGTCGTGCATAGAGACAAGTGGTGGGCATGTTATGTGTTTGCTCAGCAGGATCAAATCAGTACGGAGAGATTCAGACGGGTGATCCGTCGATCAAAGCTCTTCTTCAAGATGTCGTTGATATCATTTTGTAGGCCTAGCAATCTATCCTCAGGCATAGATTCGTTTAAGAGACACTTTCTCTATGTTTGGTTGCCTATCGCGCCAGCAAGAACTTTCAGTAATTTTGCCAGGTTTAATTCGACACAAACTGTGTGACGATCACATGATACCATCGTTCATACGGGACCCCCTCAAGTCCCTAGTCGATGAAATGAGCCTTCACTCGCGCATGCGTACACGGTCAGTCCATGTGCGCATTTTTTGCATATGAGTATGATCCCAAGTGTCTATCACTGGAAGCTAAAACAGGGATCATAACAGAGGTGAAGTTGCATAATAGTTCAGGTATGTTATCATTAACACCGTTAATAGTTAATACACTTACCCATGTCTACACCAGAACATTCAGACACCACTGGGCTCATACTGTCCTTCATGGATAGTATACGCCGAGAGATGCAGTCGGAGTTACCAGAAGCTTGCTCATTTATGCATGTAAAGGCACTGGACTTTATCTCGCGAGAAAAGTCACCGTCGATGCGAGACATCGCTGAGTTCCTGAGGATAACATCACCTGGCGCAACTATGATCGTAGACAAACTCGTCGAAAATGGAGAACTCGACAGAAAAGCTGATCCAGCAGATAGACGAGTAGTTCGCCTCGTAGTTACGACCAAGGGACGAGTGACACTAGAAACTGGCATGAAAGTTATAAAGAAATTGATAGCGAAGAGACTTTCCTCATTGAGTAGGATCGAACAAATAAGATTTGCCAGCATATTAGAAAAATTGATAAAAACAAATTAATCACATGAAGAAACTGTTTCAAAACACCCCTTTTCAGATCATTGCTGGCGCTGCCATCATCATCCTCGTTACTTGGGGATCTGTCACGGCTCTATCTCACCGAAGTGCGGACTATAGTTATAGTGTAGTGACCGTGAGAGATATAACTCAGACGGTCAATGGAAACGGCAGCGTCACATCCGATCAGAGTGTCACCCTCTCATTTAACATGCAAGGACGAGTCGCGTGGGTCAATGCCCGTGTAGGCAGTACGACATATGTAGGTCAGGTATTGGCAAGCTTGGATACTGGAACATTGCAAGCGAGTCTGACTGGTGCACAGGCAGATGTTCAGGCTGCAGAGGCCAAGCTGACCCGTATGCAAAATGGCGCTAGACCAGAAGAGCAGGCTTTGTATATCCAGAAATACAGTGACGCATCATCAGCCCTCATCTCTGCTATGAAGGGTGCATATCTGTCGATGATAGACGCTACTATCGGCAAGACAGACTCATTGTTTACGAATGGCAATTCTGTAAACCCAACTCTCAATATTCGCACACAGAGCGATGCGGAGAAGCGTTCAACAGAACAGTCCCGAGTCGTTCTTCGTGACAGACTCTCTGGTCTCCAGGCTACATTGTCCAATCTAGATCAGACTGGTAGTTCCATAGTTGCCACTAGTTCATTGCTAGCGGCTAGATCGGAGACGAAAGATATTTTGGATATGACGAAAAATTATATAGATCAGCTAGGATTTATCACGGGGAATCTGAGTCCAGGAGGTTCTGGTCAAGCCCAATCCGTGATAGACAGTGAACGCGCGATCACGACTGCCGCTGCGCAGGAAGTGACTACAGCTATGAGTGCTGAGCAGTCCGTCGATGCTGCATGGAGTTCGGCTCGAGATGCACTAACATTGGAATTGGCAGGTTCTACTGCAGAGGATGTCCAAGTTGCGAAGTCAGCTCTCGGAAAAGCTCAGTCAGTAGTCCAAGGTATACAGAGTCAACTCCGACAGTCATATATCATCGCACCATACGAAGGTGTCGTAACTGCAGTGAATGTGAAGGTCGGTGAAGTCTATGTCCCAGGAATGTCCGTCTCTCAAGGTATCGGCATGATCGGGAGCGGTAGTTTCAAAGTCGAGGTGTATGTACCAGAAACTGATGTGGGAAAGACCCAGATAGATAACCCTGTCGCAGTCACTCTCGATGCATATGGTCCTGGCGTAGTATTTCCTGGACATGTCATCATGGTTGATCCTGCCGCTACAGTCCAGAACGGGGTGAATGCCTACAGAGTTTCGGTTTCATTCGACGATCAGAAAGATGTCCGAATAAAGTCTGGATTGACAGCGAATATCATCATCACTACGAAGGTAGCGACAGCGGTCTTGGCAGTTCCGTCTCGTGCGATCATCAATAGAGGTGCGAATACCATTATTTTAGTTAAAGATGCGGCTTCCGGTGGTTACAAAGAAACGACCGTGCAAACTGGTATCGTCAGTGCTGATGGTTTTACAGAGATTATTTCTCAACCAGCTGGCGGACTGAATGAGGGAGATACTATCGCTGGGTTTGGAGCAGGACGGTAATTTAGAGACTAGATACTAGAAATCGCATATTTAGGTGTTAGTAATTTGTTATCGCAAACTAACCCCTAACCCCTAACTACTAATCACTAATCACTAACCACTAACCACTAATCACTTCCGCCGGCTGGCGGACACTAACCACTAATCACTAACTAAAATGGCAAACAACAATCTAAATTATGATGGATCCAGAGCAGAAAAAATCCTGAACGAGGAAAAGAAAATTCTCGATGAAGAGCGACAGATCCTGAATGAGATCAAGAAGGAGGAAAGCATGATCACAAAGCTGACAAAAAATATCTGGGTGACTTCCATGTTGCTCGGTATCATCATCATTGGTACGGTCTGTGGCGTGGTGTATTGGAAGATATCCGGAGAAAGTGTCTATACTGACAATGCGTCTATCTCAGCGCCTGTTACCAACCTTACGCCAAGTATTTCTGGCAAGCTTAACAATATATTTGTCAATGTTGGTGACGAACTACAACCAAATACCGTCGTTGCGCAGGTTGGAAATGAGCTATTGAAGACGAAGACTGCTAGCGAAGTAGTGACGACGAATACTGCGTTGGGTACTACCATAACTCCTGGCACCAGTGTTGTCTCCGTCGTCAATCCCCTAGATCTACGAGTGGTAGCACATATAGATGAAACAAAGGGCTTATCTGATGTTCATATCGGTCAGCAGGTTGATTTTACAGTAGACGCATTTGGTTCCACCAAATTTCACGGGATAGTTGATGAGATTAGTCCCACTGCTAGACAAGGTGACATCGTATTTAACATTTCTGACAAGAGGCAGACGAACCAATTCGATGTGAAGATACGATTTGATACCACCGAATATTCGCAGTTGAAAAATGGTATGTCTGCCAAAGTATGGATATTCAAGTAGAGATTGTACCTTAAGTCTCATTAGTATTAAGTGCACTGGAGAATGGTCCGAATGATCCGAGGACCTGCCCGAGCGCCCTTAGCAATATATTCAATAATTAATGAAAGAATCCAAATTACAATGGTGGATACTAGCGACCGTCATCATCGGAACATTTTTGGGCCGCCTAGATCAGACGATAGTAAATCTGGCGTTACCGCAGATGATCGACTATTTTGGTATCACAGTATCCGCAGCTGGATGGATAGCTACGGCATACATCCTAGCCAACGCGGTCTTCGTACCGATCTGGGGCAAACTCGGTGACACTATAGGTCGCAAGAAAGTATATATCATCGGCTTCGTCGTATTTATCATAGGATCAGTACTCGCTGGCTTTGCGTGGAATCTTTCATCGATGATCTTCTTCCGCGTGGTACAGGCGATAGCGAGTTCCGCTGACTATCCTACAGCTATGGCTATCATAGCTGTTACATTTCGTGATTCGAGGGCTCGCGCACAGGCACTCGGCATATGGTCGTCTTCATTTGCGGCAGCATCTGTTTTTGGTCCCCTCATAGGCGGGCCACTCATCGACAGTTTTGGTTGGAGGTCAGTTTTTTTGGTAAATCTACCAGTAGGTCTCATCGGTCTAGCTATGGCACTAGCCTTCATAGAAGAGTCAGTATCTGAAAAAAGGACAGTGAAGTTTGACTGGTGGGGAGCATCGACTCTAGGTGGTGCGTTGGCGGCACTCGTACTCGTGCTCGACAAAGGGCTAGACTGGGGTTGGTTATCTCTAAATAGCATACTCGTATATCTATGCGTTATCGCATTCTCTGTAGCATTTTATTTCGTTGAAAAGAGTCATCCAGAGCCGATCGTTGATTTCAAATTCTTCAAGATCCCCATATTTAACTACACACTACTCAACAACTTCATCATATTCATGGGACTCCTCGGTAGTATTTTCCTCATCCCTATCTTTGCGCAAACATTTCTCGGTATGGATGCCACTCAATCTGGCTACTTGTTTATGCCGATGGCCTTCATGATGGTATTTGCGGCACCACTAGGAGTGAAACTCATCGGCCGTGTGGAGGCGAGATATATCATCTTCGCATCGACTGCTGTATCGGCGATAGGTATGTACCTATTTACCATACTCGACCCACGATCTAGTGCTTGGGCTATCATCATCCCGCTCAGCATCATGGCTTTTGGTATGGGATTTGGAATGTCACAACGCACGAGTATCATCGCCAATGTTGTGCCCGAGAATGAGATAGGTGTGGCTTCCTCGATATTGGCACTCGCGCGAAACATTGCCGGAGCTTTCGGTATCGCTATATTTGGAACGATCCTGCAAAATGCCACAAAAGCCAAGATGGTAGCGATCAGTCTATATAGTACTGTGAACTCGCATACCCCTGCCGTATTGAAGCAGGCGATCGCACTCATCTCGCTCAAGGCTCAAATATCCGCGTACAGTTCGGTCTTCATAACCTCGGCAGTATTGGTGGGGATAGGTGCATTTCTATCATTCTGGATACGGATAGATAAAGAAGAAACTGGTCACACCAAGAATGCTGAAGTCTTCGTAGAGTAATATATGAGCTTTTGGTGTAAAATACAGACATGCGCAAAGTGATCATCAAAGAAGGACCGTTGGTCTTTGTGCGAAATATGATATTCATGGAGATTGTTGCTGCCGTTTTTCTATATGCGGCGTCCTTGGTGGGAAATTATGAACAGATATTTCTGAGCGCTGGTCTCGATCAATTTGTTCGATACGATATTTTCATCATGTTGGCATTTTCGTTGTTTCAGATCGTCTATATCTTGCTGTTCTTCTTTGATTGGTATTTTAGTATGTATGAGTTGAATGAAAAGGAGATTATCAGGAAGTCGGGCATATTGTTTCGTCATAGGAAATCGGTTAGCCTGAGAGATGTGGCATCTGTGGAGCTCTACCAGTCACCTCTCTCGAGGATGATGAGTCATGGCACGATCATCCTCGAACATACGAGTGGCCGCTTTACCAAGATCCGTAATGTGGCGAATTTTGATGAATATCTACATGTGGTGAAGCAGACGGTGCAGGGTGCTTCTGGACATTTGCGCGCCTATGATGTGGTGTCTCTCATCGAGAAAGGAGAGGGTTTGTTCGTCGAATTCAAAGAAACGCTTCGTTATGATGTGCGCAAGGGCGAGGTCAGCAAGGAGATAGAGAGAATGGTACTCAAGTCTATCGTAGGTTTCATGAATGCAGAAGGAGGTACTCTGGTTATAGGTGTTAGTGATAAGGGTGTAGTTATGGGGTTGGAAAATGACTTTAAAAATCTGCCCAAAAAGAATAGAGATGGTCTAGAAAATCACATCGGTATGCTGATAAAGACTCATATAGGTTTGCCATTTGCCAAATATGTCGGCATCGGTTTTGACAAGATCGAGGAGAAGGATGTTTGTGTTGTGAATGTTATGGAATGTCACAAACCAGCGTACTTGCACAACGGTGACAAATCTGAAGATTTCTTTGTCAGGGTAGGGAATTCTACGCAGCCATTTTCTATGAGTGACGCGGAGGACTATATAAAGTCTCATTGGAAGTCGAGATAGTGTGGTGGTGACAAGGGTAGACCTTGTCACAGACCCAACATTTTAGCTCGGTGAATGCGGCGGGTTGACTTTTTAGAACATATAGTATATGCTGTAGTCAACTAAAACGGCCAGTTTCCTTATATCTAACAACACGAAATCTAGCGATTTTAGCAAAATAATGAATACAATTAGATTCAATAGACGCCCTTCTAGGCCGTCTGGTGGTGCTCCTCGAACATTCCGTCCAGGGGGTTCAGGAGGCTTCAAAGGAGGCGGTTTTCGAGGTGGAGGAGGTGGTAGAGGCGCACCTAGGCAGTCTCAGCGAGGTCCTATGGTAGGTCAGTTTATCCATCCGTCCAAGTTTGTCAACAAAGCTGTCATAACAGAAGAAGTCGTTCATTTCGTGCCCGAACATCGGTTCGAGGATTTTGCGATAGATGCGACCCTAAAACTACGCATTACAGCCAAAGGTTACACAGCTCCTACACCTATTCAGGACAAATGCATACCACATGTACTCAAAGGTCAGGACCTAGTCGGCATCGCCAATACTGGAACAGGTAAGACAGCAGCCTTTCTCATTCCTCTCATACATAAAGTTTTACAAAACCCAACCAAGGAGCAGGTACTCATCATCGTACCGACTCGTGAGCTCGCCATCCAGATCGATCAAGAGTTCAAAGAATTCTCTCGAGGTATGAAGATGTTTTCTGTTTGTTGCGTTGGCGGTATGTCTATAGGTAAACAGATACAAGCACTCCGTTATCACAATAGTTTCATCATCGGAACTCCCGGTCGCCTCAAGGACCTTATCGAACGCAAACTCATCAAGCCTGAAAATATGAAAACCATCGTGCTCGATGAGGCAGATCGCATGCTAGACATGGGATTCGTCGCTGATATGCGATGGGTGATGTCACTCATGCCAAAGGATAGACATACACTATTCTTCTCTGCGACCATAACTAGTGAAGTTGAACGACTCATCAAAGAATTTTTGAAGGAACCTGTGAGGATCTCCGTGAAGACTGGTGAGACTGCGAAAAATGTCGACCAGGATGTTGTTAAGGTTGCTCTAGGAAAGAACAAATTTGATGTCTTACACGACCTCTTGACTCAAAAAGAGTTTGGCAAAGTGTTGATATTCGGTCGCACCAAGCATGGCGTTGAGAAACTTTCTCAGATGCTCTTATCCAAGGGTCTGAAAGCTGAGTCGATACATGGCAACAAGAATCATGGCAAGAGGCAACAAGCATTGCGTTCATTCAAGGAAGGTACAGTGCAAGTACTCGTCGCTACTGATGTTGCTGCACGCGGACTCGATATTCCAGATGTGACTCATGTCATCAACTTTGATATTCCTGCTACTTATGACGACTATGTTCACCGTATCGGTAGGACTGGTAGAGGTGACAAAAAAGGTAAAGCACTGACTTTCGTATAAGTTGGACATGCTTATTGTGGATATACTCCCGTTTATCCCCATTTTTTGTTATCCACACCCTTGTCCTTGTGTGTGTGTGTGTGTGTGTGGGATAATCATCCTAGGTGGAGTTGAGGTCTCCTCATTTCACTAGTGTATATTTACTGAAACCATTTTCGTTAAATAATTATTTTATAAATTAAAATTATAATATCTATC
>CAINCE010000050.1 GCA_903846945.1 uncultured bacterium
CGGCAACTCCATATAGAATGAAGAGCCTTTTCCTTGGCCATCTGACTCCGCCCAGACACGACCATGGTGAGCATCAACGACCCCTTTTACAAATGAGAGACCATATCCAGTACTATTTACATTGACTCTGATAGAATCCTTGCCTCTGCCACCACTCTTCCAGAGCTTTGGTTTGTCTTCTTCGGTGATACCGATACCAGTGTCTTGGACTGCGAACAATGCTTTGTTACCCTTCTTGGTCAACCATACATGGATGCTGCCCGCTGGAGTATATGAGATGGAGTTATTGATGAGGTTTCCTATAGCTTCACCCAATTGGACTCGGTCGCCAATGACCCCATAGTCACCTTCTGCAATGTTCATCTCGTAAGTTAGTTTCTTTTCTGTCGCTTTGACTCTGAGTTTTTCTGCGATGGTTTTGACGACCTCCCTCAGATCCATCTCTTTCATATCATAAGGTAGTGTCCCATTTTCCGCGGATAGGCCTCGCAATATGCCCTGAACATACTCCACCCCAGTCTCTGTTTCTCGGAGCCCCAGCCTGATGATGTTTTTGGCTGCCTCCGGCACATCACCATAATCATCCGTGAGCAACTCCGCAAACGCCGCCCTAGCATCTCCGAGCTTTCCCTTGATCTGATGGTTCATGATGTGGATGAGGTTTACTTGGTTGTCATTGGCTGACCTTAGATCAGTAGCAAGGAGCTCGATCTTTTCACGTTGGGAGATCTCGCGGTAGACACTTTTAATGAGTATATAGCTAAATATTGCTACAATAATCAATATCATAGCCTTTAATATGAGCTCCCATTGAGTTTGAACAAAGAACAACTCAATTGTAAGAATAACGACGATAATGACACTAATCACTTCTGCAAGAATAACTTTAATATTAAAAAGATGATACTTTAACATAGCAATAAATAATGAGCCTACCATTATCAAAGTGAATATTGGTCCAATCCAAGTCAAACTAAATATATTTAGATATGGAAGTATGAGGTCAGGAATAATAGCTAATGAAGATGCAATTAACGACCCCAATAAAACATATGCAACTTGTCGTTTCTCCACCAAAGTACTTGCGGATGTATATTGCTTGTATAAAAATATAAAACCCATAATAAAGTATCCAATCAATATAGTGCAATACCCCAAATAACCTTGCCCAAGCTCATAAGATCCGTTTTGAGTAATCCCGACTACAAAGTCAGTTGTAAATAATAGTATATAAATAACGACTAGTGGTATCACAGATATACCTATCAATTTTACATGTTTTAATATCGGCCTAGGAAAATGTAATGAGAATATAAAGAAGAAGAACGGTATGGCTATTGCAGACGCATGTGTAATGATTATCCAGTCAATATTCAACTGAAACTGAGAATAGAATCCTATTATTGCAACACCCCAAATGGAACAAGATATGGCAATGAGAGCAAAAAGTATATCAGTTAATTTTCTTATTCCACGGGACAAAATAATCAACCCTAATAACAGATTAGTAAAAACAATTGCCGACAATACTGATATTAATAAATTAGCCATGATTATTGTGTTTAATCCCCTTAATTAAAATCGCTTGATTTGCATAAGTCCTAATATATGGCTCCGGAATGAAAAAACAAGCATTTTCCATCATTTTCTCCTGTTCCCCTACTTCAATAAATGAATAACTTCGATTGCCATTTCTTTTCTTAATTAGGTAATTGTAATAAAAAATACGCAAAGTTGGCAACATCAACCTAATTGCCTGAAAACCTGTTCTGAATATGCCCCGTAATCGAATTGACTGTACTAAATGTGATAAATATATCTTAAATGGAGAAAATCCTACTGCAATATTTGAGATGACTACACATCCTCCAGGCTTAACTATCCGAAATAATTCATTGTAAATACTCTGTCTTAACTTCGGCTCTAATGTATAAATTACATTATTGGAACAAATCTTATCAAACGAATTATCATCGAAAGGCAATCTCGTTGAAATATCACCTAGAACTATCCTAACACTCGATTGTTTATGTTTATGGATATTTATACCAGTAACCGAAAGGTCGAAACCTGTAACGATGGCGCCTCTCTCAGTCATTTTGACTGATAAATTTCCAGTGCCCGATCCCAAGTCAAGAATATGATCACCTTTCTGTATGTCAGCAACATTAGTAATGGTGTCAAGAGTGTCCTGGTAAGGAATAAGAATATTTAACTTATCATAGACCTTAAAATATGTTTTCCAAAATAGTTCGTCCTTCATTGTCTTATATTAATTTCAGCGTTTTTAAAAATTGTGTGTATAGATTTACCTTTAACACATAAGAAACTTCATTTTCCTTCTTAAACATCAACGAGCTGTGAATCTGTTTACTCGTATACGAAATAAAGTCCTTAGCAATAAAATATATTGGAACCACAGGATCATCCGGCTGCGAAAAATATTTTGTCAATACGCCATCTTGCGGATAGTTCTGTTCATAAATTCGTATGTTACCAATCGGCATTTTCAATCGTTTCATCTTCTTTTCCAAACTCATTTTGATAAACGAATACCCCCCTTCAAGTCCAGAGTTAGTAGCAAACTCGAGTACTGTGTCAAACATAAATAACATGACTAAACCTCTAGGAAGGTAATCCCCTTTTTCTTTATTCGGAGGAACTATGATAAATCGACCTAATTCGCATCGCTGATTTCTAAATATTGACGACATTGACTGTGGCTCCGTAAACTTAAAATAGAGCTCGGTCGGTAACGGATCATCAACTATCAATCTTATACAACCGATCACGCGACCATCTAATCTAGCAAAAAAGTATTTACATTTATTTTCTTTATCGTATTCATCCAACTCCGTCATGTCGGGATATCTAGAGCCATCAATGTATCCCCTATCAAGATAAGCTCGATATCGCAATCTATTGATTTCTTCTATCTCTTCAACCCTATCCGCCTGACCAAAACTAATCGTCCTTTGCGTTGGGTCAGCGCCAATCCTTAATGTTCTATATATCTTCATAGTCTAATTGTAGCACAAATTCGCGCCCTGATAATTCACCCATCTCCGTCATAAGTGGAAACCTATCATAGTGATATTAGTGTTTTCATGTATAATCAAATTGATATGGAAATTGGCATTCTTACAATCCTAATTTGGATGGTCACTATACTTGTCGGAAGCCTCGGGTTGGTCATATTTTTTGGTAGCAATAGACGATCGTCTCGTGCGTTTGCCTTTAATATTTGTCTGATCGTTCTCTGGTCATTTGGAGTTAGTTTGCTACCATCATTAACAAACCCTAATCTTGAAAATATTGTATTGAAGTTTACATTCTATATGGGAGGTATAATTGCGGCCGCATTCTACTACTTTTGTAAGACATTCCCTGACGACGCGAAGGTTAATTCAGTAACTATAATAGTTCTAATTGCAATCCAAATAATATTTATCCCCCTTTATTTTCCAAGTAACCTGATTATCGGTAATTCATATATAATAGACAGCTACTGGCGATGGGGGCAATCCTATGGACCAATCTGGTTTGTCTTTGATATAACATATTTATTTTTCTGGATTAGCGGAGTTGTTACACTTTATAGGAAATTCAGATTATTAACTGATGGGATATTGAAGAAGAATCTTAAATATATGATTATTGGATTACTGGTTGGTTTCATTCCTCCAACAATCGTATCTATAGAACTTCCGCACCTCGGCTACTATGATTTAAATTGGTTTGGACCAGTCAGTGGTTGCATCTGGGTCTTCATCATCGCCTACTCCATCGCCAAATACCATCAGATGGATGTGCGTGTCGCAGCAACGAAAGTGTTCGTGATCGCCATGGTCATGATGGCATTACTGAACATCTTCATCGATGTCGTATTTGGCATATATGGTCGCATCATCTTGTTTGTAATATTTGCAATACTTGGTTACATACTTTTCAGATCGTTGACAGCAGAGTCTGAACACCGCGACCAACTCAACCTCCTCAACACCACCCTCTCGCAGAAAGTAGCTGAACAGACTGCCGAGATACGCAAAGCTTATGAACTCGAGAAGCATGCTCGCCGCGAATTAGAGAAACTCAATGAAACCAAGGACCAGTTCATCATGCTCACTCAGCACCACCTCCGAGCTCCAGTAACTCGCATACGAACTGGCATAGATGCGGCACTCTCTGGTGATCATGGCAGAGTCAGTGCCAAGCTCCGCACCTCCTTACTAGAAACCAACACTTCTGTAGCTAGACTCACTAAGATAGTTGATGACTTTCTAGAGATCACCACACTAAAAGCTGGTGGACAGATGCTCGATATAGAGACTGGCAATCTACTGAAACCACTCGAAGAAGTTCTGGAAGAACTTCGACTAGACGCAGAAAAGATGCGCCTTTCTATCAATTATCCACCTTTGCTATCTGATTGGCCTTCTGTCCCTATGGATGAGAGCAAGATGCGCGAAGCATTGCTCATCATCATCGAAAATGCGGTGAGATACAATGTGCAGGATGGCCGTATCGACATATCCAACAAGGTCATCGATGACAAGGTACTGGAGATAACCATCGAAAACACTGGTGTAGGCATGACCAGCGCTGACGCTCCGAAACTATTTCATCAACACTATTTCCGCAGCAAGGAAGCCTTGGCTGCTAACCCTATCGGCATGGGTATAGGTCTAGGCGTTGCACGAGCTGTCGTCAGGGCGCATCATGGCGAGCTCACGATCGAGTCAGATGGTGAAGGAAAAGGGGCGAGGGTGAGGATATCTATGCAATTGAGATAGTTGAATTGCAAACCGGCTTATAAATTCAACCATAGATCAATAAACTACCTCGCAGCAAGCTGGCGAGGTATTAAGTGGAAGCTCTGCTTCTTTACGCAGCAAGCTGCGGAGTATTTACTCGTTTGTTCTGACTTCGAACCCAGTAGGCGATTCTACTGAATCGTCAGATGTTGTGAATA
>CAINCE010000051.1 GCA_903846945.1 uncultured bacterium
AGTGGAAGCTCTGCTTCTTTACGCAGCAAGCTGCGGAGTATTTACTCGTTTGTTCTGACTTCGAACCCAGTAGGCGATTCTACTGAATCGTCAGATGTTGTGAATATAAAAATATTCACACATCTTCGCTTGTCAGAATAAAAAAGGGCGGGATCCATAGTGGACCCCGCTCGAACTAACACTATCGAAAACTTGGAAACATGGCGCCACTCATCGTGGAATGAGCCATGGCGGCGGAAAGGTTCCATTTGAATCAGCTGGTTTAAACTGAAATCGGACATGAATGACCCGACCAGGAACAACGTGTTCAGATCTTACATTATCCAATATTGTTAGGTGGGGTTCCTCATGAGTACTCCCGCCATCCGTATCGCCGCTACTTACTTGGGAAGGTACTGCTCTCGAACATTTTTGTTTCTCGCTACTCATCTGTGCCATAAGTATATATCCAACAAGTTTTACCGAAGTCCTCACAGATTTTAGCAAAATTGCACACAAATTTCAATCCGCCAGCTGGCGGAGAAAAAATCTCCTTTTCGGAGACTTCTCAAATATATTAGGATTTTGTTGACGCTGTTTTGACCACTCTTATTTCGCCTCAACTGGACCTTCCTTCGCTGCTTCTGTAGCGATAACTGGTGCCACTTCTGGAGTGGTCTCAGTAGCATCCTTCGTAGCCATGATACGACGCATCTGGTGGCGAATCTCCTTGGCAGCCTTCCTGCGGATGAAGTAGAGCTTTGCGCGGCGAACCTTGGACCTGCGAACTGTTTCAATCTCATCTATCATAGGAGAATATAGTGGGAAGATACGCTCAACACCAACACCGTCGATGACTTTGCGTACTGTAAATGTGGCCCCAGCTTCGCTCCCATGTTTGGTAGCTAAAACTAGACCTTCGAACGCCTGAAGGCGGAATTTACCTTTGTCTTCCTCAATCTTCTGCCATACACGGACCAAGTCCCCTGAACGGATGTCCAGTTTCTTGCGCTCTTCAACATTGACTGTAGTTATAACCTTGGTTGCCATAAGTCAGGATACACTATCATACAGGCAACTTTAAATCAAATTTTTTCACCGCTCTCTTGAAATCTGGTGGTAATGGAGCCACGATCTTCACCTTCTTGCCCTTTAGGTCGCTAAATTCGATGATGTATGAATGCAGAGCCAATCTCTCGAATCCTAGAGCCATAGGCTTCTTTGGAGCATATAGACTATCACCTACCACAGGATGATTTATAGCGCTCATATGCACCCGTATCTGATGAGTTCGACCAGTTTTCGGCTGGACTTCGACTAGAGCAAATTTTTCCATTGATTCGCCCTGTGATATGGAGTTGTCCAGTGTCGTCATATCTTCGGTATTCCCCATCCTCGTCCAATATGTCTGCGCCTCCCTGATATCCCCTCTAGCTGTTGGGTATGCTGACCATTTACGGAAATTGCTACTGCTCCTACCTATCGGCCTGTCTATAGTACCAAACTCTTCCTTCATCTCTCCCCAGATGAAAGCCAGATATTTCTTCATCACTAACCTATCTTTGAATTGTTGTTTCAGGCTAGCGTGACCTTTTTTTGTTTTAGCAATGATGATGGCCCCACTGGTTTCCCTATCGAGGCGATGAACTATACCGGAGCGATTCAGCGGATTACCTTCACTGTCATTCATCGGGTCACCAACATCTTTCGCCTTCGGATAATTCTCCAGTATCCAGTCTGCCAAAAATGGACCTTCGTTCTTGCCATCTGAATGTACCATGAGGCCTGCGGGTTTATTGACTACTAGGCAATCAGCGTCTTCGTAGAGGATGACTACATTAGCGAGTCGCGCAAGAACCTTCTTTGACTTCGCCTTTAATGGCTTTTGGGGTGTTTTGGTGGTCGTTTTCTTGCTCATATATTGAATATACGCTAATCTATGAGGGAACGCAAAATTCATCATCTTCACATACATTATAGTAAACTGCTGATTTATTGGAGGTTCAATTGAAAATGTATTGTTTGCGCCCTTAGCTCAGTTGGTAGAGCGACCCCTTTACACGGGGAAGGTCAGGAGTTCGAATCTCTTAGGGCGCACAGAATGTAACGCTCCGGCGTTCGCTCCCACCTCGTGATGTGCGCAGGCACATCACTCTCGTGACCAAACTCACTCCGTTCGTTTGTCCCCTCGGTTGGAATCGAACCAACATCAACGGCTTAGAAGTCCGCTGTTCTATCCATTGAACTACGAGGGGGCTAGCGGTATAGTAGCATTTATTATGGATTTTTGGTTAGCTGCATGAGTATCTATTACTTTTATGGCATTGTCTAGTGTATTGGAGTCGACTGGTAGATTCGTAGTACTTGCCTGCGGAGCCACATTGGAGAGTTTAGAATCAACATCTCTATAAGATGCTACCCCATCTACAATTAGGGCAACAGAGATGACGCATGTGAAGATAAAGATTGCCACCCAATCCCTGTGCGCATCTCTGCCCATATAATGTTTGTTTATTTTCGGTATTTTCATATTGTTTTTATGGCACTCACATCGAACGATAGTGCCCACTCAGCCGCATCTTTACTAGCAACATCGGAAACGAGACTGACCCGTACATTACTAAGATAGACCTTATAAGGCATATTTTCTGCTAACATCAAGGTTTTCAATACTGAGCTCCATGTACCGCGGACACTAACCTTCGCATTGATGAACCCATTTTTCGCCAAACTCCCACTCTCAGGTGCAGAGCTATCGATAGAGGCTACGCTCACCTCACTACCAACATTCGTACCCAATGATTCTAGTGCAACGATGAATGGCACAACATTGTCTGCAGGTACGAACATTGTGTATAACTTCTTCCAGTCATCTTGTGAATCGGTATCCAACTGCTTCAGCTTTTCGTTCGTTGTATTCTCTGATCGCATGACAGCAACTTTGTTGCGCATATCTACCACTCCACTTGCCATCCCCCCCAGAGAATAACTCATATAGAAGTATAGCGAAGCAACGAACAGTGTTACTGCGATAGCTAGAGCTATGAGAAAGTGATGATGTGTATTCTTCATGGCATTTTTTCGTTGGTTAGTGTCAGAGAATATTGGATATCCTTGCTCTTGGCCAACGCAGAGATCGGTAAGTCTATCTTATTTCCTGGAGTAACAGTGGCCAATTGGTTCTTGAAATTGATGAGAGAGTCTCGCGTTGGAGCAACACCTTGTATGGTGACAACTATCGTCGTAGACCCTGTTCTAGATATAGCGAGTGATGTTATTCTCACATTCCCCCTAACACTGATGATACTATCAATGATAGTGGAATTGTTCGTCTTGCCCTTGGACTGGTCATTGAATAGGGCGAGTATGTTAGCTTGCTTCGCGGCATCGTTGTCAATATTTTTTCCGTCAATATTTCCAGCGGACTTCTGCAATGCAGATAGAGTCTTGCTAATATTATCACTCTCAGTTTTTACATATACGAAAGCGGGCATCATGGATACGATACCTATAATCCCAGATACAGAGAGCATAAACAGGAGCACGACCAAAGCTCTGATGTGGTATTCATGTCGCAAGGCTTTCTTTAGATTTATCGGTATGAGTGTGTGACGCATGGTTTTATTGTTCTAGAGCCAGCCCAGCGACGATGATATAGTCTAGTGATTCGTCTCGTGACATGTGTGGCACATATTTATCAATATCAAAAGCGTTACGCCAAGTGTTCGCTACTACCACTGGACATTTTTCGACAGAGATCGTATTCATGAGACCACTCTCATATTTCAATGCTCCCTTGCCACATAGTACTATTTCGTCGATCTTGGCATCTGTCTTTGATTTCCAATATTCAAATGTATGATTGATCTCATCAGAGATCGGTGATGAGCTCACTATGGTCGAAGTGAAACAAACAACTCCACCAGATACTATATATATACCAGTCTTCTCATTCATAAAATGAACCACCATCGAGGTTTTATTTGGCTCATTATTTAGCGCAACGCGCGCGATAGACTTGGGAGCAACTTCGAAAGCGACCGGGGATAAACCGACACTTTGTAAGTATTCAATCTGCTTCTCTATATATGTCTTGGGTACAACAGATACACTAGCTCTGAGCACTCCACCAGTCGCCTCTATGGGCATAATATCAAAATAGAAAACAGCATCTCGGGCTGATAGTGGCACATTCTCTTCGAGTTTAAATTCGATGTTCTGCGCAATATCCTTCGTATTTACTCCGACCACATCTGTTTGAAATAGATATGCTTTTTCTTCTGGAACTGAGACGCTAACATACTTCAACTTGTTCTTCTTTACAAAAGTTGTCAGTAACTCCGTTATGATTTTCTCATCTTTCATGTCCCCTCCCTGAATGAGACCTGCTGGAACGCTAACTTCGTCAGACTTCAATATTTCCTGGCCGTGTATAGTGAGCTTATATTGTAGACATCGTATAGCGTCGTCAGATATCTCAAGGCCAGCAAATCTAGTGACCATGTATTTGGGAGGAGGAAATAATCTGAAGAACGATGACTGATGCATGCTACAAGTATAGCGCAGAAAATGGTAAGAGGTAAATCCTCTGACTTTCTGACTTTATAGACTTGATGGACTTTATGGACTTCCCTGACTTTCTGACTTTACAGACTTTATGACTTTGTATATCCCTGGTGCAGCAGAAATGATGATGATAGCCAATACCAGTGGAACGATATACCTGTCGGGGTTCGGAATTATTGAACCAAATACATAGCCGATGAGCAACATTAACCATGTCCATATGAACCCACCGATGATATTGAATGCGAGAAAAGTTCTGTACTTCATATTCCCTATTCCCGCCACTATCGGCGCGAAAGTACGAACAACGGGCATAAATCTAGCCAGGATGATAGTGATCACTCCATGCTTCTCATAGAATTCTTGCGCTCGCAATAGATATTTCTTATTAAAAAATATAGAATCTTCTTTAGTAAATATCGCTGGCCCAACTTTCTTGCCAAATGCATAACCAGTACTATCTCCGAGTACTGCCGCTATGAATGTACAGATGAGTAGTGCGACTATAGGCAGATGCCCTTGTGATGCTAGGAATCCTGCCGTAACGAGTAGCGAATCTCCTGGGAAGAAGAATCCAAAGAATGCTCCAGTTTCTAGGTAAATTATAGCGATGACTCCAACAAAGCCGAGTGTGGAGATGAGAAACTGTGGATTTAGTAAGTCAGTTATTTGCATGTTTGAAAAGTAATTAGTGATTAGGACCTAGGCACTAGTGATTAGGCATTAGGAGTTAGGAGTTAGGTTTTAAGTAGTTAGATTTTAATTTGCGATAACTAATTACTAAGTACTAATTCCTAATGCCTAATGCCTAATCACTAGTATCCAGTATCTAATTACTAACATCTTGCGACTATCTACGCAGCAATGGTTCCAGCAGGGATCGTATCATTCGGTTCTAACAATGAAAATCCATCTTCAGGTGTTGAAACGGCGAATAACATTCCGTTGCTTTCGAGACCTTTGATCATTCTCGGTTCGAGGTTTGTAACAAACATGCAAGTCTTACCTACCAGCACTGTAGGGTCTGGGTATCTGAGCGCTATACCAGATACTATCTGTCTTGGTGTGGGTTTAAATTGTTTTGTGCTAGTTAAAATCGGTTCATTACTATTGATTGGACTTGCGGCTACCGAGGCTTCATTGGACTCAACAGGCGTAATAGTTACAGCACTCTTTGACAAATCGGGTATTTCAGTATGTTCCGACTTCATTTCAATCTGTTCCGGCGACACTTCCACCTTTTCCCCAAAATCAACCATTAACTTCAATAGTTTATCTGTATCAGGAACTTTCTCTGCAGACAATATCTTGCCTGCGCAGATCTCAACTTTCTTGAATTCGTCGTATGAAATAGACATTTTAGGAGAGTAGTTAGTTATTAGGTGTTAGTAGTTAGGGTTTAGGGTATAGGGTATAGGGTATAGGGTTTAGTAAATGCGATTTCTAGTATCCATTATCTAGTATCTAGTCTCTTGTGACTGCGATTTTCATTTCACCCTCGTCCGATCCAAGTAACTTTGTAATATGATCGCTGCGGCAGATGCGTCCGTGAGCTTCCCTCTCCCCTGCCATCTCTCCGCCTGAACACTGGTCATGAATTCTAGTTCGAGATTAACTATGAATCCTTTCTGCTCCAATCTTTGTTTGAAATCCATACTATCTAGTAATATCTCGTTCGGTTCACCTTTATAATTCCTCGACTCCCCCATAACCATCTCCTTGACCTCATGGTCTATGGCGATCTTTTCTATCTCATCGAGTAGTGTCGGTGTGTTCAATATCACTGACACAGGCAACGCAAACTTACGATCTGGATCAGATATTGCTACGCCAACCCTCTTTGACCCATAGTCTATGCCTAGTATTCGCATAGGTAGAGCATATCATGATATTGGAAAACATTCGATACTTGCTGACATACTTACTGACATGCTTGCTGATGGATGCGTAGTGGTTGAGACGCATTCAATAGAAGGAAAATTTTATTCATATTTGCGTCTAAATTGGACCACTTATTGCCCAATCTTATCTCAAACTATATATGAGATACTGACAAATCTCGGTTTCCATCCAAAGAAAAGAAGAGGTGGCAAAGCAATACAACTTGAAAATCATGCTGAAATATGTGATTATCTAGAGGTTATAGGAACACATAATCCTAAACACAGTAGAAGGGCTGGTAAATTCATCTAGTCTACTATTGACAATTCAACGGATGGGTGTCGGAGTGGTCTAACGAGACAGTCTTGAAAACTGTTGTACCAGCAATGGTACCGTGAGTTCGAATCTCACCCCATCCGCATCTGTGTTAAGTCGTTGTTTTTAGGTGCCAAAGCAAGCACCTGATATGGACTTTTGAATTGATAGCTAGCCACATTTTTGTTTTGTACATAAGCGTTCGAAAGTAACTTTTTGAGCATATTTCGTTTTTCTTGCTCATCAACGAGCAGATATTTTTCCGCGGCTCTACTGCCTTCCAGAAATACATTCTTGATCTGTTCGAGAGTAACTTCGGAGATGCCACCTTTTGCCTGAATTTCCTTGATCTGGTTGTTAAGCACTGCTCTTTGGTTTTCAATTTCTAACTTTTTCTGCTTGTAAATAGCTTCAGTAATAAGTTGTGAGACATAACCATCGACGAGTCTGGATTCTTTGTCTGTAAGGGCGTTTAATTCGTTTGAGAGGCCGGTTAATGAAGACTTGGCGTAGTTATTCTGGTCATCGTTTCTAGCTTTGTAGGCCTCGAAGCTAATGTCAATGAATTCTTCGTCAAATTTCAAGTTAAGAAACATCTTTGAAAGCAGTTGATCGACATCAGTATTTTTCAGATAGGTTTTGTGTTCATCACAATTGCCTTTACCGTTCGTGCAATGATAGTAAATAAAGCCTTTCTGGGTTTCAGCTGTTAACATACAACCGCATGACGCGCAGGTTAAGAATCCTCTAGCGGAATAGAAATGCTTTTGTGGCTTGGGGCTACTTTTACGATTAAGAATTTCTTGTACTTGATCGAATAGAGTTTGAGAGATGATCGGCTTGTGCTTTCCTGGATATAGCTTGCCATCTTTTTCCATGAGGCCGACATAGAATTTGTTTTGCAGGAAGCGATGGATCTGGCACTTCTTCAATCTGAATCCGCCCTTAGTTCTCAATCCTTCATGGTAGAGGATATCTTCAACCTGTTTCAAGGTGTAGGCTCCAGTTGAATACAATTCAAAGATGCGCTTAACATACGGCGATCTTTTTGTGTCGATCTTGATCGTCTTGTCGGCTTTGTCGTTTTTGTAACCGAATGGAGCGTAATTTGGCCACTGGCCGTTTTCTAGTTTGGTACGAATACCTCTTTTAACATTGGTACTCAAATCACGAATGTATTGATTGGCCATACCGAAGTTAACAGCAAGAAGAAGCACGTTGTCAGTTGGTAAATGTGTAGTTTCGTACGTTCTAATTTCTTTGATTACTCCCTTTTGAAGGAGGTCAATGACTTTACCACCGTCAATAAAGTTGCGAGCTAACCTATCGAGCTTCCAACAGATGATTGCATCGGCCTTTCCGGACGTGATCAGCTTCAGGACTTGGTTGAATACTGGACGGCCTTCAGCTTTGGCAGATTTGCTTTCTTTGAATACGCTAATAACATCGAGGTTGTTATTCTTGGCAATATTCATAAGCTCCTTTTCTTGAGATTCAAGAGAAAGGACTTGACGGTCTTCGGATTCAGTGGATTTTCGACAGTAGAGGATGTATTTCATGGTGAGAATTTTACGCTTTGTTTTTAATTAAGCAAATTGTTAATAAATTGGTGATAACTTTTAGACGTTTTTGGCACTTTTCTTGTTGTTACTTTCTTCTGATATGACTGTATAGATAAACCAAGGGGCATCAGTATAGAGATTTTTCCCGTAACAGATCTGTGTAGCTAGTGATCTTCAGTTTTTTTGTTACTGATATGACTTCTGGAGCCTCGATGCGCCCGGCACGCCGCTGAAGCGGCGGCACGGGCGCTACATCGAGGATCTCGTATGGTAATAGCTTGATGTTGTGTTTGGATAGCTCTTCAACCAGTTTGTCGCTATTGGTAACTTTGAGTGAATACTTGCTACTTTTGTAGA
>CAINCE010000052.1 GCA_903846945.1 uncultured bacterium
CCTATTTTTTCGGCTTCAGTACCGAGATACACTCTCCATTGGAGTTCATTAAACTTCGGACGAAGTACTGCGTATTGCTCCTTTGTTGTCATGCGTACAGTATAGCATACCTGAGGAAGTTAATTGTGGACGAGCCCTTAGGTACATATCTCTTGTGACCGAGATACATCCAGATCAGTATGATGAGAATGATGATGATCCAGACTGGTGATATCGGAGAATATATACATGCCAACTGCCACATACTGACCCAGTTCGCGCTGACACTACCACTCACTGTCTCGATATTGTTTCCAAAATTTGTATCGTCCTGCTTCACGGACGCTAGATTACTATTTTGATTTGCTATCTGACTATCTAGACTCTGTTTCTTGCTAGAATAACTGATATTTTCACTACTGATCTTCTGCCTCATCGCTGCCTCTTGACTCAACAATACTTCCTCCTGAGACTGGAGCGAAGCAATGATCGCTCTAGAATCAGGTGAACTAGAAACATTGGCAATACTCGTTCCTATTACTGATATCTGTGCCTGTATTCTAGATAGCTCAGTATTGTATCCTCCCATAGTCTCAGTGTGCCTCTTCTCTAGAGCAGTTCTCTGTGTATTCAATGAAGCCAGTGACACCTCTACACTGGTCGTCCTTTCTTCTATACTCTGTTTCGTAGTTAGCAGATTCTGACTGGAGATATTTTCCGTATATAATTTCCTATGAGTCAACGCTTCGACTTGGTCTCTAAATGAGTCAAAATTTGTCTTTGGAACAACGAAAGTTATCGAACCATACTTCTCACCACTCTGAATATTGTCGACTCTGCCGTCTGCACCCTTAACAATATTTTTCACATCATTGACGACTTTTGAAACATCACGCGTCTGTATCGTCGCGGAGTAACTAGTCTTCATGAATTCTCTGGTGTCAGTGATATCACCATTATTGTTGTTGTAATACTCCGGTCTCATCATAGAAATCGAAGGGATGGAATTTATTGACTGGCTCTGACTATCTATTCTCGGAGAATTGAATGAATTTGAATACATCATCCCTCCCAACCCTCTCGAAGCAACATTCATGAACCATGCCACACCTATCACTACGACGACGATAATGACAAGTATCGTAAACTTTGTCTTGGATATCCTGATAACTCTCCTCTCCCTAACCTGCGGTTTTTCATTGCTCATGTTGTTGGATTGGTTAATAGTGATAATGCTAAAACTTATAAGTAATATTGTATCACGAGATACTACTTCTTTACCAAACTTTATAAAGTTACGATTTCGTGACCCTACCGAGACCTACCTACCTCTCTTCTGATCATCGTGGATCTTGTTAGAAATCCTGAAGCAAATAATTCACCACTTCATCGCAATATCCCACAAAATCATCGTTTTTGAATGGGAAGAATTTATAACCGTATTCATCGGCGCCTGATCGAGACTTTCGATTCACCGGTCAGCGCTTTTCGTAATCCTTCCCTGACAGCATCAGTCTGAATGGCGATCATAGGTTTCGCCATTATCACTCTATGTAAAATAGTAGTTTTTCCAGATCTAGTTGAGCCACCGATGAGATATAGATGATTCATATATATAATTATCTCTTATCCTTCCTCTCCAAAATTGTAAAGCCATCCATGACCGCTTCGCACAGGAAATCCTCGAGCTGACTCAGGTCATCTTTGGTTTGAGCTTTATAGAGATACGCGTAATACAACTGCTTTTGCTCCTGACGGATGATAGCGGGTGCTATATTTTCTTTGAGAAGCATGGCGTTCATGAGTAACCGTCCGATGCGACCATTGCCATCAGAAAATGGATGGACCTGTTCAAATCTGGCATGAACCGAAGCCGAAAGACCGATGATGTCCTTGGTCTTTTCCGCTACCCGTGCTAACACTTCCCCTATGAGTTTACGGACGCTCATGTGGTTTGCCGTGGGTAGATTGACGCCCGTAATCCGAACACCATGATTCCTGTATGCGCCTGCGTCGGGTCGTATCCCATTCATGAGAATGCTATGAAGTTTGAGAATGAGATTCTCATCAATTTTCTCGTTCTTTAGGATATGATCAAAAAGATAATTCAAAGCAGTCTGATGATTTTTTGCTTCAAGCTGTTCAGTTAGGCTCTTATCAGGCAAAGCGGCGTTATCGAAAAGAATGGCTGCCGTGTCAGGCTCCGTGAGAGTGCTACCTTCAATGCTGTTGCTATGATATGTGAGCTTCAGGATGAACTGGTCCCGGATGTCAGGGTTACTAAGAATCTCCTGGGCAACATTTTTATGACCTGCAGACTTCTGCTCGATGGCTTTCTTCTTTGCAGTGAGCTGATCGTCAGGAATCACCTTCTGTCCGGTGACTTCGAGGAAAAGCTCATCTATAGCAACTAACGCTTTTGCTCTCGGCTCTGACTTGCCGGTCCACCAGCTGTTAAATGCGGCAAAAGACACGCCAAATCTCTCAGCAAGTTTGGTCTGGGTCAATCCCAGCATTTTCTGGATGATTTCGAGCTTTTGGCGAGTGGTCATATGAAATATTGGTCTAAAAACCTAACACATTCATAATACCAAACTTTATAAAGTTACGCAAAATTGGAGAAGTCTATAAAGTTTGAGATTTCAGGGTGACCCCATTGCGTGGCTTTCAGAACTTACTAAACAGAGAGATTATATCAAAAGTAGCATAGAGACTCTCACTTTGATGATGACTGTTACACCTCACTAATAACTTCAAATCCGCTAAAGCTAACTGTAATAGCTAGTCCAATTATGGTTTCGGCAAGTCCTTGGCTTTTAATTTTCTTTGCAGTTTCGTTGATTGTTGCCCCTGAACCCAAAGCATCATCTATAAGTAGGACCGTCTTAAAATTCTTTACCTCATCCACCATAATCGTCCTTTTGGCATTTTCAATACGGTCCTCAAGCTTATTGAGAGTTTTCTGTGGCACGATAACAGGAGTTTTTACCTTAACCAGAGAAACTTTTGGATTTGTAAGATGAAGTTGTCTCTCAAGCTCTCTCATCAACTGAACTTCGCGTTTTACTGTTGGTGGTATAAAGCCCACAGCCTCAATTTGATATTTTTTTATTAGTTCTTCTATTTGAGGACGTATCTGGTCCACCAATTCTTTTATCAATCCTCGATTTTGGCTTTGCTTTGCGTAAAGTAGTAGTTGTCCAAGCTTTGTTTTACCAAAACGCTCGATACTGTAGAAATCGAGATAGAAAAGTTTATCTACTGCTGTATCAGGAAAAGTACCTTTTATTTTGTGCATACCATTTATCAAACCATCCTTTTTGTATGGCTTATATTTCTTGAGTGTTTCAACATATTCTTTTGCAGTCTTTTCAAGTGGGTCCTTCCTTTTGATACACCAGTTTATGAAGCCCTCAAATCCTTCTTGTCGCTCACCAGAAGCGGTAATGTTAAGAAAGTTCTCATCAATAATTTTCTTGGTCTTTTCATCTACCGTATTATCTTCCTTTTTTACTTTGTCTTCTGCGATAAGATAAAAGACTTTCGGTGGTCTACCGATTTTGTATATCAAACCTTCTTCTTGGAGTCGGCTAATCTGCCTGTGAACAGCCTGTCGGCTTATTCCCAAGTGTTCAGTCAAATCGTTAGCAGTAACCTGACCCCTGCTTTTAATATATTCAATTATTTTGTCCTCTGTATTTGGTTCCATATACTTATAATACCAGATAATTGAGTAAGTTTACAGTAGACTGTAAACTGTAAACCAAACACTAAATTAGGCTATTTATTGAACTCTATATGTGAAAGAACGGACCTCTTTCATTTCGCAATCAAAACCCAACTCCTCTTTTTATTGACGGTTAATTGCAACCGTTAAGGGTTCGTCCACCTGTACGTGACTACAACACGCATTAGACCAGAGACCTCCTGAATGATATTTACTGACATTTCTTTTTTGTAAGAGTAATTCCTTTTTACTGCTAAAAATAAACTACCTCGCAGCGAGCTGGCGAGGTATTAAGTGGAAGCTCTGCTTCTTTACGCAGCAAGCTGCGGAGTATTTACTCGTTTGTTCTGACTTCGA